>JBDHSZ010000075.1:0-15408 GCA_039812945.1 Shinella sp.
ATGCGACTTCTCCACCATGGGCGGCTGCGGACGTCACCGCTTCACCGTCTCTGAGCGCACCGATATCCTGTTCCAGGTGGAATTCGACCGATCGCTTTCGCCGAGCGCGGCCGGCCACCTGCTGCTCAACAGTGATATCACCGGTGGAAACGGCGGCGTGAACCTTTTCGCCGTCCGTGTCCTGCCGGGAGAATAAGCCGCTCGCTCGCTATTTGAGGAAGCCCGGCCCCGAGCCGACGATCTTGTCGTCGACCGTGCCGATGGCCTGCTTGTCCTTGCCCTCGTAGTCGAGCGTCGTGAGGATATGGCGGATGAGGTTGATGCGTGCGCGGCGCTTGTCGTTGGCGCGGATCACCGTCCAGGGCGCGTTGTCCGTGTGGGTCTCCTTGAGCATGCGGTCGCGCTTGTCGGAATAGTCGCCCCATTTGTTGAGCGCCGCGATGTCCATCGGCGAGAGCTTCCAGATCTTCAGCGGATCGTGCCGGCGGTCGTGGAAGCGCTTGAGCTGCATCTCGCGGCCGATATCGAGCCAGAACTTGAAGAGATGGATGTCGTCCGAGACGATCATCTTCTCGAAGCGCGGCGTCTCCTTGAGGAATTTCTCGTATTGCTCCGGCGTGCAGAAGCCCATGACCGGCTCGACGCCGGCCCGGTTGTACCAGGAGCGGTCGAACAGCACGAATTCGCCCGCCGTCGGGAAGGTCGCGACATAGCGCTGGAAATACCATTGGCCCTGCTCGGTCCCGGTCGGCTTGGTCAGCGCGACGATGCGGGCGGAGCGCGGGTTCATGTAGGACATGGTGGCGTGGATCGCGCCGCCCTTGCCGGCCGCATCCCGCCCCTCGAACACGGCCATGATGCGTTTTCCCGTCTTCTGCTGCCAGAACTGCACCTTGACCAGCTCGATCTGCAGCAGCTTCAGCGTCTTCTCGTAGTCCTTGTTGGCGAGCTTCTTGTCATAGGGATAGTCGCCGGAGCCGAAGGCCTTCTCCTCGATCCAGTCGGGAAGCACGGGATCGTCGATGTCGAACACCCGCTTCTTGCCATGGATCTCCAGGTCCACCGCCCGGTTTTCGGCCTTTTCCGCCATCGTCCACTCCTTCGACTGTGGGGCGCGGCGCATGCCGCGTTGCCCGAAGCTGGCCCAAGCGCATTGCGAATTCAAGCGGGCCGTGGAAAACATGTCATGAAGCCGCGCTATCCATCGCGAATCGATGGAGGCCGCGGAGGACGCGATGCTTGCAAGGGAATGGGTGGCGGTGGCGGATCAGCGCACGGGCTTCGGCTGGCTGGCGGCGCAACTGTGGGGCGAGCGGGTTCTCATCGCCTCGGCCGTCTTCGTCGGCTTCATGATGTGGCTTTCCGGCCTGCATCTCGGCTGGGTGTCCTTCGCCGTCCTGCTTCTGGTCATCGCCGGCCTGATGCGCACGGAACGGCGCGCCGCCGGGGCCGCAAGGACGGCCGCCGCACCCGTCGCCGCGCCCGCGCCGCCGGGCGACGACCTGGCCGCGGTCGCCGCCGTCCTCGACGCGCTCGACGCGCCCGCCCTGCTCCTGTCGGCGCGCCAGACGGTGAAGCTGCAGAACCGCGCGGCGCAAGCCCTTTTCGGCCCGATCCCGCCGGGCGCCGACCTTGCCGGCCGCATCCGCGCGCCCGGCATCCTCGACATGGTGCGCGACGCGCTCGGCTCCGGCGAGCCGCGCGAGACCGAGCACGCCGAGCGGCTGCCCTCCGAGACCGTCCATGTCGTGCGCGTCGCCCCGCTCGCCGGCCCCACGGCCGAGCCGCTCTGGCTGCTGACCTTCCGCGACGTCTCGCAGGCCCACCGCATCGACCGCATGCGCGCCGACTTCGTCGCCAATGCCAGCCACGAGCTGCGCACGCCGCTCGCCTCGCTGCGCGGCTTCATCGAGACGCTGCAGGGGCCGGCGCGGAACGACCCCAAGGCCCACGAGCGCTTCCTCGCCATCATGCACGAGCAGGCGACGCGCATGAGCCGCCTCGTCGACGACCTCCTCTCGCTCTCCCGCCACGAGCTGCGCTCGAACCTCGCGCCGGACCGGAGCGTCGACCTCGTGCCGCTGCTCGGCCATGTGCGCGACGGCCTGCAGCCGCTGGCGCGCGATCTCGGCGTCGAGATCGCGCTCACCCTGCCGGAGCATCCGGTCACGGTGCCCGGCGACCGCGACGAGCTGGTCGAGGTCTTCGAGAACCTCATCGAGAACGCCTGCAAATACGGCCAGGACGGCAAGCGGGTGGAGGTCGTGCTGTCCGGCGGCGGGGACACGCCCGTCGAGCTCTCCGTCACCGACTACGGCCCCGGCATCCCGCCCGAGCACGTGCCGCGCATCACCGAGCGCTTCTACCGGGTCAATGTCGAGGCGAGCCGCTCGAAGAAGGGCACGGGCCTCGGCCTTGCCATCGTCAAGCACATCGTCACCCGCCACAAGGCGCGCCTCGTGGTCCGGTCCGAGCTGGGCAAGGGCACGGTCTTTACCGTCAAGTTCTGACACAAAGCCCGCCGCTTTCGTCGCTTCATCCGAAATAACAACGTTATTTCAGCGGCTTGGCCTGTCACAAATGTTTCGTCAAACCGACATAAAAGAAGAGGCGTCCGGGGGATAGACAAGAGCCGCCGGTCATCGGCGAAGCGCGCTGAACAGCGCACCCCAACTGTCCTCTTCGGGAGAACCCTGATGAAATCTCTTAAGCTCACCGTCGCGGCGCTGGTTGCCTCCGCCGCCTTCGCGGGCGCTGCCGTTGCGCGCGACCAGGTCCAGATCGCCGGCTCCTCCACCGTTCTTCCCTATGCCAAGATCGTCGCCGAGACGTTCGGCGAGACCTTCCCCGACTTCAAGACGCCGATCGTCGAATCCGGCGGCTCCTCGGGCGGCCTGAAGGAATTCTGCAAGGGCGTCGGCCCGGACACCATCGACATCGCCAATTCCTCGCGCCCGATCAAGGACAGCGAAGTGGAGGCCTGCAAGGCCGCCGGCGTGACCGAGATCCAGGAAGTGAAGATCGGCTATGACGGCATCGTCTTCGCCACCGATGCCGGCAATGCCGACCTGAAGCTCGAGCCGAAGGACCTTTACCTCGCGCTCGCCGCCGAGGTCGTCGTCGACGGCAAGCTCGTCGCCAACCCCTACAGGAAGTGGTCGGACGTCGACAAGGACCTGCCGGACACCGAGATCGCCGCCTATATCCCGGGCGAGAAGCACGGCACGCGCGAAGTCTTCGAGGAGAAGATCCTCGCCGAGGGCTGCAAGGCCTCGGGCGCTGAGAACGTCATCAAGGCGGCCGTCGCGGACGAGAAGGAACAGCACGCCAAATGCGTCGCGGTGCGCAAGGACGGCCTGGCCGTCGATATCGACGGCGACTATACCGAAACGCTGGCCCGCATCGCCGCCAACAAGTCGGGCATCGGCGTCTTCGGCCTGTCCTTCTACGAGAACAACGCCGACAAGCTGAAGGTCGCCACCGTCAACGGCGTGGTGCCCTCGACCGAGACGATCGCCTCGGGCGAGTACCCGGTTTCCCGCCCGCTGTTCTTCTACGTCAAGAAGGCGCATCTCGGCGTCATCCCGGGCCTCAAGGACTATGTCGAGTTCTTCACCAGCGACGACATGATCGGCCCGGATTCCCCGCTTGCCGAATACGGCCTCGTCGCGGCTCCCGACGCCGAGCGCGAGGAGATCCGCAAGGCCTTCGTCGACGGCCGGATCATGTGATCGGTCAGGGCCGGCGCGGGCAATCGCGCCGGCCTCCTTCCGGGCGGCTCCGCCCCATGCTTCGCCCATGTCATGAAAGGCTCCGTGGATGATCCCGCCGGGAGAATTTTCCAGATGAGTATATCGCTTCTCCTGCTCGTCATCGCCGCGATCGGCGTGGCGGGCTACCTGTTCGGGAGCCGGCGCGCCAGCGCGCTTGCCGGCGGCCGGCTATCCAGCCTGCATTCCCGTCCGGGCTATTACGGTTCCTTCGTCGCCATCTGGTCCGTGCTCCCCGCCGTCGTCGTGCTGCTGGTCTGGGTTGTCGCAAGCCCGATCTATATCGGCTCGACCATCCGCGACGGCTTCCCCGAGGCGGTCAAGGCGACGTCGCAGGCCGAGCGGAACCTCGGCTACAACATGATCGGCGCGATCTCCCGCGGCCTGACGGTGCTGACGCCGGACGAGCGCGAGGCGCTGTTCAGGGACGCTTCAGTCGCCCGCGGCGTGCTCGGCGCCCGGGGCGTGCCGCTCGCCGCCGATCCGGCGCCCTACATGCTGACGGCCGCCGACGACCTCAACCGCATGACGAAGGCGAGCCGCATCCTCCTGTCGATCGTCGCCATCGCCGCCGCGCTCGCCGGCGCCGTCCTTTCCTGCCGCGCCGTCGCGCCGCGCTTCCGCGCCCGCAACCGCGTCGAGGGCGTCATGCTGGCCGGCCTCGTCGGCGCGTCCTCCATCGCCATCCTGACGACGGTCGGCATCGTCGCCTCCATGGCGACGGAAGCCGTGCATTTCTTCAACGCCGTGCCGGCCTGGGAATTCTTCTTCGGCACGGTCTGGGACCCGCGCTTCGCCGCCGCCGGCGCGAGCGGCTCCTCCGGCCAGTTCGGCCTGATCCCGCTGCTCGCCGGCACGCTCTATATCGGCTTCGTCGCCATGCTGGTCGCCGTGCCCGTCGGCCTCTTCGCCGCCGTCTACATGTCGGAATACGCCTCGCGCACCGTGCGCTCGGTGGCAAAGCCGCTGCTGGAAGTGCTCGCCGGCATCCCGACCATCGTCTACGGCTTCTTCGCCCTCGTGACGGTCGGCCCGTTCCTGCGCGATCTCTCCGCCGAGCTGAACGGCCTCGTCACCGGCAACTATGCCAGCTTCATCCAGGCGCAGAGCGTGCTCACCGCCGGCATCGTCATGGGCATCATGCTGATCCCCTATGTCTCCTCGCTGTCGGACGACATCATCACCGCCGTGCCCCGCGCGCTGCGCGACGGCTCGCTCGGCCTCGGCGCGACGCGCTCGGAGACGATCAAGCGCGTCATCCTGCCGGCCGCCCTGCCGGGCATCGTCGGCGCGCTTTTGATGACCGCCTCGCGCGCCATCGGCGAGACCATGATCGTCGTGCTCGCCGCCGGCGTCGCCGCCCGCATGCAGCTCGATCCCTTCGAGCCGATGACGACGGTGACGGTGAAGATCGTCAACCAGCTCACCGGCGACCTCGAATTCACCTCGCCCCAGACGCTGGTGGCCTTCGCGCTCGGCATCACGCTTTTCGTCATCACGCTTTGCCTCAACATCTACGCCCTCTATATCGTGCGCAAATACCGGGAGCAGTACGAATGAGCCAGGTCACGACGAGCCCCGCCGCCGGCATCGCCGCAAGGCCCGAGCGCCGCGACATCGGCCTTGGCCGCCGCTACGCCGCCGAACGCCGCTTCCGCCTCTACGGCATGGCCGCCATCGGCTTCGGCCTCCTCATGCTGTTCCTGCTGCTGGCCTCGGTGGTCTCCAAGGGCTACACCGCCTTCCAGCAGACGATGATCACCATCCCGGTCGAGTTCTCCGAGCGGATCATCGACAAGACCGACCCGCAGAAGCTGGTCACCGCCAATTACCCGGTCGTCGCCCGCGATGCGCTCGCCAGGGTGCTCGGCGTCGAGGAGACGGACCGCGCCGGCCTCAAGGCCGTCAACGGCATGATCTCGGACAGCGTGCGCGTGCAGCTCCGCAAGCTGGTCACCGCCGACCCCTCGATCGTCGGCACGACGCGGACCGTGACCTTCCTCGCCCACGGCGACCTCGATTCCGCCTTCAAGGGCCAGATCGACCTCTCCGTGCCGGAAGACAAGCGCAAGGTCTCCGACAGGCAGCTCGGCTGGATGAACCAGCTTGCCGAAAGCGGCGCGCTCTCCAGGAGCTTCAACACCGGCCTCTTCGTCAACGGCGCCTCCAGCCGTCCGGAAGCCGCCGGCCTCGGCGTCGCCCTCGTCGGCTCGCTCTACATGATGCTGATCGTGCTGGCGCTGTCGCTGCCCATCGGCGTCGCCGCCTCGATCTATCTGGAGGAGTTCGCCCCGAAGAACCGCTTCACGGACATCATCGAGGTGAACATCAACAACCTCGCCGCCGTGCCGTCCATCGTCTACGGCCTGCTCGGCCTTGCCGTCTTCGTCAACTTCGCGGGCTTCCCGCGCTCGGCGGCCCTCGTCGGCGGCCTGGTGCTGACGCTGATGACGCTGCCGACCATCATCATCGCCACCCGCGCGGCGCTGAAGGCCGTGCCGCCGTCGATCCGCGCGGCCGCCCTCGGCCTCGGCGCGTCGAGGATGCAGACCGTGTTCCACCACGTCCTGCCGCTCGCCATGCCGGGCATCCTGACGGGCACGATCATCGGCCTCGCCCATGCGCTCGGCGAGACCGCGCCGCTTCTGCTCATCGGCATGGTCGCCTTCGTCGCCGACGTTCCGGCCACGCCGATGGACCCGGCGACGGCGCTGCCGGTGCAGATCTACATGTGGGCGAACGAGGCGGAACGCGCCTTCGTGGAGCGCACCTCGGGAGCCATCATCGTGCTCCTCGTCTTCCTCATCCTCATGAATGTCGGCGCCATCCTGTTGCGCCGTCGCTTCGAACGGCGCTGGTAGAAGGACCGATCCTGTGAACATCATGTCAGAAACAGCAGTCGAGAAGGCGCTGGACAGAAAAATGAACGACATTTCCTTCAAGATGATCGGCAAGGACGTCTCGGTCTATTACGGCGACAAGCGCGCCCTCTACGACGTCAACCTCGATGTGCGCGAGAACACCGTGACCGCCCTCATCGGCCCGTCCGGCTGCGGCAAGTCCACCTTCCTGCGCACGCTGAACCGCATGAACGACACCATCGACGGCTGCCGCGTCACCGGCCGCATCACGCTCGACGGCGAGGACATCTACGATCCGGCCATCGACGTCGTGGAGCTGCGCGCCCGCGTCGGCATGGTGTTCCAGAAGCCGAACCCGTTCCCCAAGTCGATCTACGAGAACGTCGCCTACGGCCCGCGCATCCACGGCCTGGCGAAGACCAAGGCCGACATGGACGCCATCGTCGAGCGCAGCCTGCAGAAGGCGGGCCTGTGGAACGAGGTGAAGGACCGCCTCGACGAGGGCGGCACCGGCCTTTCCGGCGGCCAGCAGCAGCGCCTGTGCATCGCCAGGGCCGTCGCCGTCAGCCCCGAGGTCATCCTGATGGACGAGCCCTGCTCGGCGCTCGACCCCATCGCCACCGCCAGGGTCGAGGAGCTGATCCACGAGCTCAGCGCCAATTTCACCATCGTCATCGTGACCCATTCCATGCAGCAGGCGGCACGCGTGTCGCAGCGCACCGCCATGTTCCATCTCGGCAACCTCGTCGAGGAGAACGACACCGACAAGATGTTCACCAACCCGGACGACCAGCGCACGCAGGACTATATCATGGGTCGCTTCGGCTGAGGCCCTACACCCTGGACACGCGCAGCAAGGACAAGATCATGTCATCGACCCATATCGTCTCGATCTATGACGAGGAACTGAAATACCTTTCCCGCCGCATCTCCGAGATGGGCGGCACCGCCGAGCAGATGGTGGCCGATTCCGTGCGCGCCCTCGTCTCCACCGATGCGGCGCTCGCCCAGAAGGTGATCTCGCAGGACGTCGTCCTCGACAATGCCGAGCGCGAGATCAACGAGAAGGCCATCGTCACCATCGCCAAGCGTCAGCCGATGGCGGCGGACCTGCGCGAGATCATGGGCGCGATCCGCATCGCCGCCGAGCTGGAGCGCGTCGGCGACCTCGGCAAGAACACCGCCAAGCGCGTCATCGCCGTGCAGAGCTCGGGCATGCCGCGCAAGCTCGCCCGCGGCCTCGAACACCTCGCCGAGCTCACCCTGATCCAGCTCAAGGAAGTGCTCGACGTCTACGCCACCCGCTCGGTGGACAAGGCCAAGGCGATCCGCGAGCGCGACGACGAGATCGACGCGATCTACACCTCGCTGTTCCGCGAGCTCCTGACCTACATGATGGAGGACCCGCGCAACATCACGGCCTGCACGCATCTTCTGTTCTGCGCCAAGAACATCGAGCGCATCGGCGACCATGCGACCAACATCGCCGAGACGATCTACTACATGGCGACCGGCTCGCAGCCGGAGGGCGAGCGTCCGAAGGACGACACCTCGACCTCCGTCGTGGCCGAGTGACGGGGACGGGATTCATGGTGCCCAGAATCGCCGTCGTGGAAGACGAGGAGGCGCTGAGCGTCCTCCTGCGCTACAATCTGGAGGCCGAGGGCTTCGAGGTGGATACGATCCTCTCCGGCGACGAGGCGGAGATACGCCTGCGCGAGCGCGTTCCGGACCTCGTCATCCTCGACTGGATGCTGCCCGGCGTCTCCGGCATCGAGCTGTGCCGTCGCCTGCGCCAGCGCCCGGAGACCGAGCGCCTGCCGATCATCATGCTGACGGCGCGCGGCGAGGAGAGCGAAAGGGTGCGCGGCCTCGCCACCGGCGCGGACGACTATGTGGTGAAACCCTTCTCGACGCCGGAACTGGTCGCCCGCGTGCGCGCCATGCTGCGCCGGGCCAGACCGGAAGTCGTCTCGACGGTGCTGCGCTGCGGCGACGTCGAGCTCGACCGCGAGACCCACCGCGTCCACCGCCGCAGCCGCGAGGTGCGCCTCGGCCCGACGGAATTCCGCCTGCTGGAATTCCTGATGACCTCGCCCGGCCGCGTCTTCTCCCGCTCGCAGCTTCTCGACGGCGTCTGGGGCCATGACATCTATGTCGACGAGCGCACCGTCGACGTGCATGTCGGCCGCCTGCGCAAGGCCCTCAACTTCGCCAACATGCCGGACGTCATCCGCACCGTCCGCGGCGCGGGCTACTCGCTGGAATCCTGATCCGCTAAAATTCCTCCCAAGGACGGAGACGGGCCCTTCGGGGCCTGTTTGCGTTTTGGGGTATGCAATCGCCCCTCATCCGGCCTGCCGGCACCTTATCCCCGCAAGCGGGGAGAAGGGACCAGTGGCACTGTTCTACAAGAAAGCGGCGGTGGAGATTGAGGGGAAACTTGGCATCCTTCTCCTTCTCCCCGCTTGCGGGGAGAAGGTGGCCGGCAGGCCGGATGAGGGGCATTCTTTGTACGCCACAAACAAAAACGAAGCCCGGAGAGGCTTCGTTTTTCATTTCGCGTTGTTCGCTGTCACCGCATCCGCCGCCGCTCGGCCGAGGGCTGGTAGGCGAGGCGCTGGTGGTAGGTGCAATAGGGCGAGTTGTCCGGGGACTCGTTGCCGCAGAAGTGGAAATCGTCGTTCAGCGGGTCGCCGATCGGCCATTTGCAGGTGCGCTCGGTGAGCTGCGTCAGCTCCAGCTTGCGCGACATCGGCACGACCACGCCGTTGGCGTTGGCCGGCACGGGAAGCTGGTCGCGCTGCGCGCCGAAATCGGCGTCCATCTCTTCCTTGGCGATCGCGTTGCCGACCGGACGGGCGGCGGGGCGGGCGACGGCCGGACGGGCCGCGAAGGTGGCCGGCCGCGGGGCGGCGGCGGCCGCCGGGCGCTTCGGCCGCGAGGCGGACTGCGTTCCGCCGGCCTTGGCGCGGCCCGGAAGGTTGAGCCGGTGCACCTTGCCGATGACCGCGTTGCGGCTGACGCCGCCGAGCTGTGCCGCGATCTGGCTGGCGCTCAGGCCCTCGCTCCAGAGCTTCTTGAGTTTCTCGACCCGCTCGTCTGTCCAGTTCATGTGCTCGTCTCCGCTCGGCGTTCGATGCGGGAATCCCTCGTCGTGCCCCGGACGGGTCCGGAGGCTGAACGCCTTGACTCTCTTGGTGACTAGTTCCGCCGCATGCAGTCTAGCAATTGGCCCTTAACCTAAAGACCGGGGGACTCCGTGACAAGAGTCGCGGGAATCGGCGCGAATCGATTTCGGAGTTTTCCCCAACTTGCTGGTCGGGTGTGACTCGATAGAGACATCTTCCGCGTGCGCCGTGAATCCTCACCCTGCGGCAGGTTCAGCGCGGTTTCAGGCCGCGATTTTGTTGACAGGCCGGCGTGAAATGCCGATAGTGCGGCATGCCGCCGAAAGGCGGCTTTTGATTTTTCTGGTGTCCGGAAAAGTCAAGCCCGAAACCTCGTTTCCGCATCTCTTTCCGGAGGAACCGCGCCATGGCCGATGCCGCGCCGCTCTATGAAACCTATATGCGCGCGCCGCTCCGGTTCACGCGCGGGGAGGGCGTGTGGCTCGTCGCCGAGGATGGCGAACGATATCTCGATTTCGCCGCCGGCGTCGCGGTCAATTCGCTGGGCCACGCCCATCCGCATCTCGTCGCCGCGCTGAAGGACCAGGCCGACAAGGTCTGGCACCTGTCGAACCTCTACGAGATCCCCGGCCAGGAAAGCCTCGGCCGCCGGCTGACGGAAGCGACCTTCGCCGACAGGGTGTTCTTCACCAATTCCGGCGCCGAGGCGCTGGAATGCGCGATCAAGACCGCGCGGCGCTACCATTTCGCCAAGGGCCATCCCGGCAAGTACCACATCATCACCTTCGAGGGCGCCTTCCACGGCCGCACCATCGCCACCATCGCGGCCGGGGGGCAGGAGAAATATATCGAGGGCTTCGGCCCCAAGGCCCCCGGCTTCCTCAAGCTGCCCTTCGGCGACATCGCCGCCGTCAGGGACGCGATCACCGAGGAGACGGCGGCGATCCTCATCGAGCCGGTGCAGGGCGAGGGCGGCCTTCGCCCCGTGCCGAAGGAATTCATGCAGGAGCTGCGCCAGCTTTGCGACGACTACGGCCTGCTGCTCGTCCTCGACGAGGTGCAGACGGGCGTCGGCCGCACCGGCCGCCTCTTCGCCTATGAGAATTCGGGCGTCGCGCCCGACATCATGGCGATCGCCAAGGGGATTGGCGGCGGCTTCCCGCTCGGCGCCTGCCTTGCGACGGCCGAGGCCGCCTCCGGCATGGTCGCCGGCACGCATGGTTCCACCTATGGCGGCAATCCGCTCGCCATGGCGGTCGGCAACGCGGTGCTCGACGTCGTCCTGGAAGACGGGTTCCTCCAGCATGTGCGCGACGTGGCGCTCGTCTTCCGCCAGGGCCTCGCGGCGCTGAAGGACCGCTTCCCCGAGATCATCGAGGATATCCGCGGCGAGGGCCTGATGCTCGGCATCAAGGCGAAGATCCCCGTCGCTGACCTCCTGAAGGCGGTGCGCGCGGAAAACCTGCTCGCCGTGCCGGCGGGCGACAACGTGCTGCGCCTGCTGCCGCCGCTGACCGTCACGGCGGAGGAGGCGCGCGAGGGGCTCGCCCGCATCGAGCGGGCGGCGGAGAAGCTGACGGCGACCGTGAAGGCCGCCTGAACGGGACTGGAATAGACAGGACACATCATGGCCAAGCATTTTCTCGATCTTTCCGCCGTTTCGCAGAGCGATCTCCGCCTCATCATGGACGACGCGCACAGTCGCAAGGCCGCCAACAAGGCCGGCACGGAGGCGAAGCCGCTCGCCGGCAAGATGCTGGCGATGATCTTCGAGAAGCCCTCCACCCGCACCCGCGTCTCCTTCGACGTCGGCATGCGCCAGCTCGGCGGCGAGACGCTGTTCCTGTCCGGCACGGAGATGCAGCTCGGCCGCGCCGAGACGATCGGCGACACGGCCAAGGTCCTGTCGCGCTATGTCGACGCCATCATGATCCGCACGACGGACCATTCGCGCCTGCTGGAACTGGCCGAGCACGCGACCGTGCCCGTCATCAACGCCCTGACCGACCTCACCCATCCCTGCCAGATCATGGCCGATATCATGACCTTCGAGGAGCATCGCGGCCCGGCCGCGGGAAAAACCTTCTCCTGGATGGGCGACGGCAACAACGTGCTGCATTCCTTCGTCGAGGGCTCGGCCCGCTTCGGCTACGCGATGCGGATGGCCGTGCCGATGGGCTCGGAGCCCGACGACCGGATCCTCAACTGGGCGCGCGACAATGGCGGCGACATCCTGCTCGGCCACGACCCGGAGGCCATCGCCGACGGCGCGGACCTCATCGTCACGGATTGCTGGGTCTCGATGAACCAGGAGCACCGCGCCCGCGGCCACAACATCTTCCAGCCCTACCAGGTCAACGAGCAGCTCATGGCCCGCGCCGGCAAGGATGCGCTCTTCATGCACTGTCTGCCCGCCCATCGCGGCGAGGAGGTGACGGATGCGGTGATCGACGGCCCGCAGTCGGTGGTCTTCGACGAGGCGGAGAACCGCCTGCACGCGCAGAAGTCGATCCTCGCCTGGTGCTTGGGCGCCGTCTGACGCGATCTTGAAATAGACGGGTGCGCGCACGATCTAGGGGCGGACACGCGGCACCGGACGGCGCCGTCTCTGGCGCTTGCCCGCCCGGTATGGAATGATCGGGCGGCAGGAGCGCGAAATCACGATAGACGCTTTCGGACGCGGCGGGACGCTAGGCCCGCGGCGCGGCGGCGTGCAAGGAGCGAACCATGATGGCTGAAAACGCCCTGAAACTCGGCGAACCCGGCTTTGCCGGCGACGACCATGTCCTGCCGTTCCAGGTGGAGGGCCTCGATGTGCGCGGCAGGGCCGTGCAGCTCGGCCCGATGCTCGACGGCATTCTCGGCCGGCACGATTACCCCGCGCCCGTCGCGCGGCTGCTCGCCGAGGCGATCACGCTGACCGTGCTGCTCGGCACCTCGCTGAAATTCGAGGGCAAGCTGATCGTCCAGACCAAGGGCGACGGCCCCGTCGACCTGCTCGTCGCCGATTTCGCCGCGCCGGAGAACGTGCGCGCCTATGCCCGCTTCGACCGCGAGGCGCTGGACGCCGCCGTCGCCGAGGGCAGGACGGAGCCGCACGAGCTGCTCGGCAAGGGCATCCTCGCCTTCACCATCGATCAGGGCGCGCATACCCAGCGCTACCAGGGCATCGTCCCGCTCGACGGCCACACGCTGGAGGAGATCGCCGGCGTCTATTTCCGCCAGTCCGAGCAGATCCCGACCAAGGTGCGCCTCGGCGTCGCCGAGCTCTACGACCGCGATGCCTCCGGCAAGGCGCGCCATCGCTGGCGGGCCGGCGGCATGGTCGCGCAGTTCCTGCCGCAGTCGGCCGAGCGCATGCGCCAGGCCGACCTGCCCGGCGGCGACGGCGACGAGGCCGGCCACAAGATCGAGGACGACGACAACTGGGCGGAAGCCAAGACCATGGTCGAGACGATCGACGCCGACGAGCTGACCGACCCCAATGTCGGCACCGAGCGGCTGCTCTATCGCCTGTTCCACGAGCGCGGCGTGCGCGTCTACCAGCCGCAGCAGGTCTTCGACCACTGCTCCTGCTCGCGCGAGAAGCTCAAGGGCGTCCTCGCCGGCCTCAGCGCCGAGGAGATTGCCCATACGCTGGACGAGGAGAACGAGATCGCCGTCACCTGCGAATTCTGCTCGACCACCTACCGCTTCGAGGCGGCGGAAGTCATGCCGCAGTGAGGCGAGGGGGGCGGATGCCCCTCATCCCGCTGCCGCGACCTTCTCCCCGCAAGCGGGGAGAAGGGACGGATGCAACGCCTCGCTTTTCCCGATGGTCGTGATTTAGGCAGGCCGGTCAGGCTTTCTCCCTTCTCCCCGCAGGCGGGGAGAAGGTGCCGGCAGGCGGATGAGGGGCCGCGCCCCACCCTCAGTTCAGGACCCGCGCCTGCCCCGGCGTATCCAGCGAGAAGGCCGGGATCGCGACGTCGAAGGCCTCGCCCGTCTCCGCCTCCATGCGGTAGCGTCCGAACATGATGCCCGACGGCGTCTCCAGCGGGCAGCCGGAGGAATATTCGTAGCTGTCGCCCGGCCGCAGCACCGGCTGCTCGCCGATGACGCCCGGCCCGTTGACCTCGTCCACCTGCCCGTTCTGGTCGGTGATGTGCCAGTAGCGCGTCATCAGCCGCACGGCGACGTCGGAATGGTTGGAAATGACGACCCGGTATCCCCAGACATAGCGGCTGTCGTCGGGATCGGACTGATCGGCCAGGTAATATGGCTCTACGGTCACTTCGATGTCGCGGGTCAGCGCACGATACATGGGCAAGCCTTGGTATGATTATATGCAGCTATTCTACAGGAATGTGGCTGCGTCAAGAACACACGAAGAAGGCACCGGCCGCCCCGGCCGGTGCCTTCTTCGCGTTTACCTTAATGGCAAGGCTTACGGCCGAACCCTGGAAAGCGCCCGGGCGAAGTCCTCCAGCAGGTCGTCGCCGTCCTCGATGCCGGCCGAGAAGCGCACGGTGCCGGCCGAGATGCCGAGCTCGGCGCGCGCCTCGTCGGTCAGGTTCTTGTGCGTCGTCGTCGCGGGATGGGTGATGAGGCTCTTGGCGTCGCCGAGATTGTTGGAGATCTTGACGATGTCCAGCGCGTCCTGCAGCGCGAAGGCCGCCTCCTTGCCGCCCTTCAGCTCGAAGCAGACCAGCGTCGAGCCGCCCGACATCTGCTTGGCGATGATATCGGCCTGTGGATGGTCCTTGCGGCCCGGATAGATCACGCGGGCGACCTGGCTCTGCTGCGCGAGGAAGTCGGCGATGCGGCCGGCATTCTCCGTCTGCTGCTTGACGCGCAGCGGCAGCGTCTCGATCCCCTTCAAAAGCGTCCAGGCATTGAACGGCGACATGGCCGGGCCGGTATGGCGGAAATAGTCCTGCAGGTGCTCGGCGATCCATTCCCTGTCGGAGAGCACCACGCCGCCAAGGCACCGGCCCTGGCCGTCGATATGCTTGGTCGCCGAATAGACGACGATATGCGCGCCGAGCTCCAGCGGCTTCTGGAAGAGGGGGGTGGCGAACACGTTGTCGACCACGACCTTCGCGCCGATCTGGTTGGCGAGCTTTGCGACGCCGGCGATGTCGATCACCTCGAGCGTCGGGTTGGTCGGGCTTTCGAGGAAGAACACCTTGGTGTTTTTCCGGATCGCCTTTTCCCAGTTGGCAAGATCGCGTCCGTCGACCAGCGTGCATTCGATGCCGTATTTCGGCGCCAGCGTCTCGACCACCCAGCGGCAGGAGCCGAACAGCGCACGGGCGGCGACGATATGGTCGCCGGCCCTGAGCTGGCAGAGGATGGCGGCGGCGACGGCGGCCATGCCGGAAGCCGTGGCGCGGGCGTCCTCCGCGCCTTCCAGCATGCACATGCGCTTTTCGAACATGTCGTTGGTGGGGCTGGCGTAGCGGGCATAGATGAAGCCGTCCGTCTCGCCCTTGAAGCGGGCCTCGGCCGCCGCCGAGCTGTCATAGACGAAGCCCTGCGTCAGGAAGATGGCTTCGGCGGTTTCGCCGTGCTGGGAGCGGGTGGTTCCGCCGTGAACGAGTTGGGTGGCCGGGCGCCAGGACTTGCTCATGTGATCGTCGCCTTCAAACAAAAAAACCGGCCGCG
>JBDHSZ010000076.1:0-15340 GCA_039812945.1 Shinella sp.
GTCAACAGACATAATCAGAAAATTCAAACAAAGTTGTAACCCGCTGATATCTCTAAGGGATTTCCATCAGAAGCAGGGCGCTCATCACGAATAGTACAGGAAAATGATCGAAAAGCTTGTCCAGGTGGTAAAATTTGCCGCGAAAAACGCTTTGCGTGTCCCCGTAATCCCGTAGCCCCTCCCACCCCTTCTCTCCGCTAGCGCAGCGGGCTATTGAGGCGGGAGGAAACAGGACCGGAGGAATGCATGTCCAGCCTTGCAAAGGGCGCCCTGCCGAGCGAGCGACGGGCGCGATGACGGCCTCCCTCATGGATCGTCTGCCGCGCCTGCCGGTCTCGGAGGTTCTTGCTTCGCTGGGCGAGGCTTTTCGCGCGGGCACGCGCGCGGTGCTTTCGGCGCCGCCCGGCGCGGGCAAGACGACCCTCGTGCCGCTCTTCCTGCTCGATGCCGCCTGGCGCGGCGACGGGAAGATCATCCTGCTGGAGCCGCGGCGGCTGGCCGCCCGCGCGGCGGCGGGCCGCATGGCGGCGCTGCTCGGGGAAAAGGTCGGCGAGACGGTCGGCTATCGCATGCGGCTCGACAACCGCGTCTCGGCGAAGACCCGTATAGAAGTGGTGACGGAGGGCGTCTTCGCCCGGATGATCCTCGACGATCCGGAGCTTCCGGGCGTTGCCGCCGTGCTCTTCGACGAATTCCACGAGCGCTCGCTGGATGCCGATTTCGGCCTCGCGCTGGCGCTCGACGTGCAGGCGGCGCTGCGGGACGATCTCCGCCTCCTCGTCATGTCGGCGACGCTCGATGTCGAGCGGGTTTCGGCGCTGCTCGGCGATCCGCCGGTCATCGCCAGCGAGGGGCGGAGTTTTCCCGTCGAGGTGCGCTACCAGGACCGGCCGGCGGGCGAGCGCGTGGAGGACGGCATGGCGCGCGCCATCATCGAGGCGCATCGCGGCGAGAGCGGGTCGATCCTCGCCTTCCTGCCGGGGCAGGCCGAGATCGCCCGCACCGCGGAGCGGCTGGAAGGCCGGCTCGGGGCGGAGACCGTGGTGGTGCCGCTCTACGGCAATCTCAGCCAGAAGGAGCAGGACGCCGCGATCCTTCCCGCCCCCGCCGGCACGCGCAAGATCGTGCTGGCAACGTCGATCGCCGAGACCTCCATCACCATCGACGGCGTGCGCATCGTCATCGACAGCGGCTTGCAGCGCCTGCCGGTCTTCGAGGCGGCGACCGGCATCACGCGGCTGGAGACCGTGCGGGTGTCGCGCGCCTCGGCCGACCAGCGCGCCGGCCGCGCCGGGCGTACGGAGCCGGGCATCGCGATCCGGCTCTGGCATGCCGGCCAGACGGCGGCGCTGCCGGCCTTCACGCCGCCGCAGATCCTGTCGAGCGACCTTTCCTCCTTCATGCTCGACCTTGCCCATTGGGGCGTCGGCGATCCGGCGGCCCTCCGCCTCGTCGACCAGCCGCCGGCGGCGGCGGTGGAGGAGGCGCGCAACCTGCTTCGCCTGCTCGGCGCGCTCGACGCGGCGGGCGCGCTGACCCCGGCCGGGAAACGCATTCGCGACCTCGCCCTGCCGCCGCGGCTTGCCGCGATGGTCCTTCATGCCGCCGGCGAGGGCGCGCAAGGGGCGGCGGCGCGGCTTGCGGTGCTGCTCACCGAGCAGGGGCTCGGCGGCCCGGCGATCGATATAGAAGAGCGCCTTCGCCGCTTCGCCAGCGAGCGCGGCGAGCGGGCCGAGGCGGCGAGACGGCTGGCGCAGCGCATGGCGGACGGCTTCGGCAGGGCCGCCGCCGCCTCGCCGGCCACGCCGGGCGCGCTGCTGCTACATGCCTTCCCGGACCGCGTCGCCCTGCAGCGCGGCGGGCGGGGGCGGTTCGTCATGGCGAACGGGCGCGGCGGCGAACTGCCGGAGACCGAGCGGCTGGCCGGGGCGCAGATGATCGTCGTCGCCGATCTCACCGGGCAGGCCGGGCGGCAGCGCATCCTCGCCGCCGCCGAGATCGACCGCGCCACCGTGGAGGCCGAGCTTGCGGAGAAGATCGTGCGCGAGGACCAATGCGTCTTCGACCGGGCGAGCCGGCAGGTGCGGGCGCGGCGCGTCGTGCGGCTCGGCGCGATGATCCTCGAGGAAACGCCGCTTGCACGGCCAAGCGGGCTTAAAGCGGCCGAGGCGCTTGCCGAGGGCGTGCGCCAGCTCGGCCTTCAGGTCCTGCCCTTCTCGCGCGAGGCGGCGCAGCTTCGCGACCGGATCGGCTTTCTTCACCGCTCCATCGGCGAGCCCTGGCCGGACACCGGCGACGAGGCGCTGCTCGCGCGGCTCGACGACTGGTTCGTGCCCTTCCAGGAGAAGGCGCGCGGCATCGACGACATCTCCTCCGCCAGCCTGCAGGAAGGGCTGATGGCGCTGGTGCCGCATGCGGCGCAGCGTGACCTCGCGCGGCTGGCGCCCACCCATTTCGAGGCGCCGACCGGACAGCGCCACCCGATCCGCTATGACGGCGCGGAGCCGGTGCTGGCAATCCGCGTGCAGGAACTGTACGGGCTGAAGCAGCACCCGGCCGTCGCCGGCGGGCGGCTGCCGCTGCTGCTGGAGCTGCAATCGCCGGCGCACCGGCCGATCCAGACGACGCGGGACCTGCCCGGCTTCTGGGCGGGCTCCTGGCGCGACGTGCGCGCGGAGATGCGCGGGCGCTATCCGAAACATCCCTGGCCGGAGGACCCGGCAGGCGCCATGCCGACGACGCGCGCCAAGCCGCGCGGCACCTAGAGCATTTCCGGTGAACTCCGGAAGAGCTCTAGGTTATTGTTTTGCCGCATTATCCGACGTCGGGGTGACTTCATCCCGGCCGGAAATGCTCTGGAGGAGACGGGAATGACAGGCTACCAGGACATCGACCTCGAGGGCTCCGGCCGGCGCCTACGCCTCGAAACGCTCATCCGCCTGCGCTGGCTGGCGGTGGCCGGGCAGTCGATCAGCATCATCGTGGTGGCGCTATGGCTGGAGTTCCCGCTGCCGCTGCTGGCCTGCGCGGTGCTGATCGCGCTGCTGGCGGCGGTGAATTTCTTCCTCGCCGTGCGCTTCGCGCCGGCCCATCGGCTCACGCCGGCCGCGGCCTTCCTGCTGCTGGCCTTCGACCTCTGCCAGTTGACGGCGCTGCTCTTCATCACCGGCGGCCTGGCGAACCCCTTCGCGCCGCTGGTCTGCGTGCCGGTCATCATCTCGTCGTCGCTGCAGCCGGTGCGCTTCAGCCTGACGCTCGGCGGGCTCGCCGTCGCCGGCATCACGGCGCTCGCCTTCACGCCCTTCCCGCTGCCGTGGTTCCCCGGCACGGTGCTCGTCGTGCCGCCGATCCTGACGGCCGGCTTCTGGTTCGCCATCGTCTCGACCACGGCCTTCGCCGCCTTCTATTCCTATCGCGTCTCGCAGGAGGCGGCCGAGCTTTCCGACGCGCTGGCGGCGACCGAGCTGATCCTGCAGCGCGAAAAGCACCTTTCGCAGCTCGACGGGCTGGCGGCGGCGGCGGCGCACGAGCTCGGCACGCCGCTCGCGACGATCAGCGTCGTGGCGCGCGAGATGGAGCGCGAGCTGGGCGTCGACGACCGTTTCCGGGAGGACGTGCAGCTCCTGCGCAGCCAGAGCGAGCGCTGCCGCGACATCCTGCGCCGGCTGACCACGCTATCGACCGAGGACGAGGCGCATATGCGCGTGCTGCCGCTCTCCTCGCTGATGGAGGAGGTGCTGGCGCCGCACCGCGAATTCGGCATCAGGCTCAACCTGGTGGAAAGCAGCGGCCGGGAGGGCGAACCGGTCGGCAACCGCAATCCGGGCATCCTCTACGGCCTCGGCAACCTGCTGGAGAACGCCGTCGACCACGCCCGCGAGGAGGTGACCATCACCGTCGGCCACACGCCGGAGCGCGTGACCATCGTCATCGAGGACGACGGCGACGGCTATGCGGCGGATATCCTCCAGCGCATCGGCGATCCCTATGTCACCAAGCGGCAGAAGGACGAGCGGGCCGGCGGCCTCGGCCTCGGCCTGTTCATCGCCAAGACCCTGCTGGAGCGCTCGGGCGCCAGGCTCACCTTCGCCAACCGCACGGGCGACCGGCCGGGCGCGCGCGTCTCGGTCGACTGGCCGCGGGCGCGCATGGAAGCCAAGGCTGTGAAATGACTTTACCTGCCCTATCTTACGGGCGATAAGCTGACCCCGATCAAGAACGGACGAGAACCGGGCACGGAAGACGAAAAATGGCAGAAAACACCGAACCGCATGCGGCGACCGACGATATCGGGCCCGACCCCTCGCTTCTCCTCGTCGACGACGACGCGCCGTTCCTGCGCCGTCTCGCGCGCGCCATGGAAGCGCGCGGCTTTGCCGTCGACACGGCCGAATCGGTCGCCGAGGGCATCGCCAAGGCCAAGACCAACCCGCCGAAATATGCGGTGGTGGACCTGCGCCTCGGCGACGGCAGCGGCCTCGACGTCATCGCCGCCATCCGCCAGCGCCGCGACGACACCCGCATCATCATGCTGACCGGCTACGGCAATATCGCGACGGCGGTGAACGCGGTGAAGCTCGGCGCGGTCGACTATCTCGCCAAGCCCGCCGACGCCGACGACATCTTTGCCGCGCTGACGCAGCGGCCGGGCGAGAAGGTCGAGCTGCCGGAGAACCCGATGTCGGCCGACCGGGTGCGCTGGGAGCATATCCAGCGCGTCTACGAGATGTGCGACCGCAACGTCTCCGAGACGGCCCGCCGCCTCAACATGCACCGCCGCACGCTGCAGCGCATCCTGGCCAAGCGCGCGCCGAAGTAACACTCTATCGCATAGGCTTGCGGGCAGGCCCCCTCATCCGCCTGCCGGCACCTTCTCCCCGATGGGGAGAAGGGAACAGGACTGCAACGCCTCCTTCCCCTTCTCCCCTCGGGGAGAAGGTGGCCCCGTAGGGCCGGATGAGGGGGCCCCGGGGCCTCTTTCATACCTTCATGCCGGCTCGTCCCGGCGGCCGGAGACGATGGCGGAGATATCGGGGCCGTCGCGCCGGCCGTCCATGGAAAATTCCGCAAGCAGCAGCCGGCCCGCCGCGACGCGGGCGAAGGCGAAGGTCACGGCCTTGCGCGTCGGCGCCGGCAGCCGGTGCTCCGGCGCCTCGCGCAGCATATGCGCGCCGTAGCCGTCGGAGAGGATGAGGCCGCATTCCTCCGGGAAGATATCGAGCGGCACGTCCTTGTGCGTGGCGAAGAACAGCCGGTCGCAATGGCGGCGGTAATCCGGCCACTTGCGGTCGACGCGGAAATCCTCGATCGACGTCTTGATCTCGACGATCCAGATCTCGCCCTTGCCGGACAGGCTGATCAGGTCGGCGCGCCGGCCGCTCGCCAGCGTCAACTCGGGCAGGACCGCGTGGCGCATCTCCGCCAGCATGCGCTGCACGCCGCGGCGCACCATCATGGCCCGGTCCGACTGGCGGCCGTCGAGCAGCGGATTGTCATTGTGCAGGGAAACGATCGTCATATGGCTACCTCGGCGAATCGCATTCTACCGGCGAAACGGCTTCCAGGTCCGGGAAAAGTCGAGCCGGGCGGCCGGCGCAAGACTTCGTTAACCGCGCCGCGCGGTTCCTGTGCGCTTTCCCGCCGTAAAGCCCAAAGACCGTTGAACCGTCGGCGCAGGCATGTTTGGCATGGCATCGGGCGCGGCGAAAGCGGCGGAAACCCGGCAGGATTGTTGCAAAAAAACACTTCCCCGGTTTTTTGCTCAGGCGCAGGCCCAAGCCGCAGCGCGCACGCTTGCATTGATCAGTTTAATCGAAAATAAACCATGATCGATGAAAGTTCTGCGTCTCGGAACTTCTTAATTCCTTAACAAGAGAATCCCATGCGCTTCCGCAATGCCCTCCTTCTGTGCGGCCTCGCAGCAGCCGTCACGCTCGCCGGTTGCTCGTCCTCCTCGACCTCGACGTCCGTTCCGGGCGAGAAGGTGGCGACGAACGCCATCTTCACATCGGAATATGGCCCTGTCGAGGACAGCGGCTATGCCCTGCCGGCGATCCCGATCAACAAGGTGAACCCGAAGTTCCACCGCCAGATCGTCGACTATGCGACGGCCGAAAAGCCCGGCACGATCATCGTCAACACGCCGAACCGCTTCCTTTATTACGTGCTGCCCGGCGGCAAGGCCGTGCGCTACGGCATCGGCGTCGGCAAGGCGGGCTTCGCCTGGCAGGGCGAGGCCTATATCGCCTGGAAGCAGGAATGGCCGACCTGGCATCCGCCGGAGGAGATGGCCGCGCGCAAGCCGGAAGTCGCCCGCTACGTCAAGGAAGGCATGGGGCCGGGCTTGAAGAATCCGCTCGGCGCGCGCGCGCTCTACCTCTTCAACGAGAAGGGCCAGGACACGCTGTTCCGCCTGCACGGCACGCCGGAATGGGCCTCGATCGGCACGGCCGCCTCCTCGGGCTGCATCCGCCTGATGAACCAGGACATCATCGACCTCTACAAGCGCGTGCGTCCCGGCCGCGGCACCCGCGTCGTCGTCCAGCAGTAAGCGCAAGACACCTCATTCATGCAAAAGGCCGCTGGTCATCCCGGCGGCCTTTTTCTTTGTGGCTTTGCCCCTCATCCCGCTGCCGCGACCTTCTCCCCGCAAGCGGGGAGAAGGCGAAGGAGGCAAAGGCTTCCCGATATACGGAAAACGGTGCGGCATGTCCGCCGGCAGGCGGATGAGAGACTGGGCGGCAGGGCCTTCCCTGCCGTCGCGCGCTCAGGCACCCGCCGCCTTCAGCTCCAGCCGGCGGCGGTGCAAAACCGGCTCGGTGTAGCCGTTCGGCTGCTCGCGGCCCTTCAGCACGAGGTCGAGCGCCGCCTTGAAGGCGATGGAACCGTCGAAATTGCCGGCCATCGGGCGGTAGAGCGGGTCGCCCGCATTCTGCGCGTCGACCACGGCGGCCATGCGCTTCATCGTCTCGAGGATCTGAGCCTCGGTGACGACGCCGTGATGCAGCCAGTTCGCCATGTGCTGGGCGGAGATGCGCAGCGTCGCGCGGTCTTCCATCAGGCCGACGTCGTTGATGTCCGGGACCTTGGAGCAGCCGACGCCCTGGTCGATCCAGCGCACGACATAGCCGAGGATGCCCTGGGCATTGTTGTCGAGCTCGCGCTGGATCTCCTCCGGCGTCCAGTTCGGCCGCACCGCGACCGGCACGGAAAGGATGTCGGAGAGCTTTGCCCGCGGGCGCGAACGCAGCGAGGCCTGCACCTCGGCGACATTGACCTTGTGATAGTGCGTGGCATGCAGCGTCGCGGCCGTCGGCGAGGGCACCCAGGCGGTGTTGGCGCCGGCCTTCGGATGGGCGATCTTCTGCTCCAGCATGGCGGCCATCAGGTCGGGCATGGCCCACATGCCCTTGCCGATCTGCGCATGGCCGGCAAGGCCGCATTCGAGACCGATATCGACGTTCCAGTTCTCGTAGGCGGAGATCCAGGCGGCCTGCTTCATGTCGCCCTTGCGGATCATCGGACCCGCTTCCATCGAGGTGTGGATCTCGTCGCCGGTGCGGTCGAGGAAGCCGGTATTGATGAAGACGACGCGCTCCTTAGCGGCGCGGATCGCCTCCTTGAGGTTGATCGTCGTGCGGCGCTCCTCGTCCATGATGCCCATCTTCATGGTGTTGGGCGCCATGCCGACGGCGGCCTCGACGCGGCCGAACAGCTTCGACGCGAAGGCGACCTCTTCCGGCCCGTGCATCTTCGGCTTGACGACATACATCGAGCCGGCGCGCGAATTCTGCCGGCGGCCGTTCGGGCCGACGTCGTTGAGCGCGATCAGCGCGGTGATCATGGCGTCCATGATGCCCTCGGGCACCTCGTTGCCGTCGCGGTCGCGGATCGCCGGATTGGTCATCAGGTGGCCGACATTGCGCACCAGCATCAGCGAGCGGCCGGGCAGCGTCAGGACCGAGCCGTCCGGCGCGGTATAGGTGCGGTCGGGATTGAGCCGGCGGGTGGAGGTTCTGCCGCCCTTGACGACCTCCTCGGAAAGGTCGCCCTTCATCAGGCCGAGCCAGTTGCGGTAGACGACGACCTTGTCCTCGGCATCGACGGCGGCGACGGAATCCTCGCAGTCCATGATCGTGGTCAGCGCCGATTCGATCACGACATCGGCGATATGCGCGGCGTCGTCCTTGCCGGTCGGCGTCGTGGCATCCACGCGGATCTCGATATGCAGGCCGTTGTCGCGCAGCAGGACGAGGGTCGGGGCCGAGGCCTCGCCGAGATAGCCGGCGAACTTGCCCTCATCGGCAAGGCCCGTGCTGCCGCCGCCCGTCAGCGCCACGGCGAGCTTGCCGCCCTCGACGGAAAGGCCCGCCGCCTCGCGCCAGGAGGCGCCGGCGAGCGGCGCGCTGTCGTCGAGGAAGCCGCGCGCCCAGGCGATGACCTTGGCGCCGCGCACCGGATTGTAGCCCTTGCCCTTCTCCGCGCCGTCCGTTTCCGGGATGGCGTCCGTGCCGTAGAGCGCGTCGTAGAGCGAGCCCCAGCGCGCATTGGCGGCGTTCAGCGCATAGCGCGCGTTCATGACGGGGACGACGAGCTGCGGGCCGGCGACGCTGGCGATCTCCGGGTCGACATGGTCGGTCGTCACCTTGAAGTCGCCGCCCTCGGGCAGGAGATAGCCGATCTCGCGCAGGAAGGCCTCATAGGCCGCCATGTCCGACGGCGCGCCGTTCTTGCGATACCAGGCGTCGAGCTTGTCCTGCAGCGCGTCGCGCTTTGCCAGCAGCGCGCGGTTCTCGGGCGCGAGATCGTGCACGATGGCCGAGAAATCCGAGAAGAAACGCTCCGCGTCCACGCCCGTGCCGGGAAGGGCCTCCTTCACGATGAAGTCATAAAGGGCTCTATCGATCGAAAGACCGGCTTTTTCCGTATAAGTCATTTGAAAAGCTCTCCGAAAGACGGGACGATGGGGGAGTATCCCGAACGCTGCCACTTTCAGTAGCTTTCATTGATAGTCAATTCGGCAATAGCATAAAGAATCTATTCCGCCCGGGATAAAATCATATTTATCCCTCCTGCGCGATGCGCGGCCGGCCGCTGGCCGTTGCTGTGAAGCGGGCCTCGATCAGCTTGCGCCGGCCTTCCACCTCGGGTGCGTCGACCTCCTCGGCGAGCGTGACGACCGGCTCGTCGGCGCCGTTCGCGCGGGCCGAATGCAGGGCCGCGGTCATCGCCCGCTCCCGGGCCAGCGAGAAGGCCTCCGCCTCGTCGATGAAGCGCGCGCTCTCGCCCGCCCCGCCGACGATGAAGATGCCCTCGTCCGGCATGGTCACGAAGACCGTGACGGCGGTGCGCACCTGGCCGACCACCGCGCCGACCGCATTGGCGACGCCGGCATCGGGCGGAATGGCGGATTCGGCGCCCAGCATCCCGGCGATGGCCGGGTAATAGACCGGCGCGGAGGCGCCGAGGCCGACGAGCGGCCGGTCGAGCCCGATGCGGAACTGCACGATGCCGGGAAGCCGGCGCAGCGCGCGGTCGACCGGCACGGAGCCGACCGGATCGACCGAGGCCGCGCCGTCGTCGGCAAGACAGGCCGCGAGGATGACGTCGGACGACTGGCGGGTGAGCCGGTCGACCAGCAGGCGCGCGAGCGTCTCCGCGCCGTCCGCTATCGGCCGGCCGGTGCCGTCCTTGGTGCGCGCGGCGAGCTCGAGGCCGAGACGGGCGGCATTGCCGTCCCATTGCCCCTGCCCGCCCAGCACATGCATGGCGTCCGAGGGCGTGACGCCGCAGATATGCACGAGGCCGCGCGCCACCAGCCGGTCGAGCGTCGCCTTCTGCAGCGTGCTGACGAGCAGCGCGTCGAGCGGCAGCGGCGCCGCGCCGATCTTCTCGTAGAGCGCCTGTTCCTGCGGCAGGAGGCCGCTGGCGAGCCGTTCCGGCACGCCGGTGCGCACGGCGAAGCGCCCGTCGTGCCGGCCGGCATGCGGCGAGCGGAGCTGGCGCTCCAGCACCGGGATCACCGCGTCGGGATGCAGCGCGGAGGCGAGGCTGAGCGGCATGAAGCGGCGCGGGCCGAGATCGATCCGCGCCTTGAGGCCGCGGTCGTCGACGCGCACCTCCGAATCGCCGCCGAGGCCGAAGGTCCGCATGGCGACCGCCTCGACCATGGTGCGGTAGCCGCCGACCACCGCGCCGTCCGCATCGAGCCTCGGCCGGCCGCCGTCGAGCACCGCGACGTCCGTCGTCGTGCCGCCGATATCGGAGACGACGGCGTCGTCGAGGCCGGTGAGGTGGCGCGCGCCGACGAGGCTCGCCGCCGGGCCGGAAAGGATCGTCTCGATCGGCCGCAGCCGCGCCTCGGCCGCCGAGATCAGCGCGCCGTCGCCGCGCACCACCATCATCGGCACGTCGATGCCGCAGCGTTTCAGGTAATCCTCGCAGGAACCGATCAGCCGGTCGATCATCGAGACGAGGCGGGCATTGAGCAGCGTCGTCAGCGCGCGGCGCGGGCCGCCGAGCCGGGAGGAAAGCTCGTGGCTGCAGGTCACGGGAAGCTGAGAGACCTCGCGGATGCGATCGCGCACCCGCTCCTCGTGCGCCGGGTTGCGCACGGCGAAATAGCCGGCGACGGCGAAGGAGGAGACGGTTTCGGCCAGCACCGGCAGCGCCTCGTCGAGCGCCGTCATGTCGAGCGCCGCCTCGTTGCCGTGCACGTCATGGCCGCCGGGCAGGAAGAGCACCGGATCGTTGCCGAGCGCGTCGGCGAGCCCGTCGCGCTTCAGGTCGTCGGGGCCGAAGCCGATCATGACGAGGCCGGCGCGCCCGCCCTGGCCTTCCACCAGCGCATTGGTGGCGAGCGTCGTGGAGAGCGAGACGAGGCCGATGGCCGAGACCGCCGCCTTCGCCTCCGCCAGCACCGACTCCACTGCCCCCGATATGCCGACCGAAAGATCGTGGCGCGTGGTGAGCGCCTTGGCGCGGGCGATCACGCCCGCCGTTTCGCTGTAGAGCACGGCGTCCGTATAGGTGCCGCCGGTATCGATGCCGAGTAACAAATGGTCTGCCACGAGAATTCTTCCGGACTGCCCGCCGTCTCTTCCAAAGCGGGCCTGAAATTGTGTTATTGCATCTTTGGGGAGATTGCCACCATTCCACCGGCGACATCGCGTGACAGAACGGGAGCCCAGCCATTGACCGACCTTGCCAGCCGAAAGCCGCTTCTGGCCGCCCTTCTCATCCTTGCGGGCGCGCTGCCGGCCGGCGCGCAGGAGGATGAGGAGGACTACAGGGCGCAGATCCCCGACGTGTCGATCTACAAGGCGATGCTGGACGCCAACAAGCAGACCGGCTGGGTGCAGTTCCGCGAATTCGCCGGCAAGCAGCTCATCTATTTCACGGCGCTGCAGACCATGCATTGCCGGCTGAAGGAGGTGCGCTACTCGATCAATTCCGACACGCTCGACAAGACCTTCCCGATGGCGGAATGCGACCCGCAACTGCCCTTCAACCTGCCGTCCGACGACGGCCGCAACTGGCTCTATATCGACCTGAAGCCGGGCGAGGCGGAGACCATCGCCGTGCAGGCCGTCTGGGACGACGGCAGCGGCAGCGAGATCGTCGTCTACCAGCCGTGCAAGAACCCGGAAGCGACCTGCGCCGCGATCAGGACGATCAAGAAGGCGAAGAAGCGCGCGGACGAGCCGTCACCTTCAACGCCAGCCCGTTAGCCGGCTGCGTCGTCAGGCGCTGCACCGGCCAAGGCTTTGTTCCTTCCGTCATGTCGAAGCGGAAGCGGCGCATCAGCACGCCGAGCGCGATGATCGCCTCCTGCATGGCGAAGGTCGCGCCGATGCAGATGCGCGGCCCCGCGCCGAAGGGCAGATACTGGAAGCGGTGGATCGCCTCGCGGTTCTCCGGCAGGAAGCGCTCCGGCACAAAGGCGCGCGGCTTTTGCCAGAGCAGTTCATGGCGGTGCAGCGTCCAGGGCATGACGAGGACGGTGACGCCCTTCGGGATCTCGACCGTCTCGCCGGCGGGGCTCGTCCAGCCGTCGTCGGCGATCGCCTCGCGGTTGATCGAGGGGGCCGGCGGATAGAGCCGCATCGCCTCCTCGAAGGCGGCCCGCGTCCAGGGCATGAGGTCCAGCCAGTCGACGGGATCGGCGCCGCTTGACAGCACGCGGTCAATCTCCTTCTCCATCGCGTCGCGCACATGCGGGGCATTGGCGACACAGTAGAGCGTCCAGGCGAGCGCCCGCGCCGTCGTCTCGTGGCCCGCGCCGATGAAGGTGAGGATATTGTCCTCCACCTCCTCCATGGTGAGGCCGTCCGGCCCCGCCGCGCGCAGAAGCAGCGTCAGGAGATCGCTCGGCACGGCCGCGCCGTCCGCCGCCATGCGCTCGAGCCGCAGGTCCATCGTCGCCCGCACGATGCCGCGGAACTTGGCGAGCACCTTCAGGCCGCCGATCCGCGTCAGCCGCGGCACCCAGGCGGGGGCGCGCAGAAGATCCATCGGGTCGACGCGGCCCATGGAGCGCAGGAGGTCGTCCACGTCGTCGGCGAAATTGCTCGACGACGTGACGATCTCGCCGGAGAACAGCGTGTCGGAGAGCACCGCGAAGGCGAGCTCCGTCATGTCGTTGCCGATGTCGAAGATGGTGCCGTCCGCGCCCGCATATTTCTCCGCATAGCGTTCCGACTGGGCCAGCATCTGGGTGGCGAAGCCCTTGGCGTGGCGCGGCGTGAAGATCGGCGCGACGGCCTTGCGCGAGCGGCGCCAGACCTCGCCCTCGGCCGTCAGCAGCCCGTCGCGCAGGATCGGGCGCAGCACGAGCTGGCGCACCGTGGCCATCCTGTAGTTGCGGGCATTGTCGACCAGCAGGTACTTGATGAGACCGGGATCGTTGACGATCAGCGTCTTCTCGCCGAAGAAGCTCGTCATGATCCAGGGCAGCGTGTAGGAGGGCACGCCCCACAGTTCCAGCGGATTGCGGAAGACGGTGCGGATGATCTCGAGCCTGGAGGGCGGCACCGTGCGGGGAACGGGCGCCGGCGGTTCGAACGGCTCGGGACGCATGTCCATCGTCTGCCTCCTTGTGATCGGCTCACCCTTGAGAATGAGCCGGCAGAAAGGCGGAATTCAGAGCAGGCCCTGAAGCTCCGCCAGCCTGTCGTTGATCAGCCAGCCGTAATAGTTCTCCTCCGGCCAGGTCGCCTCGCCGGAGGCGCGGCGCGCGGCGAAGGCGGCGGCGCGCGCATCGGGATTGCCGATATTGTAGAGCGTCGCGGTCAGGCCGGGATTCTTCGAGATGTCGACGCCGGCGATCTTCCGGTAGGCGTCGATCGAGCGGCGGATCGCGGCGGCCATGTAGGCGAGCGAGATGTCGGGATCCATGATCGCCTTGTAGACGCCCGCCGCGTCGTTCTCGTCCAGCCGCTCGTAGCCGGAGACGCGCGCGACGTCGTCGGTCAGCGTCAGCGCGGTCAGCGGATTGATCTGGCCGAGCCCGAAGGTCTGGCCGGCATAGAAGGGCTGGAAGAACACCGCGCTGAAACGGTTGTTCGGGAAGGACTTGCCGCCGACCGTCTTGCCCTGGAAGCTCCGGCTCCAGACCTTCTCGCGGCAGGTCCACAGCGCGTAGGAGCCCTTGCCGGCGGCGCATTGCGAGAATTCCGGGCGCTCGACGAAGTCGGCGATCGTCTCGCCGTCATAGGCGAAGCGGAAATTGCCGCTGTAGGACGCGGCCTTCACATAATAGCTCTGCAGCCGGTCGTAGGCGTCGACATTGTAGGTGTGCTCGCCGACGATGGCGCCGACCATGTGGATCGGGCTGATGCCGTATTTGCCGGCGACCGACCTGATCTTGCCGGTCAGTTGCCGGTCGTTGGCGAGAAGGTCGCGCACCTTCTCGTATTTGGCGTCGAAGGAGGTCCTGCCGGCCTTGGTGCGGCGCACGGAGGCGCCGGGAATGTTCGGCTGCTCGGCGTTGCGGTTGCCGGGCGGCACCATGTCGACGGCCAGCGCCGTCGTCTGGCCCCCTGCGAAGAGGGCGGCTGCAAGGGCAAGCACAGGCAAGAGCTGTCGCACGTTTCCGGTTCCCGTCTGGTCAAATCTGTCGGCGGATGGCGGCGACCGATGCACGACAAACGTGTCGGAATGATGCCAGGCGCGCGGCAAAGGCCTAGGCCGCGCCGCCCGTCCTGTCGAGAGCCCCCGCCGTCAAAAATCCGGCAGCGGCGGCCCTGAAACGCGCCACCGGTGCCGAAACGTCACAGAATGTAGCGCGACAGGTCCGTATTGGCCGCCAGCGCGCCGACATGCTTGCGCACATAGTCGGCGTCGATGACCAGCCGGTTGCCGCCCTTGTCCGGCGCCTCGAAGGAGATCTCGTCGAGCACCCGCTCCATCACCGTCTGCAGCCGCCGCGCGCCGATATTCTCGACGCTGGCATTGAGCTGCACGGCGACGTCGGCCAGCGCGTCGATGGCGTCCTCGGTGAATTCCAGCTCGACGTCCTCCGTCTGCATCAGCGCCTTGTACTGGCGGATGAGGCTCGCCTCCGTCTCCGTGAGGATGCGGCGGAAGTCCTCCTTGGTCAGCGCGCGCAGCTCGACGCGGATCGGCAGGCGGCCCTGCAGCTCCGGCAGCAGATCGGACGGCTTGGAGACATGGAAGGCGCCGGAGGCGATGAACAGGATATGGTCCGTCTTCACCGGCCCGTATTTCGTCGCCACCGTCGTGCCCTCGACCAGCGGCAGCAGGTCGCGCTGCACGCCCTCGCGGGAGACGCCCGCGCCCATGCCGCCGTCGCGCGCGGCGATCTTGTCGATCTCGTCGATGAAGACGATGCCGTCGTTCTCCGCCGAGCGGATGGCCTCGCGCTGGATCTGCTCGTTGTCGAGCAGCTTGTCGGATTCGTCGTCGATCAGGACCTTGTAGCTGTCCTTGACCGTCGTCTTCACCTTCTTCGTCCGCCCGCCCATCGCCTTGCCGAACATCTCGGAGAGGTTGAGCACGCCGATATTGGCGCCCGGCATGCCGGGGATCTCGAAACCGCCGGGCATGCCGCCGCTATCGGCGACGTCGATCTCGATCTCCTTGTCGTCCAGCTCGTTGGCCCGCAGCTTCTTGCGGAAGCTGTCGCGCGTGGCGGGCGAGGCGGTGGCGCCGACGAGGGCGTCGAGCACCCGTTCCTCGGCGTTCATATGGGCTTTCGCCGTCACCTCGGCGCGCTTCTTCTCGCGCACCAGGCCGATGCCGACCTCGACGAGGTCGCGCACGATCTGCTCGACGTCGCGGCCGACATAGCCGACCTCGGTGAACTTGGTCGCCTCGACCT
>JBDHSZ010000077.1:0-15298 GCA_039812945.1 Shinella sp.
GGCCGGCATGTCCGGCGGCGTCGCCTATGTGCTGGACGAGGAGGGCGATTTCGCCCGCCGCTGCAACATGGCGATGGTCGAGCTGGAGCCGGTGCCGGAGGAGGACGACATGCTGGAGAAGCTGCACCACCACGGCGGCGACCTCATGCACAAGGGCATGGTCGATGTCTCCGGCGACATGACGCGCCACGACGAGGAGCGGCTCTACCAGCTCGTTTCGAACCACCTGCACTATACGGGCTCGCCCCGGGCGCGGGAGATCCTCGACAAATGGGCCGAGTACCGGCCGAAATTCCGCAAGGTGATGCCGGTCGAGTATCGCCGCGCGCTCGAGGAGATGGAGCGCATGAGAATGGGAGTTGCAGCCGAATGAGACGATGGCTCACCAATCTTCACCGGCTGGTTTCGCTGGGCTTGGCAGTCGCGGTCCCCGGGATTGCGACCCTTGTGAACGGCGAAATCAGGATCGAATTCATCGTGCTGGGTTTGGCGGTCGGAGCCGCCTACTGGTACTGGGGGCCTGCGGGCGCCCCGCTTTGAGCAAGGATTATTGACGTGGGCAAGGTAACTGGTTTCATGGAGATCGACCGGCAGGTGATGAAGTATCAGCCGGCCTCCGATCGCATCCGCCATTTTCGCGAATTCACCATCCCGATGTCAGACCCCGAGGTCGAGAAGCAGGCCGCGCGCTGCATGGACTGCGGCATCCCCTATTGCCACGGCCCGACCGGGTGTCCGGTGCACAACCAGATCCCGGACTGGAACGACCTCGTCTATCACGGCAACTGGGAAGAGGCGATCCGCAACCTGCATTCGACCAACAACTTCCCGGAATTCACCGGCCGCGTCTGCCCCGCCCCCTGCGAGGAGGCCTGCACGCTGAATCTCGAGGACATGCCGGTCGCCATCAAGACCGTCGAGCAGGCGATCGCCGACAAGGCCTATGAGATGGGCTATATCGTGCCGCAGCCGGCGACGGTGAAGACCGGGCGCAAGGTCGCGGTCATCGGCTCCGGCCCGTCCGGCATGGCGGCGGCGCAGCAGCTTGCCCGCGCCGGCCACGAGGTCCATCTCTACGAGCGCGAATCCAAGGCTGGCGGCCTGCTGCGCTACGGCATCCCGGACTTCAAGATGGAGAAGAACTTCATCGACCGCCGCGTCGACCAGATGCGCGGCGAGGGCGTGACCTTCCACTACGGCGTCAATGTCGGCGTCGACAAGTCGATGGATGCGATGCTCGCCGAGCATGACGCCGTGCTCTATTGCGGCGGCTCGGAAACCCCGCGCGATGCCGGCATTCCGGGCGTCGACTTCGCCGGCGTGCATGACGCGATGCCCTATCTCGTGCAGCAGAACCGCCGCGTCGGCCGCGAGAACATCGACAGCGTCGGCTGGCCCTCCGCGCCGATCCTTGCCGGCGGCAAGCACATCGTCGTCGTCGGCGGCGGCGATACGGCGTCCGACTGCGTCGGCACGGCCTTCCGCCAGGGTGCGGTGAAGGTCACGCAGCTCGACATCCGCCCGCAGCCGCCGGAGAAGGAGGACAAGCTCGCCGTCTGGCCGTTCTGGGCGACCAAGATGCGCACTTCCTCCTCGCAGGCGGAGGGCGCGGTGCGCGAGTTCCAGGTCGGCACGCTCGAGTTCGTCGGCGACGAGGACGGCGTGCTGACGGGCGTCAAGTGCTGCCAGGTGGACGAGCGGCGCAAGCCGATCGCCGGCACGGAATTCATCATCAAGGCGGACCTCGCCTTCATCGCCATCGGCTTCCGCGGCCCCTTCACCGACAGCGTTCTGAAGGACCTCGGCGACCGGCTGACGATCAACACCGACAAGCGCGGCTCCTCCAACGTCGTCGCCAACGACCGCGACTACAGGACCTCGGTCGACAAGCTCTGGACGGCCGGCGACGTGCGCCGCGGCCAGTCGCTGGTGGTCTGGGCGATCCGCGAGGGCCGGCAGGCGGCGCGGGCGATCGACGAGGCGCTGATGGGCTCGACCACGCTGCCGCGGTGAGAAGACCCCTCCCCAACCCCTCCCCACAAGGGGGAGGGGCTTACCGTGCCGCATCCTCGGCGTTCGATTTCGGACGCTGAGCAAGCCGTCAGCCTTCTCCCCCCTTGTGGGGGAGATGCCGCAGGCAGAGGGGGATTTCGTCGCCCCCTACGGCGTCGCCGTCGTCTTCATCTTGAAGTCGTCCACCCGCCCTGCCGGCGCATCGGCGATCTCGCCCTTTTCCACCAGCTTCTCGCGCAGGCTCTTGCCGTTGCCCTTGATCGGCGCGCCGCCGAGCAGGGCCGCGCCGCCGTCGAGCGCCGGGTCGGCGAGGCTGATCGGCTGGGTCTTGGTGATCTCCTCGTCCTCCACCGGGGGCGTCGTGACGACGAGGTCCTTGAGGTCGCCCTGCAGGCCGGGGCCGTCGGCGGCGGCGTCGCCGAGCAGGCGGCGGATCTCCTTCTCCACGTAGAAGGCGAGCTTGCGCTTGCCGGCCTTGGTGAAGTTGATGCCGTCCGAGCCGCGCAGGCGCACCTGCTGGCCGTTGATGTCGGAGCCGGAGAGGACGAACTTGCCGTTCTCGTCGACGAAGCCGTCCCAGATATCGACGAACTCGCCGCCGGCCTTCTCGACGCCGGCGCGATAGAGGTTGTTGAGCGTCGTCATGTCCGCCGTCAGGGCGGAGGACTGGAAGGCCGGCATGCCCATCCACAGCAGCGGCTTGCCGTCCTGCCGCGCCAGCGCCGCGATGCGGGCGACGCGCGCCTCGTATTCCTTCGTCCAGGCCTCGGAGCGGAACTTCTCCTTCTCGCCCGCCACGGTCATCTGCTGGCGGTCGTTGGCGCCCATGCTGACGACGACGACGGCGGGTTTCGTCTCGGCGATCAGGCCGGGCAGGGATTGCGGCCAGTCGTAATAGTCGTCGCGCACGATGCCGGAGGAGCCGTTCGTGCGGCGCTCGACGGTGATGCCCGGCGTCGTCTCGAAGGCGGCGATAAGGCCCTCGCCGACGCTGCCGGCGATGAAGTCGCCGACGACCAGCACGACCCTGGCGTCCGGCAGCTTCTCGACGGCGGCCGGCTCCGGCGTCCGGGCGACGGCGGGGGTCGTCTTCTTCTTGCGGTTGACGGTGCGCGGCTTGCGGATCTGCGGTTCGGGCGCGACTTCCTTCGGTTTCTTCTTGCCGAAGAGGAGTTCGAGGATGGTCTTGCGCTCGCGGGGCTCCTGCGCGCCCGCGGGCAGGGCGGTCACGACGACGCTCGCCCCGGCGAAAAGTAGGAGGCCGAGGCGCAGGATGCGAAGGATCGTCGTCTTGCTCATCGCGAGGGTTCCCGTCTTGGCCCCGATGTTGCGGAAGCTCGGTGGCGGCATGATGGCAAATGCCCGCGGCAAACGAAAGCATCCGCCAGCAAAAAGGGGCGCCGAAGCGCCCCCGATGCGGTATCCGTGCCGGATATCAGCGGCGAAGCGCCCGCAGGAGCTGCTGGCTCGGCTCGCCGTCGGCGGCAAGGCCCATGCGGTTCTGGAAGGCCTGGATGGCGGCCTTGGAGCCGGAGCCGAAATTGCCGTCGACCTCGCCCTCGTAATAGCCGAGCTCCTTGAGGCGCGTCTGCAGCTCGAACTTCTCGGTGATGTCGAGCGTGCCCTCCGGGCGCGGCCAGCGCTGCTTGACGCCGCTATAGCCGGCGAGCTGGTCGGCCAGCATGCCGACGCCCATCGCATAGGAATCCGAGGCGTTGTAGCGCTTGATGACGAAGAAGTTCTTGGTCATCAGGAAGCCCGGGCCGCCGTTTGCCGGCAGCTTGAGCTCGGCGCGGTCGGAACCGTTCTTGAAGCCGTTGCCGCCCGGGCGCGTGAAGCCGAGCTTGGCCCATTGGGCGAGGGTCTTCGTCTGGCCGGAATATTTGTTGCCGCCCGCCGGCACGACGATCTCGTAGCCCCAGGTCTTGCCGGCCTGCCAGCCGTTCTTGGCGAGCAGGTTGGCGGCCGTCGCCAGCGCGTCCGGCACCGAGTTCCAGATGTCGCGGTGGCCGTTGCCGTCGGCGTCGATCGCATAGAGCAGGTAGCTCGACGGGATGAACTGGGTGTGGCCCATCGCGCCGGCCCAGGAGCCGGTCATGTCGGCGGCGTCGATATCGCCGCGCTGGATGATCTTGAGGGCGGCGATGAGCTGAGTGCGGGCATATTTCGCGCGCTTCTTGTCGCCATAGGCGAGCGTCGCCAGCGCGCGCGGCACGTAATGCAGCCGCTCGCTCTTCTCCAGGACCGCGCCGTAGTTCGATTCCATCGACCAGATGGCGAGCAGGATATGGCGGTCGACGCCGAAATGGCGCTCGAGCGCCGCCAGCGTCCGGCCATGCTTGGCCGCCATCTCGCGGCCGATGCGCACCGTGTAGGGATTGACGCGCGAATCGAGATAATCCCAGATCTTGTGCTTGAATTCCGGCTGGTAGGCGGCCTTGTCCAGCACGTCCGGATCGGGCGTCCGGACGCCGGAGAACGCCTTCTGATAGGTGCTCTTGCTGATGCCGGCCTCGGCCGCCGTCTGGTAGAAGTCGGCGATCCACTTCTGGAAGCGGGCGTCCGCGCGGGCGGCGGTGGCCTGGGCGAAGAGCCCGGCCGTCAGGAGGAGGGTGAGCGCAGATCGGCGCAGAACGGTCTTCAGATTCTGTGTCATCGGCTGTCATGTCCGTTTCTTAAATTTCGGGACGATGGCCTGGAACCACCGGCTGAACGCAAAACTTATAAAAACGAAGTCAACAAATTCTTTACCATCAAAATTTTGCCCCGTCTTCTTTCGCAAAATGAGACTTCCTTTGCAAAAAAATAGCAATTGGCCTCTATTCCGGCTGAGATATGTCCGGGCCATGACGGCGACGGAGCAAACGAGGTGATTATGTCGCAGGCACGCAAGGTTCGCAAAGCAGTCTTCCCGGTGGCCGGTCTCGGCACGCGCTTCCTTCCGGCAACCAAGGCCGTCCCGAAGGAGATGCTGACCGTCGTGGACAAGCCGGTGATCCAGTATGTGGTCGATGAGGCGCTGGAGGCCGGCATCGAGCACCTGATCTTCGTCACCGGCCGCTCCAAGGCGGTCATCGAGGACTATTTCGACATCCAGGTCGAGCTGGAGCAGACGCTGCGCCAGCGCAACAAGACCGCCGAGCTGACGCTGCTCGAAAGCATCCTGCCGGTCGCCGGCTCCACCAGCTTCACGCGCCAGCAGGAGCCGCTCGGCCTCGGCCATGCCGTGTGGTGCGCGCGCGAGCTCGTCGGCAACGAGCCCTTCGCGCTGCTGCTGCCCGACATGATCATGAAGGCGGAGAAGGGCTGCATGAAGGGCATGGTCGAGCTCTTCGAGCATTCGGGCGCGAATATCGTGGCCGTCGAGGAATGCGCGCCCGACCAGACGCACAAATACGGCATCGTCGGCGTCGGCGAGACGATCGGCGACGGTTTCGCCATCACCGAGATGGTCGAGAAGCCGGCGCCGGGCACCGCGCCGTCCAACTTCTTCATCAACGGCCGCTATATCCTCCAGCCGGAGATCTTCCCGATCCTGTCCACGCAGGAGCGCGGCGCCGGCAACGAGATCCAGCTCACCGACGCCATGCTGAAGCTCGCCGGCGAGCAGAAGTTCGCCGCCTACCACTTCCGCGGCAAGACCTACGACTGCGGCGCCAAGGACGGCTTCATCCTCGCCAACATCGCCTTCGCCCTCGACCGCGCGGATATCCGCCCCGGCATCGAAGGCCAGTTGCGCGAGCTCGTCGCCGGCCTGTGAGGCTCAGCGGCGCAGCACGAGGCCGATGCCGGCGCGCGTGACGCCGGTGTCGGGCGTGCCCTGCCGGCGCGTCAGCTCGTAGGAGACGTCGCCGGTCATCGCCAGCCAGCGGTTGATGTTCCAGGTGACGCCGGCGCCGGCCAGGTAGATGGTCTGGTTCGGGTCGCCGGCGGCCTTGAAGTCGCGCAGCGTATAGGCGGCGCTCAGCCGCGCCACCAGGTTCTCCCGCAATTCATGCGTCAGGTCCGCCGTCGCCGCATAGGAGACGTAGCCGCTCTGGCCGGGCGTCGTCGACGGCTCGAGCTCCGTGCCGAGGCCGAGCCGCAGGTCGGTGCCGCGCTGCAGCGACCATTGGAGCGTCCCGTCGAGCGTCAGGCCGTCGAGCGCGGCAAGGCGGCTGTCGTCGAAGCCGGCGCGCTTGTAGCCGATGCCAAGGTCGCCGCGCAGCTTCTCGCCCATGTCCAGCTCCACGCCGGCCCGCCCGCCGAGCGTCGTGTGGGAGCGCTCGTAGCCGAAGGCGTCGCGCCGGGCGTCGTAGATGGCGCGCCCGGCGGAGGCTTCGAGATAGGGGATCAGCGCGGGCGACAGCTCGTAGCCGATGCGGGCCGTCAGCGTGCCCTCGGTGTTGTTGCGGTCGGAAAGCCTGAGGCTGCTGCCGTCCGCGAGCGTGGCGGAGCCGTAGGTCTGACGCTCGACGCCGGCGCCGATCGTGCCGCGGATCAGGCCGAAGTCGCGGGTGACGCGCGCGCCGGCCCTGTAGGTGTGGACGCCGGACTGGGCGGTCGCGCCGCCGATGGCGTTGGGGTCGCTGGAGCTTTCCCGCTCGAACTCGTAGCCGGCCGTGAGATTGGCGACCGTGTCGTCGCTGAGGTCCAGCCGCAGGTCGGCGTCCACCCGCACCCGCGGCTCGGTGTCGCCGGTGCCGCTGATGTTGCGCTGGTGGATGCCTTCGGCCTCGATGGAGAGCTGGTGGCGCGACCAGTCCGAGATCAGCGAGCCGCGCAGGCCCGTCTGGTGGAAGGTGCGGCTCGTCGCGGTGTCGCCGGTCCTGTTCCTCTCATAGCCGAGATTCTGCGAGATCGACGGCCGCAGCAGGAAGGTGCCGATCCGGATGCCCGTCGGCGCGTAGGGATCGCCGAAATTGCTGCGCGCGCCGTCGACGCCGCCCTCGCGCGCGTTCAGCCGCTCGGCCTGGCGCTCGGCGGGGCCGAAGGCGTCGTCGATGTCCGCGCCCCCGCCGACGCGGGGCGTCGAGGCGGTCGTGGCCGGGTCCGCCTGCGCCACGCCGGCGGCGTCGGCCGGATCGGCCATGGCCGCCTGCTGGTCCGGGAGGGCCTCGGGAACGGCCGTCTGCTGGCCGAAGGCGGGGGCGGCCGCAAGCATGGTTCCGGCGAGCAGAAGCCCGGCCAGACGCCGTGTCAGGCAGAGCGACGGTGCCCCAGGTTCCATTCCGTTTGCCTCATCCATGATGGCCTGCGATTCTCGAATTTCCTGAGAGAACGTGAAGCCTAACGTCGCCTGCATACACAAATGTTGCGGTAAGCATTTGAAAAATAACGTTATCCGTCATGTGTTCGCTCATCGTGACACTCTATTGGCGGAGAGTTAGTTTATGGTTAACAGGTCGTGAAAATCTGTGCTTGCGCGAACACGGAAAAATGAGGACCCACCCCCTGGCTCGAACGGTAGTCGGCAAGGCGGCCGATATGCTATGGCGTCGCCATCGCAAGTGCCGGAAAAGGAGATTTCCATGAAGATCAGCGCACGCAATCGCCTCAAGGGCAAAATCGTCGAAGTGACGAAGGGCGCGACGACCGCGCATATCCGCATTGAAGTTGCCGGTGGGACCGTCGTCACCGCGTCGATCACCAATGAATCGGTCGACGAGCTGGGCCTTGCCGTCGGCGGTGAAGCCTATGCCGTCGTCAAGGCGTCCGACGTCATGGTCGCGGTCGACTAAAGCCTCTCCGGCTGAAATGCTCTCGGAGCGGTCACAAGATTGCTTGCCGCGACGTCAAGGCGCGGCAAGCGTCCGGAAACTGCTGCGACTTTCCGCGTAAGCCTCGATGCTAGGCGGATACGGCAATCGCTGCCTGGTCGGGCCGACAGGCCGTGCGCAGCCAGTCCAGCAGATGCTCCTCTTCGGCCGGCAATTCGGTCGCCCGGCCGGCGGCGAAGGCGAGGAACGCTTCCCGCCATTGCGGGGAGACGCCGACCAGCACGGGAAGCCCGCAGTCGCAGGCTTCGATGATGGCCGCGACCAGCCCGCGACCGATCGCCTCCTGCTTGCCGAACTTGTTGACGATCAGCCCCGCCGCGCCCGCCAGCTTGTCGTGGACGATCATCACCGCCTCTTCAAGAGCTGCGGTGTCGAGCCGGCAGCCGCTCGCCCCCGGGCCGAGATCGACGCTGACATTGCGTCTTTCGCCATCGGGCAGCAGGCCGAGGACGATATCGCATTTCTCACGGGCGCCGCCCGTGTCGACGGGCTGGATCGTGCCGGCAAGCACGATCCCCTCCCGGCCCGCCCTCTCGGCGGCCATGCAGAGCACCACGTTCGTCCTGGTCTCCTCGTCGGAGCTGACATAGGCGATGTTCATCTTCCTCTCCCGATTCTCGCGGTCAGAACGTGGCGCGGGCGTTCAGGTAGAACGTACGGCCGGCCTCCGGGAAGCCTGTGACGAGCTCGTAGTTCCTGTCGAACAGGTTGCGCACGCCGAAGCTGGCCGAATAGTCCTGTGTGAACTTGTACTCGAAATTGAGGTTCGCAAGCGCGAAGCCCTTCGTCTCGATGTAGCGGTCGCCGCCCGCCGGATGATCCGACAGGCGTGAGGACGAGGCTTCCACGCTACCCGTCACCGAGAATTTCTCCGTCGGGGCCCAGGTGGCATAGGCGAAGAGCAGGTGCGCCGGAACGCCGGTCGAGCGCAGGGTCGGTCGGGCCGGATCGTTGATCTCACGCTTGAGATAGGTGTAGTTTCCGCCCACGGTCAGCACGCCTGTCGCTTCCCATTCGGTCTTCACCTCGAAGCCGTAGTAACGCCCGTCGCCGACATTCTGGTTCTGCACGAGCCGCTTCTTGGCGTCCTTGGGATCGACGCCGATATCGACCGACTGGATCGCGTTCCGGATATCGCTGTAGAAGACCGCCCCGGAAAGCCGCAGCGTGTCCGTCAGCTCGGTGTCGCCGCCGATCTCGTAGTTGATCGCCCGCTCGGCTTCCAGATCGGGATTGGGCTTGGCAGTGCCGAACCGGGTGCTGAACCGCTCGAACAGGTTCGGGAAGCGCGTGCGCGCCGAGATGCTGGCGTGAAGCTCGGTGACGGCGGTCGGGCGCCAGATGGCGGCCGTCTGCCAGTTGAGAGAATCGTCGCCCCCGAGCGGATAGGAGACGAACTTCTTGTCCTTGAACTCGTCCGCCTGCTTCAGCGTCGTCTTCTCATAGCTGACGCCTGCGACCAGATCGAGCGTGTCCGTGGCGTGGAAGGTGTTCTCCAGCGCCACGGCGACGCCATCCTCCACCTGCGTCTGCTTCGGCTCCAGCAGGTGGTTGACCGGATCGTCCGGGCGGTTGTCGTTCCATTCCGTATGGCTGTCCCTGCGGTAGTGCAGCGCCGCCTTCAGGCTGTTGTGCTCGAACTCCGTGCCTGCTTCGGCGCTGACGCCATAGGCATGATCGTCGTAATAGCTGTCGAAGGCCGGGCCGCCTTTCTGCGTCGTGAAGGTGCTGTCGTCGTAGGAGGACAGCAGGTTGTCGAAGGTGTTGTAGTAGGCCTTCACCTTGACATAGGAAGCATCGCCGATCGCGGTGTAGGAGTTGAACGCGAGCGATCCGATGTCCCATTGCGGCCACGTCCAGTTGCGCTGGTAAGACGTCGTCAGGCCGAAGTTCTGAGGCGTGCGCCCGTTCACGCCCTGATTGACGGCATAGGGCGCGTTCTTCTCGTCTTCCTGCCTGGTATAGCTGATGACATATTCGTCGGTGTCGTTCGGCGTGAAGCCGACCTTGATGTTGCCGCGCCAGTCCTTGACGTCGCTGAAATCGCGGCGGCCGCCGTTCTCGACGGCGTTGGGATCGAAGCGGCGCGAGAGGAACCAGCCGTCGCTGGAGCGCACCGAGCCGCTCGCCTGCACGTAGAACAGGTCCTGCCGCGTGCCGACGGAGGCGAAGGTCGTATAGGAGGCAAGGCCCCCGGTATTGCCGAATTCGAGGCCGGTGCGGACCTCGCCCTCGAAGGCTTCTGTCGGCGTCTTCGTGACGAGGTTGATCGCCCCGCCCATGCCGCCGGGGCCGCTCAGGACGGGGACATAGCCTTTCTGTACCTGGATCTCGGCAAGGTCCGGTGTCAGGAAGCGGCCGTAATCGATGCGGTTGTCGGCCGGCAGGTAGATGCGCACGCCGTCGATATAGAGCGGAACCTGCCAGCGGTCGAAGCCGCGTACATAAACCATGCGCTCGTTGCGGCTGCCGCCGGTATTGCCGACCTCGACGCCCGGAACGGTGCGCAGGGCATCGTCAAGCGTGGTGCGGTTGGCGCTGCGCATCTCCTCGGACGTGATGGTGGACTGCGAGACTGTCTGGCCGCCCGTGCTCCCGCCGCCCGGAACGACGATCTTGCCGAGTTCGAACGCGCCGGTGTCCTCGGCCTTGACGGGCGGCTTCTTGGCCGAAGCCGCCGTGTTCGCTGCCGTTTGCGCGAAGACGGGCGCCGCCGGGACGGCGAAGACCGTCGAGCTCAGAAACGCCAATGACGTGCGGACGATAAGATAACGCATGAATACCCCTCCCAAATTTCACCCGGGCCAAATTTCATCCCAGCCAAATTTCACCGGCATGCGTGGACGGTCCGCCGCCACGCTTTCGAGAAATTGGATCTGCCCGATGCAGCGCCCCAGTCGCTATATTTTCTTGAATATATCGAGACTCACTTGCCCGGCAAGACCGGGATGGGCGCTTCCGGCACGCTATTCCCCTGGATTTCGCGCATAGAGTTTCATGGGAGATGCGAAAATCAAGATGCCGGCGCATCGGCGATGCGGCCCCGCGGCCGCTCGGGCCGCAGGGATGGCTTTCAAGGCGTTCGGGAAATGGCTCACCGCCGGTCGATGCGCGGGGCGCAGACGAAGGCGTCGCTTCCCGGCAGGCTGCCGATCACCACGTCGATGCCGTAGAGGGTCTTCAGCGCGTCGGCGGTCAGGGTCTCGCGCGTGCGGCCGAGGGCGGCCATGGCGCCATCCTTCAGCAGGGCCACGCGGTCGGCGGCCTGCAGGGCGTGATCGGGATTGTGCGTCGACAGCACGATGGCGAGCCCGTCCGCGGCCAGCCGGCGGATATGGGCGAGCAGGCGCATCTGGTTGCCGTAGTCGAGGCTGGCCGTCGGCTCGTCCATGACGACGATGCGCGCTTCCTGCGCCAGCGCGCGGGCGATCAGCGCCAGTTGCCGCTCCCCGCCGCTGATCTCCGTCGCGGGCGTGTCGGCAAGCTTCGTGATGCCGAGATTGTCCATCGCGGCTTCGGCGATCGCGCGGTCGCGTGCGCCGGGCAGGGCGAAAGCGGACAGATGCGCCGCCCGCCCCATCAGCACGAGATCGCGCACGGTGAAGGGGAAGGGCGCGGCATGGGCCTGCGGCACATAGGCGATGCGCAGCGCCCGCTCGCGCCGCGACCAGCCGGAAAGCGGCCTGCCGTCGAGCAGGACCTCGCCCGCCTTGACGGGCAGCAGCCCGAGCATGGTCTTGAACAGGGTCGTCTTGCCCGCGCCGTTCGGGCCGAGCAGGGCGAGCACCTCTCCGCCCGCAAGCGAAAGATCGACGCCGCGGCCGATCTCGCGGTCGCGATAGCCGAAGGCGAGCGACGTCGTCGAGAGCGTCATGACCAGCCTCGCTTTCCGGCGATCAGCAGCCACAGGAAGAACGGCGCGCCGACCGCCGCCGTGAGGATGCCGAGCGGCACCTCTATCGCCGCGATGGAACGCGCCAGCATGTCGACGACGAGGAGATAGCTCGCGCCGAGCATCATGGCGGCCGGTAGCAGGCGGCGGAAATCCGGGCCGACGAGCATGCGGGCGATGTGCGGGATGACGAGCCCGATCCAGCCGATGATGCCCGTCACGGAGACCGTCGCCGCCGTCACCAGCGTCGCGCCGGCGATCAGCACGATGCGCGTCTTCAGGGTGTCGATGCCCAGCGTCTGCGCTTCCTCCTCGCCGAGCGTCATGACGTTCATGCGCCAGCGCAAGAGGACGAGCGGCACGAGGCCGAGCACCAGGGCGGGCAGGATGGACAGGACGTCGAACCGCGTCACCGCCGTCATGCTGCCGAGCAGCCAATAGGTGATGGCCGGGAGCTGGTCGTAGGGGTCGGCCAATACCTTGATCAGCGATATGCCCGCGCCGATCAGCGCCTGGATGGCGATGCCGGCAAGCACCAGCGTCAGCACCGGATCGCGCTCGCGCACCAGCATGCCGATGCCGGTGACGGCCAGCACCGCGACGAGCCCGCCGGCGAAGGCGGCGAGCTGGATGGCGAGCACCGGCAGCGACAGGAAGAGGCCGAGCACCGCCCCCAGGCTGGCCCCGACGGATACGCCGAGCAGGTCCGGCGAGACCAGCGGATTGCGGAACAGGCCCTGATAGGTCGCGCCCGCCGCCGCAAGCGCCGCGCCGACGATCACCGCCGCCGCCACGCGCGGCAGGCGCACGTTCCACAGCACGGTGGCAAGCAGCGGATCGGTTCCATCGCCGCTCGCCAGTTGCCGCAGCGCGCCGAGCAGCGGCCCCGGCCCGCTGCCGTATTTGCCGACCATCATGGAAAGAATGGGCAACAGCACGAAGCCGGCAAGGCCGAGCGCAGCGGCCGACCGGCCGGACAGAAGCGCCCGCATCTACTTCGCCGCACCCCTGCCGAGCAGGGTTTCAAGCTGTGCTTCGCTCGGTTCCACCTGATAGAACAGCTTGAAGAAGCCGCGCACCTCCTCGTCCAGCGCGGCGGGGAAGGCGTCCGGGTAGAGCGTATGCTCCAGCCAGGCGATGCCGATCAGGCGGTTGATGCCGGGCGGCGCGTCGATCCAGCCGAAGGGCAGGGCCGGGGCGACATGGATGCGCCCGGCCTTCACCGCGTCGAGCCCCTGCCAGAGCGGGTCGTCCTTGACGGCCTTGGCGAAGGCCGGCGAGGAGGCGAGGATGACGTCGGGCTTCCAGGACAGGACCTGTTCGAGCGAGACCTGGGTGAGGCCGCCCTTGCCCGCCGCGGCGGCCGCGTTGCGCGCGCCGACCGCCTCGAGGATCTCCATGTTGATCGAGCCGGAGAGCCCCGTCTCCAACCCTTCCGCGCCGCGACCGAAATAGACCGAGGGGCGCTTTTCCACGGGAATGCCGGCGAGACCCTTTTCCAGCGCGGCGAGTTTCTCGTCGGCATAGGCTGCCAGCGCCTCGGCCCGCTCGGGAACGCCGAGCATCGCACCGGTTTCGCGCAGCGTCGTGGCGCTGCGGGCAAAGGCGCCGTCGACGAGCACATAGGGAATGCCGGTCTGCGCCTGTACCTTGTCGGCGAGCGAGGCATAGGTCGGGTTCACCGTGCCGACGTCGATGATGATATCGGGCTTCGCCGCCAGCACGGCCTCGATATTCGCCGTGCCGCCCTTGCCGGTAAGCTGGCCGAAGACCGGGAGGTCGCGAACGGCGGGCAGCAGGAAGGCTTTCTCCTCCTCCTTCGGCTCGCGCACCCAGCCGGCAAGCTTTTCCGGCGCCAGCACATAGACCAGCACCGAGGCCGGCGGGCCGGCGGCAAGCACCCGCTCCACCCTGTCCGGTATCTCGACGACGCGCCCGGCGGCATCCGTTATGCTGCGCGCCGCCGCCGGCGACAGGGACACAAGCAAGGCGACAAGAACGACGAGACTGCGCACGACCCGCATGAAACTCTCCAACGATGTATTGTTGGAAACATATCGCTGGTTCGCGGCGGAATGGCAATACCAAGGAGCCGGCGCGCCTTCGGCCCCATCGGCCGTCCTTCGAGCCGCGCAAGGATCGCCCGGCCGATCAGCGCGCGATGCGGGCCGATGTTCTCAATGGACAGGTTCGGGCAAAAGCGCTAACGAGGCGCATGATCAAGAGACAGGCCAAAGTTGACGGCGGGGGCGCCATTGCCTCCGCGATGCGGACGATCGAAACGGAGAAGGCGGGGCTGGTCGCCCTGTCGTCAGCGCTCGAAGGCGAGCTGCACGACGCCTTCTGCGCGGCGGTGCGCCGCATCGGCGACATCACCGGCCGGGTGATCGTGACCGGCATCGGCAAGTCGGGCCATATCGGCGTGAAGATCGCCGCCACGCTCGCCTCGACCGGCACGCCCTCCTTCTTCGTCCATCCCGTCGAGGCCAATCACGGCGACCTCGGCATGATCGGGCGGGACGACGTCATCCTGGCGCTGTCCTGGAGCGGCGAGACCGCCGAGCTGCAGGGCATCGTCTCCTATTCGCGGCGCTTCTCCATCCCGCTGATCGCCATGACCTCGGGCGAGCGCTCGGCGCTCGCGCGGGAGGCCGACACCGTGCTGCTGCTGCCGAAGGTGCAGGAAGCCTGCCCGCACGGGCTGGCGCCCACCTCCTCGACGCTGATGCAGCTTGCGCTGGGCGACGCCATCGCAGTCGCGCTGCTGGAGGCGCGCGGCTTCACGGCGACGGATTTCCGCACGTTCCATCCCGGCGGCAAGCTCGGCGCGAGCCTTTCCCATGTCGGCGACATCATGCACAGCGGCGAGAACATGCCGCTGGTGGCGCTCGGCACCTCGATGCCGGACGCCGTGAACCTGCTGGCGCTCAAGCGCTACGGCTGCGTCGGCGTCATCGATGACGAGGGGATCCTCGTCGGCATCGTGACCGACGGCGACATCGCCCGCAACCTGTCGCGCAATCTCGCCGAACTCGACGTCGACGACGTGATGACGCGCAGCCCCAAGACGGTGAAGCCGATGACGTTGGCGACCACTGCGCTCGGCCTGCTGAACCAGCACAATATCTCGGCGCTGATCGTCACCGACGAGCGCTTCCGCCCCGTCGGCATCGTGCATTTCCACGACCTGCTGAGGATCGGCGTGGCCTAGACCGGCTCCACCGTGAGATCGCGGCCGTTGCTGGCCGTGACGCGCACGCGCGCGCCGACCGGCAGGTCCGGTCCCTGGACGCTCCACATCGTATCGTCGAGGCGGATGCGGCCGCGGCCCTCGCTGATCGGCTGCTCCAGCGTCGCGGTGCGGCCGACGAGGCTCTGGCCACGCTGGTTGAGATGCGGCTGGTCGCTCGTCTCGCCCCGCGCGCTGACGATGCGCCGGCCGATGAGCGCGGCGACCAGCGACAGCACCGCGAAGACCAGCCATTGCGCCTGCCATGTCCAGAACGCCTGTTCCCACAGAAGCAGCGAGAGCGCGCCGGTTACGATGGCGGCGATGCCGATCCAGACGAGGAAGACGCCGGGCATCAGCACTTCGAGGATCAGGAGGACGATCCCGAGGACCCACCAGGCCCAG
>JBDHSZ010000078.1:0-15271 GCA_039812945.1 Shinella sp.
GGCTCGCGCGTCAACGTCATCGCCCCGCCGCTCGCCATCGACGGCACCGCGCTGACCATCCGTAAATTCAAGAAGGACAAGCTGACGCTCGACCAGCTCGTCCGCTTCGGCTCGATCACCCCCGAGGGCGCGACGCTGCTGCAGATCATCGGCCGCGTGCGCTGCAACCTCGTCATCTCCGGCGGCACGGGCTCGGGCAAGACGACGCTGCTCAACTGCCTGACCAACTATATCGACCGGGACGAGCGCGTCATCACCTGCGAGGACTCGGCCGAACTCCAGCTCCAGCAGCCGCATGTCGTGCGTCTCGAAACCCGCCCGCCGAACATCGAGGGCGAGGGCGAGATCACCATGCGCGACCTCATCAAGAACTGCCTGCGCATGCGGCCCGAGCGCATCATCGTCGGCGAAGTGCGCGGACCGGAGGTCTTCGACCTCTTGCAGGCGATGAACACCGGCCACGACGGCTCGATGGGCACGATCCACGCCAACACGCCGCGCGAATGCCTCTCCCGCATGGAATCGATGATCGCCATGGGCGGCTACACGCTGCCGGCCAAGACCGTGCGCGAGATCATCGCCGGCTCGATCGACGTCATCATCCAGGCCTCGCGCCTGCGCGACGGCTCGCGCCGCATCACCCACATCACCGAGGTGGTCGGCATGGAAGGCGACGTCATCGTCACCCAGGACCTGATGCGCTTCGACATCCAGGGCGAGGACGCCAACGGCCGCATCGTCGGCAGCCATATGGGCACCGGCATCGGCAAGCCGCATTTCTGGGACCGCGCCCGCTATTTCAACGAGGACAAGCGCCTGGCGGCGACGCTCGACGCGATGGAAAAACCGTAAGGGGCCGGGATGTTCGGGCTGGATATCACCATCGTCGCGATCTTCGCGCTGGCCGCGCTCTCCACCGCCGGCCTTGCCTATGGCGTGCTCTTCTCGCGCATCGAGACGCAGAAGAAGTCGGAAAGCCGCGTGCGCCGCGTGCAGGCCGCCGAGACCGACCAGAGCAAGGCCAAGGCCGCGCGCGACCGCGTGCAGGAGCTTTCCAAGCGCCGCAGGTCGGTGCAGGAATCCCTGAAGGACCTGGAGAAGAAGCAGCAGGAGCAGACGCGCCGCGTCGCCACCACGCTGAAGGCGCGGCTCGTCCAGGCCGGGCTTGCGATCACGCCGGCGAAATTCTACGTGTTCAGCGCCGTCTTCGGCCTCTTCGCCTTCGTGCTGACGCTTCTCGCGGGCGCCGGCCTCCTCGTGTCGCTCGGCGTCGGCTTCATCGCCGCCGCGGGCCTGCCGCGCTGGCTCGTCGGCTTCCTCGTCAAGCGCCGGCTGAACAAGTTCCTCGAGGAATTCCCCAACTCGCTCGACGTCATGGTGCGCTCCATCAAGTCGGGCCTGCCGCTGACCGACGCGCTGCGGCTGATCGCCGCCGAGGGCCAGGAGCCGGTGCGGACGGAGTTCCGCAAGATCGTCGAATCCCAGCAGGTCGGCCTCAGCGTGCCGGATGCCTGCGCGCGCATGTTCACCAGCATCCCGCTGCAGGAAGTCAATTTCTTCTCGATCGTCATCGCCATCCAGAGCCAGGCGGGCGGCAACCTATCCGAGGCGCTCGGCAATCTCTCGCGCGTCCTGCGCGAGCGCCGCAAGATGCGCGCCAAGGTCAACGCGCTGTCGATGGAGGCCAAGGCATCGGCGGCGATCATCGGCGCGCTGCCCTTCATCGTGGCGCTGCTCGTCTACCTGACCTCGCCGGGCTACATCATGATCCTGTTCACGGATCCGCGCGGCCATCTCATCCTCGGCCTTTCGGGGATCTGGATGTCCATCGGCATCTTCGTGATGCGCAACATGATCAATTTCGACATCTAGGATATCAGATCATGGTCGCCATGCTCACCGATCCAGCGGTTCTCCTCCCGGCCTTCGTGGTGATCGCCGTGCTGGCGACCTTCTACACGCTCGCCGTGCCCTATCTCGACCGGGGAGACCTCGACAAGCGGATGAAGTCCGTGGCGCTGGAGCGCGAGCAGATGCGCGCGCGCGAACGCGCCCGCCTCAACGCGGAAGCCGCCCAGAGCAAGGCCTCGCTGCGCGCCCAGCACAACACCTCGGTCCGCCAGATCGTCGAGCGGCTGAACCTGCGCGAGGCGCTGGTCGACGCCAACACGATGAACCGGCTGCGCCAGGCCGGCTACCGCTCGCAGAACGCGCTCAACGTCTTCCTCTTCGCGCGCTTCGTCCTGCCCTTCGTCTTCCTGGCGCTCGCCGCCTTCTACATCTTCTATCTCGGCTTCCTCGGCGACAAGCCGCTGCCGATGCGCATCCTCGCGACGGTGGTCATCGCCTATATCGGCTTCTACGTGCCCAACATCTTCATCTCCAACAAGGTGACAAAGCGCCAGCAGTCGATCCGCCGCGCCTGGCCGGATGCGCTCGACCTCATGCTGATCTGTGTGGAATCGGGCATCTCCATCGAGGTCGCCTTCAAGCGCGTCGCCGACGAGATCGCCATGGCCTCGGCGGAGTTGGCCGAGGAGCTGGTGCTCACCACGGCGGAACTGTCCTTCCTGCAGGAACGGCGGCAGGCCTACGAGAATCTCGGCACCCGCATCGGCCTCGACACGGTGAAGTCGGTGGTGCAGGCGCTCATCCAGGCGGAACGCTACGGCACGCCGCTCGCCCAGGCGCTGCGCGTGCTGGCGCAGGAATGTCGCGACCAGCGCATGAACGAGGCGGAGAAGAAGGCCGCCGCCCTGCCGCCGAAGCTGACCGTGCCGATGATCCTGTTCTTCCTGCCCGTGCTGATCGCCGTCATCCTCGGCCCCGCCGGCATCCAGGTCTCCGACCGCTTCTGATCCCCGAACATGCCGCACGGATGAAAAAGCCCCGGTCGACGGTGTCGGCCGGGGCAAGGGCGTCTTGGGAGGGACGCTTGGGGATCAGTTGGTGTTGCCGCCGTCGTCGGCCGCGAGCTTCTTCCAGGCGTTCTGCTGGGTCAGCATCGCGCGCAGATAGGCGACGTTCGCCTCGGCCTGGGAGGCGGTCAGCTCCTGCCGGGCGATGGTTTCCGCCTCCTGGAAGCGGCCCTGCAGGCCGACGGCGAGCGCCAGGTTCTGGCGTACGCTGCTGTCGGCGCCGGGCTGCGAGGCGGCCGAGCGCAGATAGGTCTCGGCGGTCTTCAGGTCGCGGGCGAGGACATAGGACATGCCGAGATTGGAGAGCACCGAGGGCTCGTTCGGATTGATGTCGAGCGCCTCGCGGTAGCGCTGGCGCGCCTCGCCCGAGCGGCCGAGCTGGTCGAGGATGGCGCCCTCGGCGGATTTCAGCTTCCAGTCCGGCCGGTCCGGCGTCTGGGCGCGCAGGATCGTGTCCAGCGCCTGCTGGAGCTGGCCGGCGGCGGCCTGCGCCTTGCCGTAGGCGGCGAGCACCTCGCGGTTGTTGGGATTGCCGATGGCGACCTGCTGCATGACGGCGAGCGCCTGGTCGTTGCGCCCGTTCATGCGCAGCACGCTGGCATAGTTCATGCCGACCTGCGGGTCCTTGGGGTTCTTCTCATAGGCCTTGCCGATGCTGTCGGCGGCGTTGCGCAGCTCCGTCGCGTTCATCTCGCCGACCGGCTTGGAGCTCCTGGGAATGGAGCCGGTGGTGAGGTTGCTCTTGCCGGCGCAGCCGGCGAGCGCGACGCTAAGGACAACCAGGGCCGCGCCCCGCAGGAGCGTCGAGCGAAGTGATGGAGGGCAAGCGGCCATGATCAGTCCCCGGAGCGGTTTCCCAGCGCGCGGCGATCAGGAATCACGCCGCAATCTCCATTCCAGCAATAATCTGTTAACCCTAACAGAGTGTTAATCGCCCGATTCCCGGCTCTCTCCAAAGGTTCCGCCATGGCCCCCTTCCAGTTCATCAACCGGCCCTCTCCCTTCAACACGAAGAACGGCAAGACGCTGCCGATCTTCGCGGTCACGCCGGCCCATATCGAGACCGGGACGATCGATCCGATCGCCCTCGACTGGGCCCGCAAGGCCGGCTTCAAGGCGGAGACGGGCGCGCTCCTGATGGTGCCGACGGCGGACGGGCATCTCGGCGGCGCGCTGTTCGGCCTCGGCAGGAACCCGTCCGACGCGCCGTTCCTGGCGGGCAAGCTCGCCCGCGCGCTGCCGGCCGGCGACTGGCATATCGAGACCGCGCCGCTGACGGCGAACCGGCTGGCGCTCGGCTACGGCCTCGGCAGCTACCGCTTCGAGCGCTACAAGGCCTCCGCCTCGGAAGCGCCCACCCTGCTCATCCCGGCCGATGCCGACGCCGCGGACATCAAGCGCCAGCTCGCCGGCGTCTTCCTTGCCCGCGACCTCATCAACACGCCGACCAACGACATGGGCCCCGAGGCCATGGAAGACGTCTTCCGCGCGCTCGGCGAGCACTACAAGGCGAAGGTCTCGGTCATTACCGGCGACGATCTCCTCAAGGAGAATTTTCCGCTCATCCATACGGTCGGCCGCGCGGCCGCGCAGGCGCCGCGCCTCCTGGAACTGCGCTGGGGCAGGAAGGGCCACAAGCGGGTGACGCTGGTCGGCAAGGGCGTCTGCTTCGACACCGGCGGCCTCGACATCAAGCCGGCCTCCTCCATGCTGCTGATGAAGAAGGACATGGGCGGCGCGGCCAATGTCATGGGCCTTGCCCTGATGATCATGGACGCCAAGCTGAAGGTGGATCTCCGCGTCCTGCTGCCCGTCGTGGAGAACTCCATCTCGGCCAACGCCTTCCGCCCCGGCGACATCTACAGAAGCCGCAAGGGCCTGACGGTGCAGATCGACAACACCGACGCCGAGGGCCGGCTGATCCTCGCCGACGCGCTCGCCTATGCGGACGAGGAGGACGCCGACCTCATCGTCGACATGGCGACGCTGACGGGCGCCGCCCGCGTCGCGCTCGGCCCGGACCTGCCGCCCTTCTTCACCGACGACGAGGACCTCGCCCACGATCTCGCCGAGGCGAGCCTTGCTGTGGACGACCCGATGTGGCGCATGCCGCTCCATATGGGCTACGACAAGGACGTCTCCGCCCGCATCGCCGATCTCACCAACGCGCCCTCGGGCGGCATGGCGGGCTCGATCACCGCGGCGCTGTTCCTGAAACGCTTCGTCACGCGCAACGAGCGCTGGGCGCATTTCGACATCTATGGCTGGGCGCAGGCCGAGCGCCCCCATTCGCCCGTCGGCGGCGAGGCGCAGGCCATCCGCGCCCTCTACCATCACCTGCGCAGCGTGACTGCCTGAGGCGAATGCTTTCCTTCGGGCGAACGATACGGTAGCGTAACGACATTCAATCGCCCGGAGGGATCGTGCCGGTAGACCTGACCCCATCGCAGGCCCTCGGCCTCTGGCACGCCGTCACCGTCCGGCAGGTGCAGGACGACGGGCGCGACCTGACGCTGCGCCAGCTTGCCATCCTGCTGGAAATCTACCTCGTGCCCCCGCCGCATACCGTGCGGGGGCTCGCCGCCAGGCTCGGCGTCACCAAGCCCGTCATCACGAGGGCGCTCGACACGATGGGCGAGCAGGGCCTCGCCACGCGCCAGCGCGACGAGCGCGACCGGCGCAACGTCGTCATCAAGCGCACGGTGGAAGGCGCGCTCTTCCTCGAACGCCTCGGCGATCTTATAATCGCCACGGGCCGCGTCCAGACTTCCTGAAGCTTTGCGAGAGACCATGAACGCCCTGCCGGACCGCCGCCTGCACGCCTATCGCCCCGACCTTGCCGAGGAAGCCCTGCGCGGGACCGTCCCCGCCGGACGCTATGTCGCCGGCACGCCCGCCCGCCTCGCGGTCCCCGTCGCCGATCTCCGGCCCCGGCCGGACGCGGCCGCCGGCATCGATACGCAGGTGCTGTTCGGCGAGGGCCTCGTCGTGCTCGACCGGGCGGACGGCTGGGCCTGGGTGAAATCCGATTTCGACGGCTATGTCGGCTACCTGCCGGAAACGGCGCTGGACATGGCCGCCGCGCCCGCGACCCATTTCGTCGCCGTGCCGCGCACCTTCGCCTATTCCGGCGCGGACCTGCGCACGCCCGCCGCCTTCGCCCTCTCCATCGGAAGCCGGCTAACGATCGTCGGCGAGAGCGAGACGCGCGGCACGCGCTATCTCACGCTGGAGGGCGGCCGGTCCGTCGTCGCCGGCCATTGCCTGCCGCTCGGCGCGGCGGCGGGCGACGACTATGTCGCTATTGCCGGCCGCTTCATGGAGACGCCCTATCTGTGGGGCGGCCGCTCGGGCTTCGGCCTCGACTGCTCGGCCCTCGTGCAGCTCTCGATGATGATGGCGGGAAAAAGCGCGCCGCGCGATTCCGACATGCAGGCCGCCGACCTCGGCGCGCCCATCGGGAGCGAGGAGCTGCGGCGCGGCGATCTGGTGTTCTGGAAGGGCCATGTCGCCATCATGGAGGACGAGGCGAACATCATCCACGCCAACGGCCACACGATGAGCGTCGCCCGCGAGCCGCTGGCCGCGGCCATCGCGCGCACCGCCTATCTCTACCAGCAGCCGACGGGCTACCGCCGCCCGGTCTAGAACAGCGTCTCGTAGATGTCCGGCTTGAATCCGGCCGTCAGCACGCCGTCCCGGTCGAGGATCGGGCGCTTGATCATCGACGGCTGGGCGAGCATCAGCGCGACCGCCTTCCTCGCATCGATGTCCTGCTTGTCGGCGTCCGGCAGGGCGCGGAAGGTGGTGCCTGCGCGGTTGAGCACGGTCTCCCAGCCGAGCGTCTCGACCCAGCGCGTCACGCTCGCCGCGTCGATGCCCTGCTTCTTGTAGTCGTGCAGGTCGTGGGCGATGCCCCGCGCGTGGAGCCAGGCCTTGGCCTTCTTCATCGTGTCGCAGTTCTTGATGCCGTAGAGCGTGACGGTCACGGTTTTCTCCTATGTCACCCCGAGATAGCGGCCGGGGCGGTGATTGATGGCGAGCGTCATGTTGACGACCACCGCGCCGAGCACCGAAAGGGCGAGGCGGTCGAGCGGGATGACGAAATAGGCGGCGGACAGGATGGCAAGGTCGACGGCGAGCTGGAAATAGCCGGCGCGCAGGCCGAAACGGTCCTGCAGGTAGATCGCCAGCACATTGATGCCGCCGAGCCCCGTGCGGTGGCGGAAGAGGATGAGGAGCCCGGTGCCGGAAAGCGCACCGCCCATGATCGCCGCATAGAGCGGATCGAGATGGGAGAAGGAGACGAGCTCGGAAGTAAGCCGGCTAAAGATCGAGACGAGCGTGACGGCGGCGAAGGTGCGCAGCGTGAAGGCCCAGCCGAGCTTTTTGACGGCGAGCAGGTAGAACGGCAGGTTGACGGCGGAGAACAGCCACCAGAAGCCGATGCCGCTGGCATATTGCAGCAGCAGGGCAAGGCCCGCCGTGCCGCCGGCAAGCAGCACCGCCTCGGTGTAGATCACCACGCCGAGCGCCATGAACATCGTGCCGACGACGATGGCGATGATGTCCTCGCCGGCGGAATGGCGCTCCGGCTGCGCCGCGGTGTCGATCGCCATCGTTTCCTCAGAGGCTCAGGAACTTCTCGATGACGGCGTCGACCTCCGCCGACTTGAGGCCGGCGATGTTGATGCGGCCGGAGGTCGGCATGTAGATGGCGTGGTCGGCGCGCAGCTTCAGGACGTCGGCCTCCTCCAGCGGCAGCAGCGAGAACATGCCTTCCTGCGCGCGGATGGCGGTCAGCACCTGCCAGCGCGCGGAAAGGCCGGCGGCGAGGCGCTCGCGGATCGACGTGATGCGCAGCCGCATGCTTTCGATCTCGGCCTTCCAGTCCGCCGTCAGCGCCGCGTCGCCGAGGATCGTGCCGACGATGGCCGCGCCGTGGTCCGGCGGCATGGAATAGCTGGTACGGGCGAGCGCGGCGAGGTTGCTGCGCACCGAAAGCGCGGTCTCGGCGCTGCCGCAGGCGGCGTAGATCGCCCCGGTGCGCTCGCGGTAGAGGCCGAAGGATTTCGAGCAGGAGACGGCGACCAGCGCTTCCGGCACGGCCGCCAGCAGCGTGCGCAGGCCCGCGGCGTCTTCCTCCAGGCCGCGGCCATAGCCCTGATAGGCGATGTCGACCAGCGGCTGCAGGCCCCTTTCGGCGATCAATGCGGAAACGGCGCGCCACTGCTCGTCGGAAAGGTTCGCGCCCGTCGGGTTGTGGCAGCTCGCATGCAGCAGCACGGCATCGCCCGGGGCAGCGCCGGAAAGCGCCTCCATCATGCGGTCGAAGAGCACGGTCTGCGAGGGGATGTCGAAGAAGGGATAGCCGATCACTTCCAGGCCGGCGGCCTTGAAGATGCTGGCATGGTTCGGCCAGCTCGGCAGGCCGAGCCAGATGCCCTTGGTGCCCATGCGCGCCATCAGGTCGGCGGCAAGGCGCAGCGCCCCGGAGCCGCCCGGCGTCTGCAGCGCGGCGGTGGCGCGGCCCCTGCCGGCGTCGCCCGTCGTCAGCGCCCAGAGCCGCTCCAGGAAGACCGGGTCGCCTTCCGGGCCGACATAGGCCTTGGTCGGCTGCGTCTCGACGAGACGGCGCTCGGCCTCCTTCACCGCGCGGAAGATCGGCGTCGCGCCGGTCTCGTCGCGGTAGACGCCGACGCCGAGGTCCACCTTGCCGGCGCGCCCGTCCGCCCGGAAAAGGCCGATCAGGGCGAGCAGCGGGTCGTCGGGCTGGCGGGTGAGGGCGTCGAACATGGCCGGTTTCCTGTCTGGCTGGAGCACGGGTGCGGTGTAGGCCAAAATAGCCGCAAAATCGACCATGATATTGCGGAGAAGGCGCAAGAAGCTTTTGTATTCTTGCCGGTGCTTGCTAGATTGATGCAGGTTTTTGCGCGAGGGACGGATATGGAGAAGCGGACGGGCGACGGGATGGTGCTGGACCAGACGGACCGGCGCATCGTCCGCCTGCTCGTCGAGGATGCCGGCCTGTCCAACAACCAGCTCGCCGAGAAGGTCGGCCTGTCGCCCGCCCCGCTCTCGCGCCGGCTGGCGCGGCTGGAGGCGAGCGGCGCGATCCGCCACACCGTCATCGTCGATCCGCGCGCCGCCGGCATCGGCTTCCAGGCCTTCCTGGAGGTGACGCTGGAGCGCACCGCGCCGCGCGTCGGCGAGCGCTTCGTCGATCTGGTGCGGCGCATGCCGGAGGTGGTGGAATGCCACACCGTCGCCGGCGATTTCGATTTCCTGCTGAAGATCGCGGTGAAGGACGTCGCCGATTACCGGCGGCTGCTGTGGAGCGAATTCGAGCGCATCGGCGAGATCAAGACGCTGCGCTCGACCATCCTGCTCGACAGCCCGAAGATGCAGGTCAGCGCGCTTCCCTGAGGCTATTGCGGAACCTTTCCCGGCCGGCAGAGGTTGCCGATCGAGGCAAAGCGCCCATATGATGGGCAGCGCCACCAAGGAAGGACACGTGGACAGGAAGCTGAACGACAGGGTCATGTCGGCCGCCCTTCTGGCGGCCATCCGCAACCGCCGCGGCCATCGGCCGCCGGAGAACAATCGCCCGGGCGACACCGTCATCGCCTCCTACAACGTGCACAAATGCGTGGGCGTCGACCGGCGTTTCGATCCCGAGCGCACGGCGCGCGTGATTTCCGAGATCGATGCCGACATCATCGCCGTCCAGGAGGCGGACAAGCGCTTCGGCGAGCGCTCGGGCCTGCTCGATCTCGACATGCTGGAGCGCGACTGCGGCCTCGTGCCGGTGCCCATCACCGCGCTCTCCTCCAGCGGCCACGGCTGGCACGGCAACATGATCATGATCCGCAAGGGCGCGGTCGGCGGCGTGCGGCAGTTGAAGCTGCCGGGCGTCGAGCCGCGCGGCGCGCTGGTCGTCACGCTCGACCTGCCGCTCGGCAAGCTCAGGCTCGTCGCCGCCCATTTCGGCCTGCTGAAGCGCTCGCGCGAGCAGCAGGCGATGGCGATCCTCGCCTCGGTCGCCGAGGACGAGGCGATGCCGACCCTGCTCGTCGGCGACCTCAACGAATGGCGCGTCGGCCGCCGCTCCTCGCTCTCGCGCCTGCAGCCGACCTTCGATCCGGCCTCCGGCGCGGTGCCGAGCTTTCCCTCGCGCTTTCCCGTGCTGGCGCTCGACCGCGCGCTCGGCCATCCGCACGATCTCGTCACCTCCGTCGAGGTGCACGACACGCCGCTCGCCCGCATCGCCTCCGATCACCTGCCGATCAAGGCGCATATCGATCTCAAGGTCGTCTGGGACCGCTCTACAGATAGGGTGAGCCAAGCCATGTGATGCGTTCGATGAGGCGCTCGGCGAAGGGCCGCGCCGTCAGGTCCGCGAGCTTCACCTCCTCCGCCATGGCGAGGGCGGCGCCGATGCGCGCGCCGATGCGCTCGGCGAAATCCCTGTCCACCACCTCGATGTCCACCTCGAAATTCAGCCGCAGTGAGCGCGGGTCGATGTTGGACGAGCCGATATAGGACCAGGCCTCGTCGACGACGGTGAGCTTGGAATGGTTGAAGGCGCCCGAGGCCCGCCAGATGCGGCAGCCGTATTTCAGAAGCTGGTCGAACTGCGCCGTCATGGCGAGGTCGACCAGCTTGAGGTTGTTGGCGGAGGGCACGACGATGTCGATCTTCACCCCGCGCCGCGCCGCCGTGACGATGGCGCTGATCAGCTCGCGGTCCGGCAGGAAATAGGGCGACATGATGCGGATGCGCCGCTTGGCGACGGACACCGCGCCCATCAGCATCCGGTGGTTCGTCTCCAGACTCTTGTCCGGGCCCGACGGCACGACGCGGGCGAGCATGCCGCTGTCGGGCGCGTCCGGCGGCGGGGCGATCTGCCAGGCCTCGCCGGCAAGATCGTCGCCGCCGGAAAAGCGCCAGTCCTCGCAGGCGATGCGGAAGAGGTCGCTGACGACCGGGCCGGTCAGCCGGAAATGGGTGTCGAGCGCCACCGCCTCGCCGGAGAACTCCGTGCAGAAGCCGGCGCGGATATTGAGGCCGCCGGTGAAGGCGACGCTGCCGTCGACGATGAGGATCTTGCGGTGGGTGCGCAGGTTCGCATAGGGCAGGCGCAGGCCCATGACGATATTGCCGTTGAAGACCTCCGTCGGCACGTTCGCCCGCTGCAGCTCCGAGACGATCGAGGGGATGGAATAGCGCGCGCCGACCGCGTCGATCAGCACACGCACTTCGACGCCGCGCGCGACGGCGGCCGAAAGCGCCGCCACGAAGCGCTTGCCCGCGCCGTCGCGGTCGAAGATGTAGGTCTCCATGAGGATGGAGCGCTCGGCGGCGTCGATGGCGGCGAGCATGGCCGCATAGGCCTCGTCGCCGGTCGAAAGCAGCGTGATGCGGTTGCCGGAGGTCAGCTTGCAGCGGCCGACGGCGTCGCCGAGGCGCTGCATGGCGGCGAGCGCCCCGCCATAGGCCGTTTCCACATGGTCGTTGGAGACGTCGTATTCCGCCATATGGTGCCAGCCGGCGGCGAGCAGGCCCTCACGGCTGAGGTTCAGCGTCTTGCGGCGGACGCGGTTGACGCCGCCCACGGCATAGATCAGCGGGCCGACGACCGGCGACAGCATGATGACGCCGACCCAGCCGATGGCGGCCCGCACCTCTTCCTTCGTCATGGTCGCATGGATGGCGGCCGGCACGCCGAGGACGATCGACAGGGCGACGAGGATATGCGGCCAATAGGCGGAAAGCGTCTCAAACATGATGCGTGCGGACCATCCCAGGCGGCAAATTCTTTCGTCGCCTTACTATATTGCTCTGGATGATACGAATGCGAGAGGGAGGATAGTCCCCCGGACGAAAGATTTTGTCGCGGGGCCTCGCAGGAAACGGGTTGAAAGCGGCCGGGCAAAGCCCGATCTTGTGGGAAACGGCAACGGGAGCCGAGAATGGCCGGCACGATCCAGTATCGGATATTCGACACCGAGGGCGGCCCCTGCGGCATCGCCTGGACGGCCGCCGGTGTCCTGCGCTTCCAGCTCCCCGGCGAGGACGCCGCCACGACGCGCCGCCTGCTGCTGCGTCACCTGCCGGATGCGGAGGCCGCCGCCCCGCCGCCGGCGGTGGCAGAGACCATCGCGGCCGCGCAGCGCTATTTCGCCGGCGAGCAGGCGGATTTCAGCGACGTGCCGCTCGATCTTGCCGGCCAGAGCGATTTCTTCCGGGCTATCTACGATGCGGCAAGGCGCGTGCGCTGGGGCGAGACGACGACCTACGGCACGCTCGCCCGCGATCTCGGCGCCGGCCCCGAAATGGCCCGCGAGGTCGGCCAGGCCATGGCAAAAAACCCCGTCGCCCTCATCATCCCCTGCCACCGCGTCCTTGCCGCCGGCGGCAAGGTCGGCGGCTTCTCCGCGCCGGGCGGCGCATCCTCCAAGCTGAGGATGCTGGCGCTCGAGGGCATCTCCTTCACGCCGCCGCAACCGGCCCAGCAGTCGTTCGGGTTCTGACCGGGCCTATTCCCACTCGATGGCCGTAGTGTGACTAAGATATTGAAATTATTCGCTTATAAAATTTTACCTTCAAGAATTACCGCCATCTATACCGTCTCAAGAGATTCGCTATTGATTTTATTGGCAAATTTCGACGTTTTCACAAAAAGAAATCTTCAGCATCTATCGGTACCAATCGGCAGTTTTTAATCGTCTCGAACTGTTTGGCAACAAGACGTGCAAAAAGAAAAATACCGTCATGATGGATCTAATCAGCAAGCCTAAAGCCGCCGCGGCGCGGTATCGGCCTCATGGATGACGGTCAAAAATGTGATGAGGTTTCAGCACTTTGGAGCGGAATGTCGCACTCGAGATAACCCGAGTGCGACACAACCTAGTTATAGAGACTACATCGGCACATCGTTCTCAGCTCTTCTCACTTGGCTCAGCCTGTCGAAAATAGCAGAATAAACGGCGATCGCTCGAGAATCACCTCCGCTAAGCCCGCGCACGATCTCGCCCAACGATGCCATGTCGAAATTTTGCAGCGTGGGCACCAGGTCATCAGGATCAAAACCCTCTGGCGGATTTGCGAAGAGCTTGACTAGAGCACCGAATATCGAGGCTCCGTAGGTAAGAGCGCGACCCTCATAAGCTTCAGCTATACTTGTCAGAGCAGCGGATACGATCGCCGGACCATGCCGCCGCAAGGCCGCCGCGATCGAGGATGTGAAGGCGACTTCTCCTGCCTTCCACGCAGTGGATGCGGTGTTGCGCGCCATTCGCAAGCCCGCTTCCGTCACCAGACGCTGAATCTCGATGGCATCCTCATCTGCCGCTGCCAAAGCGGCATGGAAATCATCCAAACGGTTCATGGGCTTCCGGGCTCGATTGGCGACGATGAACATTCGAGCCTCGTCTTCGGGGCTATCATAAGTGAAAAGGCAGCATGGCAACTGTGGCAGATCACCCCTTCGCACTGCCGCAGCCCAACGATGCTGCCCATCTATGATGATCTTCGATCCGTCTGGACGCCGCGAAACGACAAGCGGAGCACAAAGTCGCCAGTCGAAATTAGCGGCGATGCTGGCGATCAGGCGGCGGGAGCCTTCGTTGTCGATTGATCGCTGATAGGACTGATCGACAGTTAGTTCGATTGTATGTGTCCACTCGATGCTCGGCATTTTTCCGATGGGTGGCCGAAAGCCGATCTTGCGCTCGCCGCCACACCTTTTTCCCTTTCCGGCTTTGCTTTTGGTGCCGAACTGAGCATCCTTGCCAGGACCGATGGCGGCGATCGGCAATGCCGCCTCCGCCTCGAACCCATTGATCAGTTGCGAGACTTCGCCTGGCGGGCGCGACCAGAGTTGGCCTTGATGCTCAACTACAACGTCGCCCATATGCACCCGAGCGGTGCCAACGGGTGTGCCAATAAGAAAGGTACCGTTGGGTGCGATGTCGCCGGACATCTGGGAGCCTCGAAATACCTCCCCGTTTCGCGCATTTTCTGATTCAATTCGGCTTGCGTGATTTTGCAGGGAACGGATGATGCGTGGGCAGCCAGGCTTTTGGGATTTGGACGAGCGCTACGAACGCCTGAGTGCCGTCGGCGACCCTCTGGAGAAACTCAACAGCATCATTCCCTGGCCTGTGTTCGAAAAGCCGTTGGCGAAGGCATTGAAGCGATCCGACGGATCGAAGGGCGGACGTCCGTCGTTTCCGGCGGTGCTGATGTTCAAGATCCTGGTGTTGCAGGCATTGTACAATCTCTCCGACGACCAGGCCGAGTTCGTCATCCAGGATCGGCTGTCGTTCATGCGGTTTCTCGGGCTTGGTCTTTCCAACAAGGTTCCGGATGCCAAGACAATCTGGCTGTTCCGCGAAAGCCTGGTGCGGGCCGGCGCCATCGACAATCTGTTCGCCGGTTTCGACAAGCATCTCTCGCGATCGGGCTATCTGGCCAAAGGTGGTCAGATCGTCGATGCGACGATCATCCAGGCTCCCAGGCAACACAACAGCCAAGACGAGAAAGACGCGATCAAGGCGGGGGAGATTCCGCAGGACTGGAAGGAGAAGCCTGCCAGGCTCGCGCAGAAGGATCGCGATGCGCGTTGGACGGTGAAGTATTCCAAGGCGAAGCAGCCGACGCAAACGCCGACATCAGCCGCGACCAGGCAGCATGACATTGCCATTCCGCTGTTCGGCTACAAGAACCATGCCGGCATCGACCGGGCGCATGGGTTTATCCGGGGATGGGCGGTGACGAGTGCTGCCGCCCATGACGGCGCTCAGCTCAGGAACGTCGTCGCCAAGGACAACACGGCCTCGACTGTCTGGGCCGACAGTGCCTACCGCTCGAAGACCAACGAGGAGTGGCTGAAGGACAATGGCCTGAAGTCGGACATCCATCAGCGAAAGCCAAAGGGCAGACCAATGCCGGAAACGATATCGCGGGCAAACGGGCGACGATCGAAGATCAGGTCTGCCGTCGAGCATGTCTTCGCACGGCAAAAGGACAAGATGAAGCTCTTCATTCGGACGATTGGCATCGACAGGGCGAAGGTGAAGATCGGCATGGCCAATCTCGCCTACAACATGCTTCGATACGTCTTCCACGAAGGACGCCGTGCCGCCGCATGACGCTAGCTGCCTCGAAAGGGGCCATCACACGACGAAATCCAGCATGAAATCGAAGGCGAAAGCCGCAAACAGCCATCAGGCCGCGCCGTCGATCACCAATTCAGCGGTAATTCGAGCTTTCCAGCTTCAAGAGCAGCGACCGAACCTATGGTGCTCGCCGCGTCTGGCATGACGTGCTGGCCGAGGGCCTGTCCTGCG
>JBDHSZ010000079.1:0-15156 GCA_039812945.1 Shinella sp.
CCACCTTCGCCTCGATGAGGTTGAGCGTGCCGACGAAGCCGGCGACGAAACGGGTGGTGGGGCGGTTGTAGATCTCGGCCGGCGTGCCGATCTGGTCGGCCTTGCCGGCGTTCATCACGACGATGCGGTCGGAGATCGACAGCGCCTCTTCCTGGTCGTGCGTGACGAAGACCGTGGTGATGCCGAGCTGCTGCTGGATCATGCGGATTTCCTCGCGCAGCGACACGCGGATCTTGGCGTCGAGGGCCGAGAGCGGTTCGTCGAGGAGGAGGACCTGCGGCTTGGGGGCGAGCGCGCGGGCGAGCGCCACGCGCTGCTGCTGGCCGCCGGACATCTGGTAGGGGTAGCGGTCGGCGAGATGATCGAGCTTGATGAGGCCGAGCATTTCCTTGACGCGCGCGTCGATCTCGGCCTTCGGCCGGCCGGCGACCTTGAGGCCGAAGGCGACGTTCTCCGCGACGTTCATGTTGGGGAAGAGCGCATAGGCCTGGAAGACCATGCCGATATTGCGCTGGTTGGGGCGAAGGTTCGCCTGGCTCCTGCCGTCGATGGCGATCGCGCCGCCGGACGGCGTCTCGAAGCCGGCGATCATGCGCAGGATGGTCGTCTTGCCGCAGCCCGAGGGCCCGAGGAACGAGACGAACTCGCCCTTCTCGATGGACATGTTGAAATCCTTGACGACCTGCACGGGGCCGAAGGACTTCTGGATGCTGGTGAGGGTCAGGAAGCTCATGAAAGGTCCTTAGGCGGGGCTTTGCGCGCCCTTCTGGAAGCGGGAGACAAGCTGGATCAGGCCGAGGCAGCCCCAGGTCAAGGCGAAGGACATGACCGCGAGCGCAGCCGGCTCGTAGGCGCGGTTGGCGCCGAGAAGCTGCATGTAGGGGCCGAAGGCCGGACGGTTGAGGAGGGCGGCCATGGTGAACTCGCCGATGACGATGGCGAAGGTCAGGAACGCGCCCGACAGCACCGCGACCAGCACGTTCGGCAGGATGATGCGCGCGAGGATGGTCATCCAGCCGGCGCCGAGGCTCTGGGCGGCCTCGGTCAGCGTGGCGATGTCGATGGCGCGCAGGCCCGTATCGACGGCGCGGTACATGTAGGGCAGCGCCAGCATCGAATAGCCGAACATCAGCAGGATGTTCGTGCCGGTGACCGAGCCGGTCAGCGGCAGCCAGCTCGACGTGTTGTAGAGGCGGATATAGCCGAAGACGATGACGATGGCCGGGATGACCAGCGGCAGCAGCGTGATGAATTCGACATAGGGGCGAAGGCCCGGCAGCTTGAGGCGCACCCAATAGGCGGTGGGCACGACGAGCAGCACGCCGAAGGCGATGGTGGCGAGCGCCATCATAACGGAATAGGTGAAGGTTTCCTGGAAGCGCGGGTCGCCGAGCACAACGGCATAGGCATCCAGCGAATAGACGCCGCGGCGCATCTTCAGCGAGAAATTGGTCATGCCGAGCAGCGGCAGGATGAAATAGAGCAGCCCGAAGACGAGCGCTCCCCAGGCCCAGAACTTCTTCATTTCAGCCACCTTTCGCTGCGGGCGCGCAGCCAGATGTAGATCGTGTTGGCGATGCCGGTGACGACGATCATGCCGAAGGCCAGCGCATAGCCGAGATGCGGATTGCCGAGCACGTCGCCGCGGATCTGCGCGAAGAGCAGGATCGGCACGATGTTGAGCGAGGAGCCGGTGAGCGCCATGGCGGTCGCGACCGCGCCGAAGGCGTTGGCGAAGAGAAGCGCGAAGGTGCCGAGGAAGGAGGGCAGCAGGATCGGGAAGGCGACCATGCGCCAATACTGGGTGTTGGTCGCGCCGAGGATCTGCGCGGCCTCGCGCCATTCGCGCTTGAGCCCGTCGAGCGCCGGCGTGATGATGAGGATCATCAGCGGGATCTGGAAGAACAGATAGGTGATCGTCAGGCCCCAGAAGGACAGGATGTTGAAGCCGAGCGCGCGCAGGTCGATGCCGAGCTGGGTCTTGAGGAACACCGTGACGAGGCCGAGGGGGCCGAGGGTGGCGAGGAAGGCGAAGGCGAGCGGCACGCCCGCGAAGTTGGAGGCGACGCCGGAGAAGGTGAGCAGCGGGCCGCGCAGCCATTTCGGCAGGCCGCCGAGCACCGCGGCGGAGGCGACGGCAAAGCCGATCAGGCAGCCGAGCAGGGCCGAGGCGACGGAGATCTTGATCGAGATCCAGTAGGCCGACAGGATCGAGGTGGTGAAGAGGCCGCGGATATTGTCCAGCGTGAAGCTGCCGTCCGCCGTCTGGAAGGCGCCGATGACGATGCGCATCGTCGGCATGATCAGGAAGAGCAGGACGAAGAGCGCGAACGGCGCCGCGCCGAGCCAATGCAGCGGGAGGCGGAAGGGCTCCCGCGCCGGCTGTCCGGCGGCTGAACTGTCTGATGACATCAAGAAAACCTCGGATGGGGTTGCCGTCATTGGCATACCGCGATCGTCGCCCCGGCCGCGCGGCCGGGGCGACGAAGGATGCGTTTACTGCACGTTCGCGCCGACGACGCTGTCCCATGCGCCGGTGACGGCGGCATTGTTGGCGTCGACTTCCTCGAGCGTCGGGAAGTAGGCTTTCTCATAGGATGCCGCCGGCGGCAGGGCGTCGAGCAGGTCCTGCGGAACCTTGCCGGCCTTGACCATGGCGTTGAAGCGCGCCGGATGGCAATAGCCCTTCAGCCAGCCGAGCTGGCCTTCGTCGGAATACAGGTGCTCCATCCACAGCTTGGCGGCGTTCGGATGCGGCGCATAGGCCGAGATCGCTTGGACGTAGACGCCGGCGAGGACGCCCGTCTCGGGAACGACGACCTCCGTCGGCGGGTTGCCGTTGAGGGTCTTGGCCCAGCCGAGCGCATTGTAGTCCCAGGCGATGACGATCGGGGTGGAGCCCTGCGCCAGCGTGCCGGACTTGCCGATGACCGGAACGAAGTTGCCGGCCTTGTTCATCTCGGCGAAGTAGGCAAGGCCGGCCTCGCCCGCTTCCTTGCCGGACTTGGCGCCCTTGCCGAGGCCGGCGGCCAGGACGGAGAGGATCGCCTGGTTGGAGGCGCGCGGATCGCCGGCAAGCGCGACCTGGCCGGAATATTCCGGCTTCAGGAGATCGGCCCAGTCCTTCGGCGTGTTCGCGACGAGGTCCTTGTTCACGAAGAACGACATCACGCCGTAATAGTCGCCGTACCAGTAGCCTTCCGGATCCTTGATGGTGTCCGGGATCTCGTCCCAGGTGGAGACCTTGTAGGGCTGCAGCAGGCCTTCGGCCTTGGCGGACGGGCCGAAGGACAGGCCGACGTCGATCACGTCGGGCGACTGCGGGCCCTTGTTGTCCTTGTTGGCCTTGATGGCCTCGATCTCGTCGGCGGAGCCGGCGTCCGGGTTCAGTTCGTTGACCTGGATCTCGGGGTACTTCGCCTTGAAGGCGGCCATGACGTCGCCGTAGCCGCACCAGTCGTGCGGCAGCGCGACCGTCGTCAGCATGCCTTCCTTCTTGGCGGCCTCGATCAGTTCCGCGCTCGGCTCGGCGAAGGCGAGCGAGGTGGTCGCGACCACCATGGCGGTGGAGAGCGAAAGCAGGCGTTTCGTATGTGACATCACGGGTTCTCCTTTTGTGAGTCAGGCAACTTCGGCGAGGTGACTACTTGTGGTGCATGAAGCTTATGTGACAGTTTTATTTTGTTTTTTTCTTATGTCGATCAGGACTTGCCGGGAACCTCCGGCCGGGGCTTGCGAAACAGCCGGCTGGCCTCGAAGAGGTCCTCGAGCGTCTTCATCCGGTCGCTGGTCTCTTCCCAGCCCGAACTCTGCACCGCCTCGATCAGCGCCTCGACGATGAACAGCGTCACGACGGACGAGTCCCAGGCAGACGGCGCCTCGATATGCACGCGGAAGACCTTCGCCGCCGCCTTGGCGACGGGCGAGGCCCATTGGTCGGTGAAGAGGACGATCTCCACGCCGCGCTCGCGGGCGACGCGGCCGAGCGTCTCCATCTCCTGCTCGTAGCGGCGGATGTCGAAGATCACCAGCACGTCGCCGGCCTGCATGTTCAGCACGTAATGCGGCCAGGAGCTCGGATTGGCGGCGATCTGCGTGACGTTCGGGCGGATGACCTGGAGATGGGTGAAGAGATAGTCGGCGAGCGCCTTCGTGATGCGGCCGCCGATGATGTAGATGCTGCGCTGGCGGTCGGCGAGGAGGGCGGCCGCGCCGTCGAACTCGGCGGTCTCGACCTGCGCGAGCGTCTGGCGCAGGTTCGTCATGATCGCGTCGGCGAAGCGGTTGAGGATATGGGTGCCGGGGGCGTTGGCGGCCCAGCGGTCGTGCTTGCTGATCGGGTTCGACAGCGTCGCTTCCAGCTCGTGGTGCAGGCGTGCCTGGAAATCCGGAAAGCCGCGGAAGCCGAGCTTCTGCACCATGCGCGCGACCGTCGGCGTCGACACGCCGGCGTTTTCCGCGACCGTCGTGATGCTGCCGAGGCCGGAGACGGGATAATTGTCGAGCAGCGATGCGGCCAACTGCTTTTCGGCGCGCGTCAGCACATCGAAATGAGTGTGGATCACATCCGACACCGTCATGGATGCTTGGTTGAGCGTCAAATTGTTCCCCTGCGCTCCGGTCTTCGCCGGAGTTTCGAAAATTAGATATCCCAGCCGTATTGCGAGTCAAATGATTTTTTGAAGAGATTTTTTCATTCACCGGTTGACACCGGCAGGACGGTGAAGAATTCTCTTCATCAATGACAAAAGCCGGTCGAGGGGATCAGGCTCATGGGAATTCTGACTGTGGAGGAGGGCGACCCCGTCGCCCTGGAGAACGCCGTTGCCCGCGGCGAGGTGATCCTCGTTTGCGAGCATGCGTCCCGCCTTCTTCCGAAATCGCTCGGCACGCTCGGCCTCACCGAGGAGGCGCTGGCGAGCCATATCGCCTGGGATCCGGGCGCGCTCGCCGTCTCGCGCCTGATGGCCGGGAGCCTCGATGCGACGCTGGTCCACCAGCGCTTCTCGCGTCTCGTCTACGATTGCAACCGCCCGCCGGAATCGCCCGCCGCCATGCCGGCGAAAAGCGAGGTCTTCGACGTTCCGGGCAATGCGGCGCTCGACCAGGCGGCGCGCGACGCCCGCACCGAGGCGCTCTACCTGCCGTTCCGCGAAGCGCTGTCCGGCCTGATCAAGGCGCGGATCGCCGAGGGCCGCCCGCCGGTCATCGTCACCATGCATTCCTTCACGCCCGTCTATTTCGGCACGCCGCGCGCCGTGGAGATCGGCATCCTGCACGACGCCGACACGCGCCTTGCCGACGCCATGCTGGCCGAGGCCGCCCGGGACGGGCGCTACGACGCCCGCCGCAACGAGCCCTACGGGCCGCAGGACGGCGTGACGCATACGCTGAAGGAGCACGGCCTTGCCAACGGCCTTGCCAATGTGATGATCGAGGTGCGCAACGACCTCATCCGCGACGCGGCCGGACAGGAGGTCGTGGCCGGCTATCTGACGGGACTGCTCGCCGGGAGCCTTCCCGCGATCCAATGAAATGACCTGGGGAATGTCCGTGGAGAAGAACACGAACGGGAAAGGCAGGGCCGATGCCTGATTTCATCAAGAGCTATGTGCGCTTCGTCGACACGTTCAACCGGCGTGTCGGCCTTTTCGCGATGTACCTGATCTTCGCGATGTTCGCGATCCTGCTTTATTCGTCGCTGTCCAAGGCCTTCCGCCTGCCGGCGAACTGGACGCTGGAATCCGCCCAGTTCACCATGGCGGCCTATTACATGCTCGGCGGCGCCTTCGCCATGCAGACCGGCGACCACGTGCGCATGGACCTGTTCTACGGCACCTGGTCAGTGAGGAAGCGCGCGATCTTCGACACCGTGACCGCCGTCGCGCTGATCGTGTTCCTCGGCTTCATGTTCTACGGCGGCATCGCCAGCACGACCTACGCCATCCAGTTCAAGGAAAAGAGCTTCACGGCCTGGGCGCCCTACATGGCGCCGATCAAGATCGTCATGACCTTCGGCGTGCTGATGATGCTTGCGCAGTCGTTCTCCTCGCTCTTCAAGGATATCGCCGAATTGCGGGGAAGGCCCATCGCATGAGCTATGAATTCATCGCAATCACGATGTTCGCCGGCATGATGGTGCTGCTGCTCACCGGGCAGCGCGTCTTTGCCGTCATCGGTTTCGTCGGCGTCGTCGCGGCCTTCCTGCTGTGGGGCACGGGCGGCTCGGAGATGGGCTTCGCCTCCGCCATGAAGCTCGTCAAATGGTATCCGATGCTGACGGTGCCGATGTTCGTCTTCATGGGCTACATGCTGTCCGAATCGGGCATCGCCGAGGACATGTACAAGGCGATCCATGTCTGGATGGGGCCGATCAACGGGGGCCTCGCCCTCGGCACGGTCGGGCTCATGGTCATCATCTCGGCGATCAACGGCCTCTCGGTCGCCGGCATGGCGATCGGCGCCACCATCGCGCTGCCGGAGCTCCTGCGCCGCGGCTACGACAAGGTGATGATGACCGGCGTGGTGCAGGGCGGCTCGACGCTCGGCATCCTGCTGCCGCCGAGCGTGGTGCTCGTGCTCTACGGCATGATCGCCCGCGTGCCGGTCGGTCAGCTCTGGCTCGCCGGCGTCTTCCCGGGCCTGATGATGGCGGCGATCATGGCGATCTACGTCTATGTGCGCTGCCGCATCAACCCGTCGCTCGGCCCGGCGCTGCCGCCGGAGGAGCGCAACGTGCCCTTCGGCGAGAAGATCCGGCTGCTGTCGGCCGGCATCGTGCCGCTCGGCATCTTCGTGCTGATGATGTGGCTGTTCCTGTCCGGCATCGCCAGCCTCGTCGAGAGCTCGGCCATCGGCGCCACCTGCTCGGCGCTGGTCGCTTGGTGGCGCGGCCGGCTCAGCGTGCGCCTGTGGAACGACGTGCTGCAGAAGACGCTCGGCATCACCTGCATGTTCATGTGGATCCTGATCGCCTCGCTGTGCTTCGGCGCGGTGTTCGACGGCCTCGGCGCGGTCAAGTCCATCGAGCGCTTCTTCCTCGGCGACCTCGGGCTGGAGCCGTGGCAGGTGCTGGTGCTGATGCAGGTGTCGTTCCTCATCATGGGCATGTTCCTCGACGACACGGCGATGCTGGTCATCGTCGCGCCGCTCTACATCCCGCTGGTGCAGAAGCTCGGCTTCGACCTCGTCTGGTACGGCGTGCTCTACACGATCACCTGCCAGATCGCCTATATCACGCCGCCCTTCGGCTACAACCTGTTCATGATGCGCGCCATGGCGCCGCCCGGCATCGGCATGCGGGACATCTACCGCTCGATCTGGCCCTTCGTCGGCATCATGGTGGCGAGCCTGATCATCATCGGCGTGTTCCCGGAGATCGCGACGTGGCTGCCGAACAACTACTACAGCAAGTGACGCGCAGCCGGCGGCGAGGGCCGCCGGGCGCAAGGGAGCAATGAGGCCGACAGAAGAAAAGACCATCGACCGTCCGGGATGAACGGCCGTTCCCGGCAGAACGCGAACGATAACCAGAGGGATAGAGATATGACCAACAGACGGCAGTTTCTCAGCAGGGCAGGGGTGGTGACGCTCGGCGCGGCCGGCGCGGCGACGCTTTCCGCACCGGCCATCGTGAAAGCCCAGACGGCCATCAAATGGCGTTTCCAGACCTATGCGGGCGCCGCGCTCGGCGAGCACGTCACCAAGCCGATCGTCGATGCGATCAACGCCGCCGCCAAGGGCGAACTGGAGATCGAGCTCTATTTCGCCGACCAGATCGTGCCGACGGGCGAGCTGTTCCGCGCGCTGCAGGCCGGCACCATCGACGCCGTGCATTCGGACGACGATTCCATGGCCTCGCCGGCCGACGTCGCCACCTTCGGCGGCTATTTCCCGCTCGCCACCAAGCAGATCCTCGACGTGCCGGTGCTCTTCAAGCAATACGGCCTGGCGGAGATCTGGAAATCGTCCTACGAGAAGGTCGGCGGCGTCGTCTGGCTGTCCTCCTCGGGCCAGGACCCGTGCCACTTCAACACCAAGAAGGCGATCACCTCCGTCAAGGACCTCGATGGCCTTCGCCTCTACACCTTCCCGACGGCCGGCCGCTTCCTCACCCAGTTCGGCGTCGTGCCGGTGACGATCCCCTACGAGGACGCGCAGGTCGCCGTGCAGACCGGCGAGCTCGACGGCATGGCCTGGTCGGGCATCACCGAGGACTACACGGTCGGCTGGGCCGACGTGACGGACCACTTCCTGACCAACAACATCTCCGGCGCGTGGATCGGCTCCTTCTTCGTCAACGAGCAGAAGTGGGCGGAACTGCCGGACCACCTGAAGAAGCTGGTGATGACGGCCATCGAATCCGGCAACAACTACCGCGACCAGTGGTACTGGGGCGGCGAGGCGAAGCTGCGCGCCGAGGGCACGAAGCTGAAGCTCACCAGCATCCCGACCGAGGAGTGGAAGGTGGTCGAGGACGCCGCCAAGGTGTTCTGGAAGGAAATCGCGGGACAGAGCGAGACGGCCGCCAAGGTGGTCAAGATCTTCGAAGACTACAACGCAGTCATCAACAAGGCCGGCCCGCCCTATGTGAACGGCTGACCCTATCCGACACCCCGGACCGGGCCGCGCGCCCGGTCCGCACCATGCCCCAACCCCCAGGACCGCCCCGATGACCATGACCTACACATTTGACGACCTGAAGAAGGATGTGGCCGAGGGCCGCATCGACACCGTTCTGGCATGCCTTGTCGACATGCAGGGGCGCCTGCTGGGCAAACGCTTCCACGCGCAGTATTTCGTCGACAGCGCCTATGAGGAGACGCATAGCTGCAACTACCTGCTGGCGACCGACATCGAGATGGAGACCGTCCCCGGCTACAAGTCGACGAGCTGGGCCACCGGCTACGGCGACTACACGATGAAGCCGGACCTTGCCACGCTGCGCAAGCTGCCGTGGCTGGAAGGCACGGCGCTGGTGCTGTGCGACGTGCTCGACCACCACACCCATGCCGAGGTGCCGCATTCGCCGCGCGCCGTCCTCAAGAAGCAGGTCAAGCGGCTTGAAGCGATGGGCCTCAAGCCCTTCATGGCGACGGAGCTGGAATTCTACCTCTTCGACCAGACCTACGACCATGCCCGCGAGAGCGGCTACCGCGACCTCCAGCCGGCTAGCGGCTACAACGAGGACTACCACATCTTCCAGACCACCAAGGAGGAGGACGTGATGCGGGCGCTGCGCAACGGCCTGCAGGGCGCGGGCATCCCCGTCGAGAACTCCAAGGGCGAGGCCTCGCCCGGCCAGGAGGAGATCAACGTGCGCTATGCCGAGGCGCTGACCATGGCGGACCGGCACTCGATCATCAAGAACGCCACCAAGGAGATCGCCTGGCAGCGCGGCAAGGCCGTGACCTTCCTCGCCAAGTGGAACTACAACATGGCCGGCTCCTCCTCGCATGTCCACCAGTCGCTGTGGAGCCTCGACGGCAAGGAGGCGAAGTTCTTCGACAAGGACGGCAAATACGGCATGTCGGAGCTGATGCGCATGTATGTGGCGGGCCTGCTCGCCCATGCCGGCGAGATCACCTATTTCCTGGCGCCCTACATCAACTCCTACAAGCGCTTCGTCGCCGGCACCTTCGCGCCGACCAAGGCGGTCTGGAGCAAGGACAACCGCACCGCCGGCTACCGCCTGTGCGGCGAGGGCACCAAGGGCATCCGTATCGAGTGCCGCGTCGGCGGCTCGGACCTCAATCCCTATCTCGCCATGGCGGCGCTGCTGGCCGCCGGCATCGCCGGCATCGAGGGCAAGTTCGAGCTGGAGGCGCCCTTCGAGGGCGACGCCTATGGCGGCAAGGACATCCGCGAGATCCCGCGGACGCTGCGCGGCGCGGCGGTGGCCCTCAAGGGCTCCGAGATGCTGCGCGAGGCCTTCGGCGACGACGTGGTCGACCACTATGTCCGCGCCGCCGAATGGGAGCAGGAGGAGTACGACCGCCGCATCACCGACTGGGAGGTGGCGCGCGGCTTCGAGAGGGCGTAGAAACGTTTCGGGAATTGCCCCTCACCCCAACCCTCTGCCCGCAAGCGGGGAGAGGGGACCTGCCCCGCCAAAAGGGTCTGGTCGGGGAAGGCCGTGCGGCATATCCCTTTTCCCCGCCTGCGGGGAGAAGGTGCCGGCAGGCGGACGAGGGGCGACCGAGCGCCAGAAACTGAAATTCCGACAGAACCAACAGGAAGTCGATCATGACTGTGATCAAATGCATATCCCCCGTCGACGGCTCGGTCTATGCCGAGCGCGAGGCGATGCCGCTGGCGGCCGCCGAAGCGGCCGTCGCCCGCGCCAGGAAGGCGCAGAAGGCCTGGGCGAAGCGTCCGCTGGAGGAGCGCGTCCAGCTCGTCCTCAAGGGCGTCGCCCGCGTCAACGAGATGGCCGACGAGATCGTGCCGGAAATCGCCTGGCAGATGGGCCGCCCCGTCCGCTACGGCGGCGAGTTCAAGGGCTTCAACGAGCGCTCCAACTATGTCGCCGAGATCGCCGGCTCGTCGCTCGCGCCGCTCGTCATCGAGAACAGCGCCGGCTTCGAGCGCCGCATCGAGCGCGAGCCGCACGGCGTCGTCTTCGTCATCGCGCCGTGGAACTATCCCTATATGACGGCGATCAACACGGTCGCCCCGGCGCTGATGGCGGGCAATGTCGTCATCATCAAGCATGCCTCGCAGACGCTGCTGGTCGGCGAGCGCCTGGTGCGCGCCTTCAACGAGGCGGGCGTGCCGGAGGACGTGTTCCAGAACGTCTTCCTCGACCATGACACGACCTCGGCGCTGATTTCCGGCAACGCCTTCGACTTCGTCAACTTCACCGGTTCGGTCGAGGGCGGACGGTCGATCGAGCGGGCGGCCGCCGGCACCTTCACGCCGGTCGGGCTGGAGCTCGGCGGCAAGGATCCGGGCTATGTCATGGAGGACGCCGACCTCGACGCGGCGGTCGACACGCTGATGGACGGCGCGACCTACAATTCGGGCCAGTGCTGCTGCGGCATCGAGCGCATCTATGTCAACGAGAAGCTCTACGACGCCTTCGTGGAGAAATCCGTCGCCTGGGTGTCGAACTACAAGCTCGGCAATCCGCTCGACCCGGAAACGACGCTCGGGCCGATGGCGAACAAGCGCTTCGCCGCGACCGTGCGCGCGCAGATCGCCGACGCCGTCGCCAAGGGCGCGAAGGCGCTGGTCGATCCGAAGCTGTTCCCGGCCGATGACGGCGGGGCCTATCTCGCGCCGCAGATCCTCGTCGATGTCGATCACTCGATGGAGTTCATGACGGAGGAGACGTTCGGCCCGGCGGTCGGCATCATGAAGGTGAAGGACGACGCGGAAGCGCTCGCCCTGATGAACGACTGCAAATACGGCCTCACCGCCTCGCTGTGGACGAAGGACAGCGAGCGGGCGGCCGGCATCGCCCGGGAGCTGGAGACCGGCACCGTCTTCATGAACCGCGCCGACTATCTCGATCCGGCGCTGTGCTGGACGGGCGTCAAGGAGACGGGCCGCGGCGGCTCGCTCTCCGTCATCGGCTTCCACAACCTCACCAGACCGAAATCCTACCATTTCAGGAAAGCTTGAAGAGCATGACCATCACCGCCAACTGGAGCTACCCGACCGCGATCAAGTTCGGCGCGGGCCGCATCAAGGAACTGGCCGATCACTGCAAGGCGGTCGGCATGAAGAAGCCGCTGCTGATCACCGACCGCGGCCTTTCCACCATGCCGATCACGCAGAACGCGCTCGACATCCTCGAGGCCGCCGGCCTCGGTCGGGCGATGTTCGCCGAGGTCGATCCGAACCCGAACGACAAGAACCTCGAAGCCGGCGTCAAGGTCTTCCGCGACGGCGGCCATGACGGCGTCGTCGCCTTCGGCGGCGGCTCGGGCCTCGATCTCGGCAAGGCCGTCGCCTTCATGGCCGGCCAGACGCGGCCCGTCTGGGACTTCGAGGATGTCGGCGACTGGTGGACCCGCGCCAATGCCGACGGCATCGCGCCGATCATCGCCGTGCCGACGACGGCCGGCACCGGCTCGGAGGTCGGCCGCGCCTCGGTCATCACCAATTCCGAGACGCATACCAAGAAGGTGATCTTCCATCCGAAGTTCCTGCCTTCCGTCACCATCTGCGACCCGGAGCTGACGGTCGGCATGCCGAAGGTCATCACCGCCGGCACCGGCATGGACGCCTTTGCCCATTGCCTCGAAGCCTATTCCTCGCCCTTCTATCATCCGATGAGCCAGGGCATCGCGCTCGAAGGCATGCGCCTCGTCAAGGAATACCTGCCGCGCGCCTACAAGGACGGCACGGATATCGAGGCCCGCGCCAACATGATGTCGGCGGCCGCCATGGGCGCGGTCGCCTTCCAGAAGGGGCTCGGCGCGATCCACTCGCTGTCGCACCCGGTCGGGGCGATCTACAACACCCATCACGGCATGACCAATGCCGTGGTGATGCCGCCGGTGCTGGCCTTCAACCGCCCGGCCATCGAGGCGAGGATCGCCAGCGCCGCCGCCTATCTCGGCATTGCGGGCGGCTTCGACGGTTTCTTCGACTATGTGCTGCGCCTGCGCGAGGAGCTCGGCGTGCCGGACAAGCTTGCCGCGCTCGGCGTCGGCACGGACCGGATCGACGAGATGGCCGCCATGGCCATCGTCGACCCGACGGCCGGCGGCAACCCGGTGGAACTGACGCTGGAGGCCGCCAAGCGCCTCTTTGCGGAATGTATCTGACTTTTCATCGTTAACTTATGGGCAGGCCCGGAAAATCTTGATTTTCCGGGCCTTTTCCTTGCAAAACGCAAATTTGGCCCGCCGCGTCGTTAATCTTCGCCATGCGGAATTTCCTCTTTGTTAACCATGGTTTGAAAGGTTTCGTTAAGAGGCGTCATTTCCACCGGGCGCCCGACGAGAGCGATGAGCACGCTCGCAGCCTCCGAGAGGGAAGACATGCCAGTCATCACATTCGCCAACGCCAAGGGCGGCGCGGGCAAGACCACCGCGGCGCTGATCCTCGCCACCGAGCTTGCCAGCCAGGGCCACCGCATCACCATCCTCGACGCGGACCCGCAGCGCTGGATCAGCCATTGGCACGAGATTTCCGGCCGCCAGCGCAACATCGCCGTCATCTCGGAGGTCTCCATGGCCTCCATCCGGGGCCATATCCGCGAGAATAGGGCGGCGACCGACTATTTCATCATCGACCTTGCCGGCGCGCGCGACGCGCTGGTCGCCACCGCCATCGGCCTTTCCGACCATGTGATGATCCCCGTGCAGGGCTGCGCGATGGATGCGCGCGGGGCGGCGCAGATCCTGGAACTGCTCCGCCAGCTCCACGAGAAGGCGGGCATCCGCATCCGCCATTCGGTCGTGCTCACCCGCATGAACGCGATGGTGACGACCCGCGCCATGGCCGCCGTCAAGGCGCTGCTGTCCGAGCGCGGCGTCGCGGTGCTCGACACGCCCATCGGCGAGCGCACGGCCTTCCGCGATATCTTCGATTGCGGCGGCACGCTCCATTCGATGGACCCCGCGAAGGTGAGCAATCTCGACAAGGCGCGCGAGAATGCGCGGCTCTTCGCCGGCGAGGTGCTGCGCCTCCTGCCGTCGCGGCGGCGCGCGGCAGGCGAGCCCGGCCTCTTGCGCACGCTATGGCGGGCGGCCTGAGGCTTCCGCTTCGCACAAAGCGGCTGACACCATTATTTCATGCTGTCGGACGGCGACTTGGTAATCAACAATTTACCATGCGTGACCTAGGGATAGCGCGTCAGGAAGCCATCCCTGGAGGCCCGTGCCTTCAACCGGACCCATGAGGGGTTGCGGGGCGGACGTGCCGTGCGGGCCGTCCACCCGAGGAGCATCCCGCTTCCTCCCGTCTCTCGAGTTCCAGGATCCCCCTCTCCATGAAGCCAGCCCCCCGGACCGCCAGCCAGAACCACGATATCGAGCGCCGCCTGGACTATCTCGGCCTCGACGCCGCCGCGCTCGCGCGGCTGCGCAGCCTGAAGCCTTTCATCGAGAAGGAGATGGGGCCGGCGCTCGACAAGTTCTACGCCATCGTGCGCAGGAGCCCGGAGGTGAGCCACCTCTTCTCGGACGACGCGCATATGAACCGCGCGCGGAAGGCGCAGCTCGGCCATTGGGTGCACATCGCCGCCGGCGACCTGACGGGCGACTATGCGGCGAAGGTGCAGACGATCGGCCATGTGCATGCCCGCATCGGCCTTGCGCCGCGCTGGTATATCGGTGGCTATGCGCTGATCGCCGAGCATCTCCTGACGGAAGCGGCGAAATCGATGTGGCCGAAGGGCGGGCTCTTCTCCCGTCCGGAAATCGGGCCGGAGGAATTCGCCGCGCGCTTCTCCAGCCTGCTCAAGGCGATGTTCCTCGACATGGACCTGTCGATCTCCGTCTACCAGGACATGTCCGACGTTGCCAAGCAGCAGGCGGTGCAGGAAGAGGTCGTCGCCGGGGAGCGCAAGCTCGTCAGCGACACGTTCGGCGCGGCGCTGAAGCGCATTTCCGACGGCGACCTGACGGCGCGCATCACCGGCGCGCTGCCGGACGCCTACGAGACGCTGCGCGAGGACTTCAACCACGCCATCTCGACGCTGGCGCAGGCCATCGGCAATATCGGCGCGGGCGCCGGCTCGATCCATCTCAGTGCGCGCGAGATCGCCACGGCCTCCGACGACCTTGCCCGGCGCACCGAGCGGCAGGCGGCCAATCTCGAGGAGACGGCGGCCGCCGTCGAGGAGGTGACGACCACCGTGCGCCAGACCGCGCGCAGCGCCGACGAGGCCAACGCCCTCGTCATGGCGGCGCGCGACAACGCCCAGCGCGGCGGCGAGGTGGTGGAGGAGGCGATCACCGCCATGGGCGAGATCCAGGCCTCGTCCGCGGCCATCGCCAACATCATCGAGGTGATCGACGAGATCGCCTTCCAGACCAACCTCCTGGCGCTGAACGCCGGCGTCGAGGCGGCGCGGGCCGGCGAGGCGGGGCGCGGCTTCGCGGTCGTCGCCTCGGAGGTGCGGGCGCTCGCCCAGCGCTGCGCCGACGCCGCCAAGGATATCCAGAACCTCATCGCCCGGTCGCACGGCCAGGTCGAGGA
>JBDHSZ010000080.1:0-14879 GCA_039812945.1 Shinella sp.
AGGCGTCCGGCGCGGCGAGCCGCAGGCTGTCTCCGTCCACCGTCAGCACGAGGCGCACCGGCTGGCCGGGCGCATTGGCAAGGCGGATCGTGTCGCCCTCAATCTCGGCATGGGCGAGCGCCACGCGTTCCACCACATAGTCCTCGATATCGAAATTGCCGCGATACATGTCCATGCGCTCCTCGCCGCGACCGGCGAAGAGGGCGGGGTTCTCAGCCGTGTGGCGCAGGATCTCGCGGCCGTTAAGGGAGAGCGTGAAGCCGGCGGGGGTCTTTTCGAGAAGCATGGCGAAACCTTCAGTTCTGCGTGAGGCCGGCATCGACGATGAAATTGGCGCCGGTGCAGCCATTGCTTTCATCCGAGCCGAGGAAGAGCGCGAGGCGGGCGACATGGCCGGCGTCGAGACGGAATTTCAGGGACTGCAGGTCGATGAACTTCTGGCTTTCCTCCGGCCCGGCCCACAGTGCCTTCTGGCGCTCGGTAACGATCGCGCCCGGCACGATGCAGTTGACGCGGATGCCGTCCGGGCCGAGGTCGCGGGCGAGCGTGCGCGTCATGCCGTTGATCGCGGCCTTGGCCGTGGTGTAGCCGACCATGACCGGATTGCCGCGCATCCAGGAAACCGAGCCCATCATGACGACGGAGCCCCTGCCCTTCTCGCGCATGCCCCGGGCAACGGCTTGCGTGGCGAAGAACTGGTGGTCGAGGTTCATCGCCAGCATGCGCCGCCAGTAATCCGGCTCCACCTCGTCCATGCGGTGGCGGTCGTCCTTGCCGGCATTGTTGACGAGGACGTCGACCGCTCCATGCCTGGCCTCGACCCCGGCCACGGCCGCGCGGAGCGCCGGAATGTCCGTGAGGTCGCAGCCATGAAACTCAGCCCCCGTCGCCGCGGCCGTCGCCTTGCCCGCCTTTTCGTCGATATCGAGGAAGGAGACGGTGGCGCCCTGCGCGCGGAAAGCGCTCACCATGGCCTCGCCGATGCCGGAGGCGCCGCCGGTGATCAGCACGTTGCGGCCTTCGAGCGAATGGTAGCGGACGGTGTCATAGGTCATGGTCAGGCCTCAGCGGTCTGGATTGAACAGGGGCCGGGCAAGGCCGGCAATGTCGGTACGCATGGAAAACAGCGCGCCGGAAAACGGGTATTCGGTGCGCTCCTCCTCCGGCCGGCCGATGGAGGCGCTGGTGCAGTAGAGCGTCTTCAGGTCCGGCCCGCCGAAGGCGATCATGGTCGGGCATTTCACCGGCACCGGATATTCGCCGAGCAGCCTGCCGTCCGGATGATAGCGCTGCACGCGGCCGCCTTCGTAGAGCGCGGTCCAGTAGCAGCCCTCGGCATCGACCGCCCCGCCATCCGGCCGGCCCTTGTCGGTTTCGGAGCCGAAGCGGGCGAAGACCTCTCGGTTCGTCGCCTCGCCGGTGGCCGGATCGTAGTCGCAGGCATAGAGCGTGTAGCGCAGCGTGTCGGAATGATAGAGCCGCCTGCCGTCCGGCGAGAAGGCGACGCCGTTGGAGGTGAGCAGCCCGCCGGCAAGACGCACCAGGCCGCGATTGTCGTAGCGGTAGAGGCTGGCGATGCCTTCTTCGCGCGTCTCGTCCACCGTACCGGCGACGAAGCGGCCGGCCGGATCGACGCCGCCGTCGTTGAAGCGGCTGATCGCCTGATCCTCGGGATTGTCCGCGAGCTTCTTTTGCACCGCGCCGTCCGCGTCGAGCAGCCAGAGGCCCGAGCGCAGGCCGGCGATGAAACCGCCGCCCTCGGCAAGGCCTATGCAGCCGACTTCCTCCGGCAGCTCCATCGTGCCCAGCGCGCCCGTCGCCGGGTCGAGACGGTGGATGCGGCAGCGCTTGATGTCGACGAAATAGAGCACCTGTTCGGCGGCCGACCAGAGCGGGCATTCGCCGAGCGCGGCCTGGAAATCGAGGACGGGAGCAAAGCCTTCCACCGCGCCGTCCTCAGTAAGCGGCCATTGGCGTGGCGGAAGCCTTCTCGACGCCCTTCATCTGGCCGAGCCATTCGCTGGCGCGGCCGGTCATCATGGCGATGTCGGAGGCGATGGCGGCGAAGTCGTAGCCGTAGCCGATGAAGCGCTTGACCATGTCCGGGTTGGGGCCGACGATGCCGACCGGCTTGCCGGCGGCATGCGCGTCCTTCGCCGCCTTCTCGATCAGCGCCTGCACCTCCGGATGGGCGATATTGCCGATATGCCCCATGGCGGCGGAAAGATCGCCCGGGCCGACGAACAGCGCGTCGATGCCCTCGACGGCGGCGATCTCCGGCAGGCGCTCGATGGCTTCGGGCGTCTCGAGCTGCACGACGGTGCAGATATCGTCGTTGGCGGATTTCAGGTAGTTCGGGATCGTGCCGAAGCGCGAGCCGCGATGCACGGCGGCGACGCCCCGGATGCCGTGCGGCGGATAGCGCGTATAGGATACGGCGGCCCTCGCCTCCTCGGCATTCTGCACGAAGGGCAGCATGACGGTGCGCGCGCCGGCGTCGAGCGCGCGCTTGACCAGCACCTGGTCGTTCCAGGCGAGCCGCACCACGGCGTCGGCCGGTGTGCAGCCGATAGCGCGCAGGATATGGGCGAGGTCAGTGAATTCGACCGGCACGTGCTCCATGTCGACCACGAGGAAATCGAAGCCGCCATGGCCGAGCGCTTCGGCCGTCGCGGGGGCTGCGGCCATCAGCCAGGTGCCGAGCGGTGTGGCGCGCGAAGCATCGCCGAGCCAGGACTTGAAAAGGTTGTTGCTGTTCATGGATTTTCCCTCAGTAGATCGGCGGTTCGGGTACGGGTTGCGTTCCCGTCAGGAAGTCGAAGTCGCAGCCCTCGTGCGCCTGGCTGACATGGCGCTGGTAGAGGGCGGCGAAGGAGCGTTCGTAGATCGGCGCGGAGGGCTTCCACGCGGCGCGGCGGCGGGCCAACTCGTCTTCGGAAACGCGCATGTTGATGGTGGCGGCAGCGACGTCGAGCTCGATGAGATCGCCGGTCCTGACCAGCGCCAGCGGCCCGCCGATGGCAGCTTCCGGCGAGACGTGCAGGATGCAGGTGCCGTAATGGGTGCCGCTCATGCGCCCGTCGCAGATGCGCACGATGTCGCGCACGCCCTGCTTGAGGAGCTTCTTGGGGATCGGCAGGTTGCCCCATTCCGGCATGCCGGGCGCACCGACCGGGCCGGCATTGCGCAGCACGATCACCGTGTCCTCGGTAATGTCGAGATCCGGGTCGTCCAGCGTCCTGTTCATGGTGCGCGGGTCGTCGAAGACGATGGCCGGGCCGACATGTTTCAAAAACTTCGGATTGGCGGCGGAGGATTTCATCACCGCGCCATTCGGCGCAAGGTTGCCGCGCAGCACTTCCAGCGTCTTGCCGCGTTCGAGCGGAACGACGGGATTGTCCTCGCCGCGGATCACCTCGTCGTTCCAGCAATCGGCATCGGCGATGTTCTCGCCGAGCGTCCTGCCGTTGACGGTCGGCCGGTCCAGCACGAGATGGCGCGAAAGCTTCCTCAGCATCGCGTTGACGCCGCCGGCGAAGTAAAAATCCTCCATGAGGAATTCGCCGGAGGGGAAGACATTGGCGACGACCGGCACCTTGCCGGCCATCTCCGCCATGTCGTCCAGCGTCAGCGACACGCCGACGCGCCTGGCCATGGCGACGAGATGCACGGCGGCATTGGTCGAGCCGCCGAGCGCCATATAGGCGACGAGGCCGTTGAGGAAGCTGTCGCGGTTCAGGATCCTTGACGGCTTCAGATCCTCCCAGACCATCTCGACGATGCGCGACCCGCAGGCCGACGCCATGCGCGAATGGCCGGAATCGACGGCGGGGATGGAGGAGGCGCCCGACAGCGTCATGCCCATCGCGTCGACAATGGAGGTCATGGTGGATGCGGTGCCGATGGTGTTGCAGGTGCCTGGCGAGCGCGTCATGCGGCTTTCGAGGTCCACCCAGTCGTCGCGGGTGATGTTGCCGGCGCGCAGTTCGTCCCAGTATTTCTTGGTGTGCGTTCCGGCGCCGGTCTTCACGCCGCGCCACTGGCCGTTCGACATCGGCCCGGCGGGGCAGAATATGACCGGGATATCCATCGAGAAGGCGCCCATCAGAAGCGCCGGGGTGGATTTGTCGCAGCCGCCGAGAAGGACAGCGCCGTCGATCGGGTGGCAGCGCAGCAGTTCCTCGCATTCCATGGCGAGGAAGTTGCGATAGAGCATGGTGGTGGGCTTTACCATGACCTCGCCGACGGAGATCGCCGGCAGCTCGACGGGATAGCCGCCCATCTGCCAGACGCCGCGCTTGACGGCCTCGGCCCGCTCGCGCAGATGCGCATGGCAGGGGCTCATCTCGCTCCAGGTGTTGATGATGCCGATGACGGGCCGGCCCATGAACTCCTCGCGCCGCATCCCCATCTGCTGGGTGCGCTGGCGATGCGCGAAGGCCCGCATGTCGTCGGTGGAAAACCAGCGCTGGCTGCGCAGCTCGGAAATGTCGAGACGCCTGGTCATCCCTTGATCCCCCCTGCGGTGAGGCCCGAGACGACGCGCTCCTGGAAGATGACGATCAGCGCGGCGACCGGCACGATACCGACGACGAGCGCGGCGGAGATGACCGGCCAGGGGAAGGCGAATTCGCCCTGGTAGAGCTGGATGCCGACGGGCAGCGTACGCAGCGACGGATTGGAATTGAAGGAGAGCGCAAGCAGGAACTCGTCCCAGGCATTGACGAAGGCGAGGATGCCGGCGGTGAAGACGCCCGGCGCGCAGAGCGGCACGACCACCTTGAACAACGCCCCCATGCGGGTGCAGCCGTCGATCATCGCGGCGTTCTCCAGATCGCGCGGAATACCCTCGAAGAAGGACACGAGCATCAGCGTGCAGACCGGCAACGACAGCACCGTATAGGGCAGCACCAGCGCGATCCAGGTGTTGAGCAGGTTCAGCGTGCGCATGATCTCGAAGAGGGGCACCAGTAGCGTCACCAGCGGGAAGGTGGAGACGGCGATGATCAGCGACAGGATGAGGCCGCGGTAGCGCAGGTTGAGCCGCGCCAGCGCATAGGCGGCCAGCACTGAGACAAGAAGCGTCAAGCAGGTGGAGAGCAACGCCACCATGAAGCTGTTGAACAGGAAAAGATGAAGCGGCTGGTCCGAGAAGGCCTGCGCATAGTTCGCCAGCGTCGGAGCATGCGGGATCCAGGTGATCGGCTTGGCCGTGAGCTCGGCTTCGGTCTTCAGCGAGGTGAAGAGGATCCACAGTGCCGGGAACATGCCGTTGACGATCAGCACGCCACCGGCGACGAGGCGCAGCGGGCGGCCGGAGAGAAGGCCGGAAAATCCGGAAGAGGCGACGGTGCTCATGGCTTACTCCTTGGTCCGGATGGCGCGCAGATAGACGGCGGTGACGCACATCGACAGGGCGAACATCACGACGGCGAGCGCAGAGCCGTAACCGAGGTCGAGGAAGGAGACCGTGTTCTGGTGGATGTACATGGCAAGGGTGGCCGTCGAGGTGCCCGGGCCGCCGCCGGTCATCATGTAGGGGATATCGAAGGTCTGAAGCGCCGTGATGGTGCGGAAGATCAATGCGACGACGATGGAGGGCTTCAGGAGCGGCAGCGTGATCTCGAAGAACTGGCGAATGCGGCCGGCGCCGTCGACATCGGCGGCTTCATAGAGCGAACGCGGGATCGTCTGCAGGCCGGCAAGAATGATCAACGCCATGAAGGACGAGGTCTTCCAGATGATCGTCAGACAGATCGCGGCGAAGGCCCAGTTCGGCGAGTTGAACCAGATGATGCCCTCGAAACCGAGGCGGTTCAGCACGTCGTTGACGACGCCGTATTCGGAATGGAAGAACCAGGCGAAGATCAGGCCGGCGAACGAGAGCGGCAGCGCCCAGGGAATGAGCAGCGACAGGCGCACCGGCCATTGCACGCCGAAGGGCAGGTTCGCGAGCAGCGCCAGTCCCAGCCCGACCAGCAACGCGCCGGGAACGGTGATCAGCGTGATCAGCACCGTGTTCCACGTGGTTTCCCAGAAGACCGGATCGTCGATCATCAGGGCGTAGTTCTCCAGTCCGACGAATTCGGCAGGCAGGCCGGAAGTCAGCGACAGGCTGAAGAAGCTGGTATAGCCAAGGCGCAGCACCGGATAGACGATGATCAGCGCGAGAAGGATCGCCGCGGGCGCCAAAAGCACCACGGCGAGCGCGCGGTCGCCGAGATCGAGCCAGCGCGTCCAGGCCGGCGGGCCGCGATCGGCAGGGCGTGCCGTATTCAGGGTGGAAGTCGTCGACACGGGGCAACTCCGAGGGTCCGGAGCGATTCCGGCTGAGGCGCGATCCTGCAGCCTTGCGCTCGCAATGGCGTGGAAACAGAGGGTTGAGAAGCCGGAAGGGGGAAAACCCTTCCGGCAATCACGGTCAGCGCAGGATGCGCTTGAGCCGTGCCTCGATCTGGCTTGCGCCGTCTTCCGGCGTCGTGACGCCCGCGAGCACGGCATTGACGGTGGTGCGGATGACCTCGCTCACTTCGTTGTAGCGCGGCGTGACCGGCCGGGCCTTGGCGGTCTCGACCACCTGCAGCGCATCGGCGAACCACGGCACGGCCTTCAGCACTTCGTCGTTGCTGTAGGCGGCGGCGAAGGTCGGCAGCAGCGAGCCGTTGGCCGCCATGAAGACCGAGACGTCCTCGCTGGAGAGGTATTCGACAAGCTTCTTGGCCTCGTCCTGATGGGCGGAGTAGGCCGAGACGCCCCATTCCCAGCCGCCGAGGCAGCTTGCCTGCTCGCCGGAGCCGAGCGCCGGCAGGCGCGTCACGCCGACATTGCCCTTGACGGCCGATTCCGCGCCCTGGAAGTGCGTCCAGGCGTAGGACCAGTTCACGGCGAAAGCGACGCTGCCGGCCTGGAACTCCTTGCGCGTGTCGTCGGTGGCGACCTCCGCGATGTTCTTCTTGGCGACGCCGGTATCGACAAAACCCTTCCACAGCGACAGCGCCGTGACGGCGGCGTCGTGATCGAAGGTCAACTTGCCGTTCTCGACCAGGTTCTTGCCCTGGCTCCAGTAGGGCAGCAGGAAGGTGCAGACTGCGCCCTCGATGGCCTTGCCCTGGAAGGAGAGACCCTGCAGATCCGGGTTCTTCTCGCCGTCGGCGATCGTCTTGGTAGCCGCCGCCAGCTCTTCCCAGGTCTTCGGCGGGGCGATGCCGTATTTGTCGAGAAGATCCTTGCGGTAGTAGAGGAACATGGCGTCGGCGAAAGCCGGAAGCGCCACGATCTTGCCGTCCACCGTGTTGGCCTCGGCATAGGCCGGCAGATAGACCGACATGTCCTTGCCGGCAAAGTCCGAGGTCCAGCCGGCAGCGGCATATTGCGCCGGGCGGATGACGTCGAGCATCAGCACGTCGAGATTGGTGTCCTTCGCGGACATGACCGTGTTGAGATACTGCGCCTGGGCTTCCGAAGTGTTGCCGCCGGTCTCGATCGTTACCTTGACGCCCGGATTGGCCGCTTCGTACTTGTCGAGCACCTTGCGCCACACATCCGGCTGGTGCTGGCTGGAAACGAAGATCTTCAGGTCCGTGTCGGCAAATGCCGGCGCGGCGAAGGTCAGCATGCTTGCGGTGGCGAGAAGGCCCGCCGTGATCCTGATGTTCATTCTATCCTCCCGTGGATGGTCAGTTGATGACACGTTCGCTCGCGGCATCGAAAAGATGGATTTTTGTGGGATCGACGCCGATGCGAAATTCCGCGCCCGGCTCCGGCCGGGTTTCCGGCGGCATGCGGGCGGTCAGCACGTCGCCGGCCACCGGAAAATGCACCAGCGTGTCGGAGCCGAGCGGCTCGACCACCTGAACGCGCGCAGTGAGCGCGGCCGAGGGATCAGCCACAGCGCCAAAATGCTCCGGCCGGATGCCGACGATGACGTCGCGCCCTTCCAGGTTGGTTTCGCGGCCGGCGCGCAGGCCCGACAAGGCCAGCCTGTTGCCGTCGGCGAAGGAGAGAAGGCCCGCCTCGACCCTGGCTTTGGCGAAATTCATTGCCGGCGAGCCGACGAAGCCGCCGACGAAGACGCTCTGCGGCCGGTTGTAGACCTCATCCGGCGTGCCGACCTGCTCGATGTCGCCGCCCTTGAGGATGACGATGCGGTCTGCGAGCGTCATCGCCTCAACCTGGTCGTGCGTGACATAGATGATCGTCGTGCCGATCTGCTGGTGCAGGCGCTTGATCTCGGTGCGCACCTGGCCGCGCAGCTTGGCATCGAGGTTGGACAGCGGCTCGTCGAAGAGAAACACCTTGGGGCGGCGCACGATGGCACGGCCCATGGCGACGCGCTGGCGCTGGCCGCCGGAAAGCTGACCGGGACGGCGCTCCAGCAAGTGGCCGATCCCGAGCATCTCGGCGGCCTCGTTGATGCGCTTGTCCGCCTCGGCGGCCGCCACGCCATGCACCTTCAGGCTGAAGCCCATGTTCTCGCGCACGGTCTTGTGCGGATAGAGCGCATAGTCCTGGAAGACCATCGCTATGTCGCGTTCGCGCGGCGGCAGCCGGTTGACCAGGGCCTCGCCGATGCGGATCTCGCCGCCGGTGATGCTTTCGAGCCCCGCCACCATGCGCAGCGTCGTGGATTTGCCGCACCCCGAAGGGCCGACGAACACAACGAATTCGCCATCGGCGATCTCGAGATCGACCCCCTTCACTATGCGCAGCGAACCGTAACTCTTTTCCAACTTTCGAAGGCTGACTGAAGCCATTCCTCTCTCCCAAAAGCGACCGGCTCCTCCGGTTTGATGGGGCAATCATAGCGCTACGATTTATGTGAGGCAAGATGGCCTCGTAAAAATGTTTTTCGCGATGAAATCAAACGAAAGAAAAACGAAAATCAACTATTATGTCTTTATTTTCAGCGTATTATCAATTTAATGGCATGCGTTTTCCGTTGCGATGGAAATGAATTTGTGCTACCTGTACGATAATAGCGCTACGGAGTTACCATGGACGCCGCAAGACGGAAACAGCCCCGCAACCGCCGCAAGATGCAGTCCGTCACGATGTCCGACGTCGCCGAACTCGCCAATGTCTCGCCCTCCACCGTCTCGCTCTTCCTGCGCAAGCCGGAAGCGGTCTCGGCGACGGCAAGTCAGGCGATCAGCCGGGCGATCGACAAGCTCAACTATGTGCCGAACCTCATGGCCGGGGGGCTCGCGGCCGCCTCCTCCCGCGCTGTCAGCATTCTCGTCCCCTCGGTACGCAACGCCTTCTTCGCGGAGACGGTCTCCTCCATGCAGGCGGCGTTGAAGAAGCAGCGCCTCCAGCTCATCCTCGGCCATACGGAATATGACGAGCACGAGGAGGAAGAACTGGTGCGCATGGCGCTGTCCTGGGCGCCGGCCGCCATCGTCCTGACCGGCCTGTCACACAGCGCGGCAACGCGCCGCCTGCTCGCCAATGTCGCGATCCCGGTCATCGAGATCTGGGAGCTCGGCGGCCCGCAGATCGATACCGCGATCGGGTTCCACCACGGTCAGGTGGGTGCAACCGTCGCCGAACATCTCATCCAGCAGGGCCGCCGCAACCTGCTCTTTCTTGGCGCGCGCATGCACCAGGACCGCCGCGCCAAGCAGCGCTGCGACGGCTTCCTGCAGGCTGCCGGGGCCGCTGGCGTGAGCGCACAGGTCGTGAAACACCCGGATACGGCATCGGCGGAAATAGGATCGATGCTGCTAGCCGAAGCCCTGCGGCTCCACCCCGAGACGGATGGCATCGCCTGCTCGAACGACCATATCGCGCTTGGGGCTCTGTTTGCCTGTGAACGGCTGAAGGTTGCCGTTCCGGACCGCCTTGCCGTAGTGGGATTCGGCGACCTCAGCTTCAGCAGCGCCTGCAATCCGCCACTCACCACAGTCCGGCCCTCGGGGGATTTGATCGGCCGGGAGGCCGCGCGCCTGATCGAAGCGCATTTGCACGGCGAAAAATCCGATGGGCCCCACACGATCGATACCCGCTTCACACTGCAACATCGCCGGAGCAGTTGAGACAGCCGGGCACCATGCGCTCCTATCTGAACGCAACCATTTGAGTCCCAGGTTCGAATCGGGTCGGCAAAAGGCCCTGCAATGCTTACGTCGACACGATCGCCGCAAGCACGCTCACGCAATCGCCGGATTTGACAAGGCCGGGGAAATGGCGGGCAGTAAGGATACCATCCATCCTTGCCTTGACCTCAAGCGGCTCTGCCCCGGTACGCCCGACGGGATAGATACGGGCAACGACATCGCCATTCCTCACCATATCGCCGAGATCGAAGAGCGGTTCGATGAGGCCGCCATCTTCGGCGAACGAGAAGCAGTTGCCATCAGGCATGTCGAGCCAGGTGGTTTGCGCAGCCTCGACCGCCCCCTTCAGGATACCTGCCGCCTTCAGCACGTTCGCAACGCCCGCCTTGGCGATACCGGCGCTCCTTGCCGTCGCCGTGCCGCCGCCGCCGAGTTCGGTGGTGATGAAGACCTTGCCCATCTCCTCCGCCGCCGTGTCGTACATGCCGACCGCGTCGATCTCCAGCATCTTCATCGACCAGGGCGCGCCGAAGGCCTGGACGAGATCGAAGGCCTTCGCCTCCTGTGTCTTGTCGGGCAGGATATGGGCAGCGCAGAAGGGCAGGAAGTCGAGCGTCTTTCCGCCCGAATGGAAATCCAGCACGATATCGGCGAGCGGCAGCAGCATGCGCTGGAAATAGTCGGCGATCTTCGGGGTCACCGTGCCGTCGGGCGCGCCCGGAAAGCTGCGGTTCATGTTGCCCCTGTCGATCGGCGAGGTGCGGGTGCCGGAAAGGAAGGCCGGATAGTTCATCGCCGGCACGATGATGACGCGGCCGGAAACGTCCTCGGCCTTCAGCCTGCGGGCGAGATCGAAGAGCGCGATCGGCCCCTCATATTCGTCGCCGTGGTTGCCGCCGGTGAGAAGGGCCGTCGGCCCCTCCCCGTTCTTCACCACCGTCAGCGGGATCATCACCGAACCCCAGGCGGAATCGTCCCGGCTGTAGGGCAGGCGCAGGAAGCCATGCTGGACGCCCCCGGCCGAAAAATCGACCGTGGCGCTGATCGGCGACGGACGAAGATCATGGTCCGCCATGGCTCAATCCTTTACGAGAAGCTTGCGAGGCACATTGGCGAGGCATTCGACGCCGGTCTCGGTGATCAGGATGCTTTCCGTCGTCTCGAAGCCCATGTCTTCCAGCCAGAGGCCCGTCATGAAGTGGAAGGTCATGCCCGGCTTCAGCTCGCTCCTGTCGCCGGGGCGCAGGCTCATCGTGCGCTCGCCCCAGTCCGGCGGATAGGAAACGCCGATGCCGTAGCCCGTACGGTTGTCCTTGACGATGCCGTACTTCTTGAGGACCGCGAAGAAGGCATTGGCGATGTCCTCGCAGGTGTTTCCGGGTTTTGCTACCGCAAGGCCCGCCTCCATGCCCTCCAGCGTCGCCTTCTCCGCTTCGATGAACGCCGGCGTCGGCTTGCCGAGGAAGACGGTGCGCGACAGCGGCACATGGTAGCGATGGTAGCAGCCGGCGATCTCGAAGAACGTGCCCTCGCCGGATTTCATCGGCCGGTCGTCCCAGGTGAGATGCGGGGCGGAGGCCTCGACGCCCGAGGGCAGAAGCGGCACGATGGCCGGATAATCGCCGCCGATGCCGTCGACGCCGCGCGTGCCGGCATCGTAGATCTCCGCCACCAGATCGCATTTGCGCATGCCGACCTCGATCTTGTCGAAGATCCGCTCATGCATCTTCTCAACGATGCGCGCGGCGTTGCGCATATATTTGATTTCCGTCTCGCTCTTCACCGCGCGCTGCCAGTTGACGAGCGCGGTCGCATCGACGAAGCGGGCGTTCGGCAGGTGCTTCGTGAGCGCGGCGAAGGCGGCGGCCGAGAACCAGTAATTGTCCATCTCTACGCCGATCGTCAGCTTGTCGAGACCGCGCTCCGTCAGCTTGGCTGCCAGATAATCCATCGGGTGGCGTTCGGTGGACTGCACGTAGTGATCGGGATAGCCGATGATGTTCTCGTGCTTCAGATAGGCGGTGAACTTGGCGCCATTGGCATCCTGCCCTCGGCCATACCAGATCGGCTCGCCCGTCGGCGGCACCACGACGCACTGGTGCACGTAGAAGGACCAGCCGTCATAGCCCGTCAGCCAGTTCATGTTCGACGGATCGCTGCAGATCAGCACATCGATGCCCTTGGCTTCCATAGCCTTCCGCGTTTTTTGAAGACGTGCTTCATATTCCGGAAGTGAGAACTTCAGGTTCGCTTGTTTCATCGGTTTTTCCTCTATACCCGGCGAAAAGCCGGTCTCAACTCTCGAAGGTCGTGCCCGCGCCTGCCGCTGCCGCGCGGGCGGCGGCAAGGGTTGCGATGGCCGTGTCCTGGATGCCCGTGCCGGTGAGATCCGCCACGGTGATCTGCTCGGGGCCGCTGCGGCCCGGTTTGCGCCCGGCGATGATCTCGCCGAGTTCGGGGAAGCCCGTACCTTCGCTCACGAGGCCGGCTTCGATGGCATGATGCAGCTCGCCGAGACGGCGGGTCTGCTTCAGGCTGTCGGCGACATAGAGCCCGGCGCCGGTGATGACCGCCGGCTCGATCTCGTTCTTGTGCTCGGCATCCGAGCCCATCGCCGTGACGTGCTGGCCGGGCTGGAGCCATTCGGCTCTGAGCACCGGCGTTTCCGACGGCGTGGTGGTGACGACGATGTCGGCCCCATCGACGGCCGCCCGGCCATCGGCTTTCGCGTGGACGGGGAAGCCGAACTTCAGCGTCAGCTCCGCGGCAACCGCCTCGGCCTTCGCCGCATCGCGCGCCCAGATGCGCGCCTCGCGGATCGGGCGCACGAGGCTCAGCGCTTCCAGTTGCAGCTTTGCCTGCATGCCCGCGCCGAAGATGGCCGCCACAGCGGCGTCAGGGCGCGCGAGATAACGCGCCGCGACGGCGCCGGCAGCGGCCGTGCGCACATCCGTCAGATAACCGTTGTCGAGCAGCACCGCCTGCACGAGCCCGGTCTTTGTCGAGAACAGCACCATCAGGCCGTTGGTGCTCGGCAGGCCGATGGCCGGGTTGTTGAAAAAACCGGGGCTGATCTTGATCGCAAAACCATCGAGACCCGGAACGTAAGCGGTCTTCACGTCGACCTCCGCGCGCTGCTCCGGCATGTCCAGCCGCAGGATCGGCGGCATGACGACGGCCTTGGTTGCGAGCGCGTGGAAGGCATCCTCGACGCAGGCGATGGCTTCGAGATCGAGCGGCACGATGCGCCGAAGCTCCGCTTCGGTGAGGATCCTCATCTTCGTCATGCCGTCTCCTCGCCATTCATGACCCGCTGGTGCAGGCTCATATCCACATTGCGGCCGGACAGGACGATGGCCACCGGGCCATCCAGTCGGCCAAGCCGGCCGGCGAGCAGGGCCGCGATGCCGACCGCGCCGGCGCCTTCGATCACCTCGCGCTCCTGCACATAGGCGTGCCGCATGCCGGCGGCGATCTCGGCTTCGGAAAGCAGGACCACATCGTCGAGGAGCGCGCGGCACATGGGGAAGGTCACGGCATTGTCGAGCCCGATGCCGCCGCCGAGCGAATCCGCCAGGCTCGCCACCTCCTCGACCTGCACCGGCCGCCCGGCATCGAGGCTCGCCTTCATCGCCGCGCCACGCGCCATGGTGAGGCCGATGACGCGAGTCTTCGGCGAACGGCCCTTGACCGCCGCGGCGACACCCGCCGCCAGCCCGCCGCCGGAAAGCGGCACGAGCACCGTCGCGACATCCGGCATCGCCTCGACGATTTCCAGCCCGAGCGTGCCCTGCCCGGCAACGATCGCCGGGTCGTCGAAGGGCGGCACCATGACGCGGCCGTCTTCGGCCACCAGCCGGTCCACCTCGACCTGCGCCTCGTCCTGCGACCGGCCGACGATGCGGACATCGGCGCCGAGCCGGCGGATTTCCACGATCTTGTTTTCCGGCACCAGATTGGACATGCAGATCGTCGCGACGGCGCCTTCGGCCTTGGCGGCATAGGCAAGGGCCCGGCCGTGATTGCCCGTCGAGGCCGCCACGACGCCGCGTGCCCGTTCCTCCGGCGAAAGGGAAAGCACCGCATTGGTCGCGCCGCGCAGCTTGAAGCTGCCGGTCGTCTGGTGATGTTCGAGTTTCAGGCCGACCGGCACGCCCAGGCGCTCCGACAAGGCCGCGGAGAGAACGAACGGCGTGCGCAGGATGCGACCCTCGATACGGCGGGCCGCCTGCTCGATATCCGCCAGTGTTACGGGAAGGGTCGCATTCGTCATGGTTCAGCGCCCCGGATAGGCGAGCGTCATCAACCGGCCAAGCGCCGGCCGTGGCGCTTCGTCACCGCACAGGCGCAGGCAGGCCCAGGCGGTGGCGAGGTTGCTGGTGACGACGGGTTTGCCGATGGCGGCCTCGATTTCGGCGGCGACGCCGGCCGCGCGAACGGCCGTGCAGGAGATGAAGAGTGCATCGGAATCCGGCGCCATGGTCTCCTTCGCGAAGGCGACGATCTCTTGCGGCGCGATCCGCGCCATTTCCCGGTCGTCGGTGAGGCCGAGGCATGTGAAGCGGGCGATATCGAAGCCGAGTGCGCGGAAATAATCGGCCATCGGCCGGCTGGTCTCGCGCGTGTAGGGCGTGAGCACCGAAATGCGCCTGGCACCAAACGCCTTGAGACCGGAGACGGCGGCGGCGGTGGGCGTGACGACGGCGGCTGCCGGCTTGGCCGCCTTCACCGCAGCCTTCACCTGCGCGTCGCCGATGACGACCGAGGCCGACGTGCAGGAATAGCAGATGGCGTCGAGCTTTGCGTCCGGCAGGATGAGCGCCG
>JBDHSZ010000081.1:0-14648 GCA_039812945.1 Shinella sp.
CGGCCGGCATGGCGCGCTCGGCCGTGAACAGGCCCTGCCCGGCCGGCTGCAGCGCGAGGGTGAAGTCCTCGCGCTCGTCCACCGGGCGCTTGAAGACGGCCGAGACGTCGTCGGCGATCAGGGGCGCGCCCACGGCGTCGACGACGCGATAGGCGACGCGGCCGCCCTCGATCGTCAGCTCGCCCGTAATGCCGCTGGCGGCGAGCGCCTTGGCTTCGGCGACCTTGTCGTTGAACTGCTGGCTGGCGACATAGGTGTTCTGCACCACGAGGCCGCTCCAGCTATGGGTGGCGTTCCAGGCCATGATGAGGTTCACGGTGATGATCGTCCCGAAGAACAGCACCATGACGCCCAGCATGTGCCAGCCGGTGAAGACGAAGCCCTCAGCCTTGCGTTCTGCAGTCATCACTTTGCTCCCGGCGTGTTGAAGTTGGCGGAATAGACGTCGCGCTCGTGGCCCTGACGGTCCTCGGCGACAATCTGGAAGCCTTCGGCCGCTTCCGCAAGCCGATCCTTCGGCAGGGTGACGAAAACACGCAGCGCCGTCACCTTGTCCGGGTCGACCGGCACGTCGACCGTGCGGCCGTCCACGCCGTCATGGCCGGATATCTTCATGGTCGCGCCCGGCATGCCCTCGAGGGAGACGGTGATGACGCGCGGCTCGGGGATCATGTTGAGCAGCTTGACGGCATAGCCGTTGCGGATCGAGCCGTCCGATTCGACGACGAACTGCGGATTGCGGTCGTGGATGACGTTGAGGTCCAGCCGGTCGCGCGACAGCAGCGCGAAGAGCAGCGCCAGCCCGGCGAGCGACCAGACGCCGAAGTAGAGCAGCGTCCTCGGGCGGAAGATGATGCGCCAGTCGAAATGCTTGACCTTGCCGTCGAAGCCGCCGTCGGCGTCGCGCACGCGCTTGGGATCGATCGCAACCGTGCCGCCGGCCGTCGCCAGCGCCATATTGGCCGAATAGTCCGAAAGGGTCGCATAGGCGATGAGGCCGCGCTCCTTGCCGAGCTTGTCCATCACGTTGTCGCAGGCGTCGATGCACAGCGCGCAGGTGATGCATTCCATCTGCTGGCCGTCGCGGATGTCGATGCCCATGGGACAGACGACGACGCAGGCGTTGCAGTCGACGCAATCGCCGACGTTCTCGCCGGCGGCGATAGCCTTCTTGGCGTGCCGGGTGCGCGGCTCGCCGCGCCAGTCGTTATAGGTGACGACCAGCGAGCTTTCGTCCAGCATCGCCGCCTGGATGCGCGGCCAGGGGCACATATAGGTGCAGACCTGCTCGCGCATCAGGCCGCCGAAGACATAGGTCGTGGCGGTGAGGATGCCGACGGTGATATAGGCGACGGGCGGGGCCTGCAGCGTCGCGAAATCGAGGAGCAGCGTCGGCGCATCGGCGAAATAGAAGATCCACGCGCCGCCGGTCGCCACCGCGATCACCAGCCAGACGGCGTGCTTGCTGACCCGCTTCCAGACCTTGTCGAAGGTCCAGGGGCCGGCATCGAGCTTGATGCGGGCGTTGCGGTCGCCCTCGATCGCCCGTTCCACGACGAGGAAGAGGTCGACCCAGACGGTCTGCGGACAGGCATAGCCGCACCAGGCGCGCCCGACCGCCGAGGTGACGAGGAAAAGTCCGAACCCCGCCATGACCAGCAGGCCCGCGACGAAGAAGAATTCCTGCGGCCATATCTCGATGAAGAAGAAATAGAATCGCCGTCCGGCGAGATCCACCAGCACGGCCTGGTCCGGCGCATGCGGGCCGCGATCCCACCTGATCCATGGCGTCAGGTAGTAGATGCCGAGGGTGATCAGCATCACCAGCCACTTGAACTGCCGGAACCGGCCTTCCGCCCGCTTCGGGAATATCTTCTTGCGCTTTTCGTAAAGCGGCTTGCGGACCTTCGCCGAATTGACGGCCTCGGCCTCGTGACGTTCGACGGAATTATCGATGGTGGTGGAATTCTGTTGCATGGGGTCGGTCGCACCTGTCGTTGTGCTGGCACAATGACGCCAACGCGGACTGCCATCGTTGATCTACGTCAAGTTTTGCGCGGGCAATGGCGTGGCGGGTTGCCGCACGAGGCCGCGTGCGAAATGGACCGCCGTCGATACCATGGCAGATCGTTCACTTTTTGTTCGACATTTATCTACGGCATTCCTATAGTCGGGTAAAGAGGAGACCGCGATGACACCGCTTCCCGCCCGCATCATCCACCGGACGATCCGGCGCGACTGGCGTGCCGTCCACGCTTTCGCGGCGCGGCCCGAGGCCATGCCGCTCTGGGCCTCCGGCCTCGCCTCGGGGCTGACCCGCGACGGCGACGAGTGGATCGCCGACGGCGGGCCGATCGGCGCCGTGCGCGTGCGCTTCGCCCCGCCGAACGATTTCGGCGTCCTCGACCATTGGGTGACGCTGCCGGACGGCACGCGGGTGGAGAACGCGCTGCGCGTCGTGCCGAACGGCGACGGGGCCGAGGTGATGTTCACGCTGCTGCGCCAGCCGGACATGGACGACGCGGCATTCGAGCGGGACGCGGCGCATGTGGCGCGCGATCTCGATACGCTGGCAAGGCTGATGGAAGCAGAGGAGACGGCGCGATGAGCGGCAGGGGTGCGGATCGCAGGATCGACTATATCGAGTTCAACGTCGCGGACATCGCGCGGAGCAAGGCCTTCTACGGCGACGCCTTCGGCTGGACCTTCACCGATTACGGCCCGCACTATTGCGAGTTCCAGGACGGAAGGCTGACCGGCGGCTTCACGACGCTCGCCCCCGTCAGCCCGGCGGGCGGGCCGCTCGTCATCCTCTTCGCCGACGACCTGGAGGACATGCTGGCCCGCGTGGAGAAGGCCGGCGGCAGCATCGTCAAGCCGATCTTCGACTTCCCCGGCGGCCGGCGCTTCCAGTTCACCGACCCCGACGGCTACGAACTGGCGATCTGGTCCGACCGATAGGAACGCCACCTGACGTCGTGAGTCCCGCGACTTTTAGCAAAGAAGTTCAGGTTTTATCAATCAGAGGCTCCTAGTCAGGGCCTGGGGTTCAACAGGCGCGGGCTCGTTCGATGTACAGGATTGTTGGCAGGTCGTTGGCCGTGGCGGTGCTTTCCCTGCTCGCATCGCTGCTGATCAGCTTCGCCTTCGTGCCGATGCTCGGCGGCAGGGTGGCCGGCGCCGGTCTCGTCATGACCATCGTCTGCCCCATCGCCATCTCCCTCCCCGCCTCGATGCTGCACTTCTGGCAGGCGGAGCGGCTCCGCGCCGCGAACACAGCCCTCGCCCAGGCAAGGGACCAGCTCGCCGACGCCTATGCCCGCCTGCAGCACCAGGCGCGGCGCGACGGGCTGACCGGCCTGCTCAACCGCGCCGCCTTCCTTGCCGAGCTCGGGGCGCTGAGCCGCGCCGGCGCCCATGGCGGCCTTCTCTTCCTCGATATCGATCACTTCAAGTCGGTCAACGACCGCTTCGGCCATGCGGCGGGCGACGAGGCGCTGGCGCTGGTCGGCCGGTTGCTGTCCCGCCTGTCGCGCGCGGGCGACCTCGTCGGGCGCCTCGGCGGCGAGGAATTCGCGGTCTTCCTGCCGGACGCCACGCCCGAGCGCATGCTCGACCATTCTCAGACGATCCGCGAAGCGGTGGCGGCGATCGACCTGCGCACGCCGGCCGGCATCCGCATCGCGCTCGGCATCAGCATCGGCGCCTTCCATTGCGCCCCCCGCTTCGACCCCGCCGAGGCGCTCGCGGCCTCCGACCGCAATCTCTACCGCGCCAAATCGGCGGGCCGGAATACGGTCGTGGCGTGAGAATGCCGGGACGCCCTTCGCCGCGGCAGACCGGGTCGATCATCCACGCTGTAGGTGCCGCCTGGATCCTCGGGTCGAGCCCGAGCCTGACGGATGACCGACATATGTCGGTCTCCGTCAAAACCTGCCCGAGGATGACGGAGGGGAGGAAACGTTGCCTGTTCATAAAACGGTGCGGCATGCGGTGACGTTGCTTTCGTCACCAAACCCTTCTCCTGTCGTCATCCTCGGGCTCGACCCGAGGCCCCCCCCCACGGCACCTCTTGCACGGATCAAAGGCGAGACGAGACGCCTACACACAAAAAAGGCCGCGGAAACCGCGGCCTTCTTTTCTTGCAATGCCAGGCGCTTGCCTACTCGCCGCCGCCCAGCGAATGGACGAAGACCGCGAGCTGCTTGACCGCCGGGTCGCCGAGGCGGGGCAGCCAGGCGGGCATGACGCCGTGCTTGGGGGAGCGGACCTGCGCGGCGACGGCGGCCTCGCCCTCACCCTTCAGCCAGATGGCGTCGGCAAGGTTCGGGGCGCCCATCTCGCGCATGCCCTTGGCGTCCTCGCCGTGGCAGGCCGCGCAATTGTCGGCGAAGATCTGCTTGCCGGGCTCGACCAGCGCCGCATCCGACGGCGTGCCCGTCAGGCTGATGACATAGGCCGCGACCTGCTTGATCTCCTCCGGCTGGAGGATGTCGCCATAGGCGGGCATCTCCGAGGTGCGGGTCTCCTCGTCGCCCGGATGGCGGATGCCGTGGGCGATCGTCTGGTAGATGTCCTCCACCGTGCCGCCCCAGACCCAGTCGTCGTCGTTGAGGTTGGGGAAGCCGGCGGCACCGGCCGCGCCCGAGCCGTGGCACTGCGCGCAATTGACCTTGAAGGCCGAGGCGCCGCCCGCGATGGCGAACTGCGAGAGCTGCGGATCGGCCATGATCTCTTCCAGCGACGACTGGGCGATCTTGTCGACGAAGCCGGCCTGCGCCTCCTTGGCGCTGGCGAGCTCGGCGGCGACGTCGGCGCGGCTCGACCAGCCGAGCACGCCTCTCGTCGCATCCGAGATCAGCGGCCAGGCCGGGAAGGCGATGCTGTAGCCGATGGCCCACAGGATCGTGGCGTAGAACGTCCAGACCCACCAGCGCGGCATCGGGTTGTTCAGTTCGCGGATGCCGTCCCATTCGTGCCCGGTGGTTTCGACGCCCGAGATTTCATCGATATGCTTCTCGGCCATGATCAGTCCTCCTTGAGAGGGATTTCAGCGGCCCGTTCGGCGGCCTTGCGGGCGCCCGGGCGAAGGGTGAAGAGAACGACGGCCAGGAAGAACAGCGTCATGGCGAGCAGGCCCCAGCTATCGGCGAAGTGGCGCATGGCGGTATAGGTTTCCATGGGCCCCTCCTCAGCGATAGCCGGCGGCGTCGTCGTAGGTGGAGAAGTCCACCAGCGTGCCGAGCATCTGCAGATAGGCGACGAGCGCATCCATCTCGGTGAGCGTCGTCGGATCGCCGTCGAAGTCGCCGAGCTTGGCCTTGGGGTAGCGGGCCTCGACGCCGGAGGTGTCGGCGTTCGGGTCGGCCTGCGCCTTGATGTCGGCCTCGGCGTTCTCGATCATCTCGTCGGTATAGGGCACGCCGACGGCGCGGCTCGCCGACAGATGCATCGCGACGTTCCTCACGTCGAGCGTCGTCTCCTTGAGGAAGGCGTAGCTCGGCATCACCGATTCCGGCACGACCGAGCGCGGCTCGGTCATGTGCTGGACGTGCCATTCGTTCGAATAGCGGTCGCCGACGCGGGCGAGGTCCGGCCCCGTGCGCTTCGAGCCCCACTGGAACGGATGGTCGTACATCGATTCCGCCGCCAGCGAGTAATGCCCGTAGCGCTCCACCTCGTCGCGGAACGGCCGGATCATCTGGCTGTGACAGACATAGCAGCCCTCGCGGACATAGATGTCGCGGCCGGCGAGCTCCAGCGGCGAGTAGGGCCGCACGCCCTCCACCTTCTCGATGGTGTTCTCGAGGTAGAAGAGTGGGGCGATCTCGACGATGCCGCCGATGGAGACGACGAGCAGCGAGCCGACCAGCAGGAGCGTGGCATTGCGTTCGATGAGGGCGTGTTTATCAAGAATGGACATCGTGTCCCCTCCTATTCGGCCGGCTGCAGGGCGGGCGCGGCGCCCGGGATCGGGGCCTCGTCGCGCTGATGGCCGAGGATTGTCATGGTCACGTTGTAGGCCATGATGAGCGCCCCCAGGAGGAACAGCCCGCCGCCGACGGCGCGCAGCACGTAGTAGGGGAACATGGCGGCGACCGTTTCGGCGAACGAGTAGACCAGGAAGCCCTGCTCGTCGTATTCACGCCACATCAGGCCCTGCTGGATGCCGGCGACCCACATGACCGCCGCATAGACGACGATGCCGAGGGTGGCGAGCCAGAAGTGCCAGTTGACCATACGGATCGAGTAGAGCCGCTCGCGCTTCCACAGCTTCGGGACGAGGAAGTAGATCGCGCCGAAGGTGATGAGGCCGTTCCAGCCGAGCGCGCCCGAATGCACGTGGCCGATGGTCCAGTCCGTGTAGTGGCTGAGCGAGTTGACCGCCTTGATCGACATCATCGGGCCCTCGAAGGTCGCCATGCCGTAGAAGGCGACGGCCATGACCATCATGCGCACGATCGGGTCGGTGCGGATCTTGTCCCAGGCGCCCGAAAGCGTCATCAGGCCGTTGATCATGCCGCCCCAGGAGGGCATCCAGAGCATGACCGAGAAGACCATGCCGAGCGTCTGCGCCCAGTCCGGCAGCGCCGTATAGTGCAGGTGGTGCGGGCCGGCCCAGATATACATGAAGATCAGCGCCCAGAAGTGGATGATCGACAGGCGGTAGGAATAGACCGGCCGGTTCACCTGCTTGGGGATGAAATAGTACATCATGCCGAGGAAGCCGGCCGTCAGGAAGAAGCCCACGGCGTTGTGGCCGTACCACCACTGCGTCAGCGCGTCCTGCACGCCGGAGAAGGCCGAATAGCTCTTCACGCCGAGGAAGGAGACCGGGATCGCCAGGTTGTTGACGATGTGCAGCATGGCGATCGTCACGATAAACGACAGGTAGAACCAGTTCGCCACATAGATGTGCGGTTCCTTGCGCGTCATGATCGTGCCCAGGAAAGCGACGAGATAGGCGACCCAGACGACGGTGAGCCAGAGGTCGACATACCATTCCGGCTCGGCATATTCCCTGCCCTGCGTGATGCCGAGCAGATAGCCGGTGGCGGCCATGACGATGAAGAGCTGATAGCCCCAGAACACGAACCAGCCGAGATTGCCGCCGAACAGGCGGGCCCGCGAGGTGCGCTGCACGACGTAGAAGGACGTGGCGATCAGCGCGTTGCCGCCGAAGGCGAAGATCACGGCCGAGGTGTGCAGCGGGCGCATGCGGCCGAAGTTCAGCCAGGGCTCGATGTTGAGATCGGGAAAGGCGAGCTGCAGCGCCACGACGACCCCGATGAGGAAGCCGGCGACGCCCCAGAACACCGTGGCGATGACGCCGTATTTGACGACGTCGTCGAAATAGCCGCCGTCGTCCTGCGAGGACCGGGCGGGACCGGCCGGCGCAAAGGAGATGCGCCGCACCATGAAGAGCGTGCTGGCAAGCAGCACGAAGAAGAGGACCCACATATGGGCCTCGAAGAGCCTGTCCTGGGCAAAAGCCGCGCCGAGCAGCGCGATGAACGCCCCCACGGCCAGGACGATCGTTTCCGTTACATATTTCATCGTTGGCATCCCCCAACTCGTCGATTTCCCGCAACGACCGGCTCCCGCGCGGAATCGGCCATTACGCTCGACTGAGCCTTCGCAGATGCCGCACAAACCAGCCTTGACATGGATCAAGGCGGCGAGCGGAGGCCGGCGGCATCAAGGGACAGGTTGACGCAGCCGCGCGTCGGAAAAGCCGCGGCCCTTCCGGAACGAGGAGGAACACGACATGACGGATTATACAGGCATCGCCCGGCTGCTCTCGGATCGCCCGACGGACGCCGTTTCGCTCGACTGGCTGAAGAAGGCGCACGACGCGCAACTGACGCTGTGCACCGCGCTGGAGGAGATTGCCGACAGCCTGCCGGCCAACATCAACCGGCAGAAATGCATCTACGCCGCGAAATCCTTGATTCCGCTGATAAACGGCATCCATCGCTATGAGGAGGAGGCGCTGTTCCCGATGCTGGCGACCAATGCCTCCGGCGACCGGGAGCTGACCGATTCGATCGCCCGGCTGAAGTTCGAGCATGTCGAGGACGAATGCTTCGCCGAGGAACTGACCGACACGCTGAACCGGCTCGGCAGCGGCGACGGCACGGTGAACGCGGAAGCCGCGGGCTACATGCTCCGCGGCTTCTTCGAATCGATCCGGCGCCATATCGCCTTCGAGCAGCAGTTCATGCTGCGCGGCTCCGGCCTCGCCTCCTAGGCATTTCCAGCCGAAGCGAAGTCGCTTCGGCGCCGGATAATGCGCCGAAAACCAGAGGCTGGGGCAGGACGCGGAAACGCCGCGGGCTAAGCCGCTATCGGGTCGCGCGTCTCCAGGAGGTCCTGGAGCACGAGGATCGCCCCCAGCACGCTGCCGGCGCTCGATATGCAGGGCGTCATGCGACAGCGCGTCACGGCGTCCTCGCGCCGGGTGGAAACATAGTCGTATTCCAGTACCTCCCCCGCGAAGCAGCGGTCGAGATGCGGCTTCACCCGGCTCTCGAAACGCTGCGACCCGATGAACTCGACCACGTGTCGCCCGACGAGATCGATGGGCTTCTCGCTGAAGCGCTCGGCATTGAGCGGGTTGGAATAGAGGTAGCGGTAATCCGGCGTGATCACCGCGACACGGTCCGGCAGGCTGTCGAGGATCGCCTCGTTGAGCAGTCCGTCCTCCGCGACGCGCGGGGCAGCCGCGGAACGCGCGCCCTGGACCTCGGCGAGACCGAACGGCCTTGCCGTCTCCCCGGCGCCGAAATAGCGATCCAGCAGCAGCTTGATGTGATGCGCCTGCCGGCGCACGCAGGCCCGGTCGTCCGATTCCTCCCGCAGAAGGTCCACCACGAACTGAAACTGGGAACGGAGTTCGGAGGCATCCTGCGCCTCCCTCTGCAACACGGCCGCAAGGGCCGGCTCGATTTCCTTGTCCAGCATGCAAACGAGACTCTCGTTCCCGGTCTCGACCGCGTGCTGGAGTTGCGAATACTTGAACCAGAACAACTCTACAAGAGCTTTCAATAGGCGCTCCCTGAATTGCTGAAAACGACAGCAATCATAACATTACATTATTCAATACATTCGGAAAAAAGTGGATTTTGACCGTACCTCCCCCAAAACTGCCAGGAAAATCGTAACAGCGTGGGGGAGGATGTCAAACCTGGAATGAGCCTAAAGTCACATAATTCGGAAAAACGAACGTATTCATCCGCAAGCCGGCAAGAATAGGCGGCGGATTTTAAGTAATGAGCCCGCGTTTTATATTCCAGCGGTCATGATACCAAAGCCATTGGCCGGGATGTTCCCGCACCCATTGCTCCACCTTGTCGTTGAGCATCTGGGCCGTCGCCTCGACATCGACGGAGCCGTTCTCGCGGCGCGGGATAGCCATGGCCGGCTCCAGCTCCAGCCGGTAGCGGTTGCCGGGAAGGCGGATGCAGCGGGCCGGGTAGACCTCGCAGTCGAACTGGCGGACGAGTTTCGCCAGCAGCGGATTGGTCTGCACGTCGCGGCCGAAGAATGTCGTGTGCAGGCCCTTTGTGAATTTCTGGTCGACCAGCACGCCGACCGGCCCGCCGGCCTCCAGCTTGCGGGCGAGCGTGAAGGAGGAGCCGGCATGCGAGGGCACCAGCTCGCCCATCCGCGCGCGGCGGAACTCGAACACCTTGTCGGCGACATAGGGGTTGTTCGGCGGGCGGAACAGCACCGTCACGTCCAGCCCGAAGGCCGCGGCGGCGACCGGCAGCAGCTCGAAATTGCCGGTATGGGCGGTAAAGACGATGAAGGGCCGCGGATTGTCGCGCAGGTCCACGAAGAGCGGGATGCCCGAGACCTCGATGCGGCCGGGCTCCGTCTTCTCCGGGTCGAAATCGAACAGCTTGTCGAGGAAGACATATTCGGCGGCCAGCCGGCCCATATTGCCCCAGGCGTCGAGCGCGATGGCCTCGATCTCGGCCTCCGGCTTTTCCGGATAGGCATTGCGCAGGTTGGTCAGCGTCAGCTTGTGGCGGCGCGTCTTCGGGCCGATCCAGCGCGCCAGGCGGTCGGCGAAGCCGATCGCCCCGTCCGCCGGCAGCAGCTTCAGGATGTTGAGCAGGCCGAAGGCGAACTGCGCCACCAGCCATTGCTTGAGATTCCTGAACGCCAGGACGAGGCGCGTGACGATCATCTTCACGAGGATCAATCCAGCCTGAGGACGATCTTGCCGAAGATCTGGCGCGATTCCATGCGCTCCAGCGCCGTCGCGATGCCGTCGAAGGTGACTTCCGTGTCGATGACCGGATGGACGACGCCGCGCGCCATCTTCTGCATGGCGTCCGCCATGTTCTCCATGCGGCAGCCGAAGGAGCCGAGCAGCTTCAACTGCTGCTGGAACAGCATCATCAGGTTCATGTCGGTCGAGACGCCCGAGGTGGAGCCGCAGGTGACGAGCCGGCCGCCGCGCTTGAGGCAGAGCATGGAGCCCGCCCAGGTATCCTTGCCGACATGCTCGAAGACGACGTCGACGCCCTTCTTCTTCGTCAGCTTGCGCACGACGCCCTCGAAGCGGTCGGTGCGGTAGTTGATGACGTGATCGGCGCCGAGCGCCTTCGCCTTCTCGATCTTGTCGTCCGAGCCGACGGTGGTGATGACGGTGCAGCCGGTCTTCTTGGCGAGCTGGATCGCCGCCGAGCCGATGCCGGAGCCGCCGGCATGGACGAGGATCGTCTCGCCGGGCTCGAGCTTGGCATTGTCGAACAGCATGTGCTCGACCGTGCCGAAGGTGACGGGCGCGAGCGCCGCGGCGACGGCATCGACGCCGGGCGGTGCGGGCACCAGCAGGCGGGCGGGAAGGTTCACCTTCTCCTGCGCGAAGCCGTCGAGATGGAAACCGTGCACGCCGCCGACATGTTCGCACAGATTGTCGCGCTTCTCGCGGCAGGGCTTGCACAGGCCGCAGGTCCGCGCGCCGTAGATCGAGACGAGCTGGCCGGGCAGCACGCTGGAGACGCCCGGGCCGAGCGTCTCGACGACGCCGGCCGCTTCCGCACCGATGGTGAGCGGCATCTTGCGCTTGGCAAAGGCCATGCCGCGCCAGCCCCAGACGTCGATATGGTTGAGGGCGACGGCCTTGACGCGCAGCGTCACCTCGCCGGGGCCGGGAGCCTCCGGTTCCGGGATGTCGGTGATTTCGAGCTTGCGGTCGTCGAGAAGCTGGAGGGCGCGCATTGCAGGTTTCCTATCAGGCCGGTTCGGCCGTCATGACGAGGCTGGCGTTCTGGCCGCCGAAGCCGAAGGAGTTGGACAGGACCGCCGTAACGTGCGCATCGCGCTTGACGTTCGGCACGACGTCGAGCGGGATCGTCGGGTCGGGGTTCGTGTAGTTGATGGTCGGCGGCAGGGTGCCGGTGAGCATGGTCTGGATGGAGAACACCGCCTCCACCGCGCCGGCCGCCGTCAGCGTATGGCCGATCATCGACTTGTTGGAGGAGACCGGAATGCCCGCCAGCTTGTCGCCGAAGACGGCCGACATGGAGAGATATTCCATCTTGTCGTTCTCCGGCGTCGAGGTGCCGTGGGCGTTGATATAGCCGATGCCGCCCTCGTCCATGCCGGCGTCTTCCAGCGCCGCGCGGATCGTCGCGATGGCCGGGCCGCCGTCCGGCGAGGAGCGCGTGCGGTGGAAATGATCCGCCTTCTCGCCGCAGCCCTTGAGGATGCCGAGCACCCTGGCGCCGCGGGCGATAGCCGCTTCCAGCGATTCCAGCACCAGCGTCGCCGCGCCTTCGGCGATGACGAAGCCGTCGCGGTCCTTGCTGAACGGCTTGGAGGCCCTGGTCGGCGGGTCGTTCTGCGTCGAGAGCGCGGAGAGCAGCGCGAAGCGGATCAGCGCCTCGGCCGTCACCGAGCCGTCGGTGCCGACGGTGAGCGCCCGGTCGGTGCGGCCCTGGCGGATCGCCTCGACGCCGAGCTGGATGGCTGTCGCGCCGGAGGCGCAGGCGGTCGACAGCGTCACCGGCAGGCCGCGCGTGCCGTAGCGGTCGGAAAGCCGCTCGGAGATCGAGCCGAAGGCCCAGGCCTCGTGCAGCGCCGGGCTCGGATTGTCGCGCAGCACGGCGAGGAAGCGGTCATAGGCGTCGCCCGGACGCTGCGAGGCCGGCGCCCGGTCGGCGAGCGCGAAGCGGTCGCGCCAGTCCGGCTCGATCGGCGGGGCGGCGAGGAACAGCGGGCCGCCGAACTCGCCGGAAAGGCCGGCCTGCGCCAGCGCCTCGTCCGTCGTCTCGCGGGCATAGGCATAGGAGCGCTCGACCGGGTTCTCGACGGGCACCTCGATGAAATCGACCGTGCCGGAAATCCGGGTGTTCAGCCCGTCGACAGGAAAGCGGGTGATGCCGTGGATGCCCGAGACGCCGCCGGTGAGCGCCGCCCAGTTGTCCTTGAGACCCTGCCCCAGCGAGGTGACGACGCCCATGCCGGTGACGGCGACGATGGGACGGCCGAGATGATCCCTGTAAGCGGCTTTCGTCATGGCCGGACCCTCACTTCTCTGCGGAAAGGATTGCGACGCCCTCGCCGCGCGAATGGCCGACCGTCGTGACGACGGCGGTCGCGGCGGGAGCGTCCATGGCGGCTTCAGCGGCCGCGTCATAGGGTGCGACCTTGACGCCCGACCCAAGCGTCAGCGCGGCGAGCGCGAGGCCGAGCGGGAACTGCGCCTCCAGCGACTGGCCGATGGCCGCGCTGTAGCCGCGCACCGCGCTGCCGGCAAAACGCCTGTCGAGCCACGCCTTCTCGCGCGCCGTGATGTCATGCGCGCCGGACGCGCCGGAGAAGACGACGGTCTCGCCGCCGGCCGCAGCCCCTTCGGCAAGGCGCTCAAGGCGCGCTTCCAGCCGCCCCTCGTCACGCGAACCGCGGTCGCCGCCGATGGCGTCGATGGTCGCGTAGATGCGCGCGCCGCGGGCTTCCGCGTGTTCGCGGGATTCGAGGATGAGGAAGGCGGCGGCCGAGCCGGTGACAATGCCGCCGCCGGCGTCGCGGTCGCGCGACCACAGCGGCGTCCAACCGCCCGTCGCATGCGCGCCGATGGCCTCGTAGAGCAGGATGACGTCCTGCCGCTCGGCGACGAGCGCGCTGCCGACCAGCGTATGCGTCGACTGCCCGGCGCGGATGCGGTGGAAGGCGGTCTCGACGGCGCTGATGCCGGCCGCCTCCTCGCCCATGAAGGTGCGCGAGGAGCCGGTGACCTTGTGCACGATGGAGATGTTGCCGGCGAGCAGGTTGGAAAGCTGGGCGAGGAACAGCGTCGGGCGCAGCTCCGTCGTCAGCTTCTCGTTGAGCAGGCGCTCGCGGTCGTTGCGCTTCAGGCCCTCGTCGACGATCAGCGAATCGACATTGATGTCGCGCTCGCCGCCGCCCGCCGCCACGATCATGTCCATCGTGCCGCAGGCGTCCGCATCGTCCTTGAAGCCGGCATCGTCGAGCGCCAGGCCCGCGGCGAAGACGCCGAGGCGCTGCCAGTTCTCCATCTGGCGCTGGTCGCCGCGCTTGGGGATCTGCTGGTTCCAGTCGATCTCCGGCATCGGGTGGACCGGATAGGGCGAAAAGCGCTCCGTCTCGATCTTCAGCCCGGGAGCCTCCGCGCTACCCAGAATCTGCACATGGGCCTCGGCCCCGACACCGTGACAGGTGACGATGCCGACGCCCGTGATCACCACATCGTTCTTCGCCTTCGCCATCGTCACTTCCCTTCCGCGGACGCTGCCAGCGCCTCGAACAAACCCACCTCGCCCGCGCGCTTGCGCACGATCTCGGCGAGCGGCACCTCGGCAAAGGGCATGGTGCGCAGCTTGAGCTGCGCGTCGCACACCTTCTTGCCGGCCGAGGTGATCCTCGCCTTCGTCACGGCATAGCCCGATCCGTCATGCTCCAGCACGGCCTCGATGTCGAGCACCGCGTCCGGCTCGACGAAGGTGCGCATCTTGGCGCCGTCGACGCTCATCAGGAAGGGCATGGCCGAAAAATCCGACGCCGCCAGCACGAGGAAGCCGGAGGCCTGCGCCATGGTCTCGATCAGCAGCACGCCCGGAACGAGCGGCATGCCGGGGAAATGGCCCTCGAAGACCGGGCTCTTCGACGGGACGACGGAGCGGGCCTTGAGCACGCGGCGCGCGCCGTCGACGGCCTCGACCCGGTCGATCATCTGGAAATATTCTAGCAGCATCGGATATGCCTCCGCCGAAAACCGAAAGGCCTGCCGAGACGGCAGGCCGGGAGCCCCTTGCGCCGGGTTCGTCCGGCACAGGGCCGCCGAGGGCGGCCGGGCGCCGTATCATCAGGCCTTGGCGGCCCGCAGCTCGTCGATCTTGGCGCAGAGGTTCTTCAGGACGAAATACTCTTCCGTCGCGACCTTGCCCTCGTTGACTTCCTGCGTCCACTGCTCCAGCGGAATCTTGATGCCGAATTCCTTGTCGATCGCGAAGACGATGTCGAGGAAGTCCAGGCTGTCGATGCCGAGATCGTCGATCGTGTGGCTTTCCGGCGTGATCGTCTCGCGATCGATCTCGCTCGTTTCAGCAATGATGTCGGCAACCTTGTCGAATGTAGCAGTCACGCCCATACCTCATGAATCTATAGTTGGG
>JBDHSZ010000082.1:0-14615 GCA_039812945.1 Shinella sp.
TCCTACCGCAACGTGCTGAAGCGCGGCTATGCGCTGGTGCGCGACGAAGACGGCGCGCCGGTCAAGGGCGCGGCGGAGCTCGGCCCCGGCCGCCATATCGCCATCGAATTCTGCGACGGCACGGTCGACGCCGTCACGGGATCGGGCGGCGGCGGGCCGCGCCGGAAACCGGCCAAGGCGGAGGCGGAAAAGCCCGCGCCACGCCAGGGCTCGCTGTTCTGAAGGCCAAGCGGCGGCTCACGCCCACTCGCCGGCGCGCATGACCGGGGTCCGGCTGCCGTCGGCGCGGATGCCGTCGATATCCACCTTGTCGGAGCCGATCATCCAGTCGATGTGGATGAGGCTCTCATTGCCGCCCTGCGCGCGGATTTGCTCGGGCGAAAGGCTCGCGCCGTCGAGGAAGCACTTGGAATAGCACTGGCCGAGCGCGATGTGGCAGGAGGCGTTCTCGTCGAACAGCGTGTTGTAGAACAGGATGCCGCTCGCCGAGATCGGCGAGGAATGCGGCACCAGCGCCACCTCGCCGAGCCGGCGCGCGCCCTCGTCCGTGTCCAGCACCTTGTTCAGCACCGCCTCGCCCTTCGAGGCCTTCGCCTCGACGATGCGGCCGCCCTCGAAGCGCACGGAGATATCGTCGATCAGCGTCCCCTGATGCGAGAGCGGCTTGGTGGAGGAGACGTGGCCCTCGACGCGCAGCGCATGCGGCGTGGTGAAGACCTCTTCCGTCGGGATATTGGGGTTGCAGGTGATGCCGTTCTTCGCCGTGGACGCGCCGCCGTGCCATTCATGGCCGTCGGCGAGGCCGACCGTCAGGTCGGTACCCGGCCCCTTGAAGTGCAGGGCCGAGAAGCGCTCGCCGTTCAGCCAGCCCGAGCGTTTCGCCAGATTGGCGTTATGCGCGGCCCATGCCGCCACCGGGTCGGCGACGTCGACGCGCGAGGCGGCGAAGATGGCGTCGGCGAGTTTCCGGACCGCCACCTCCTCCGGGTCGTTCGGGAAGACCTGCTTCGCCCACGAAGGATTCGGATAGGAGACGATGTTCCAGTTGATGTCGAAATTGGCGATCTTCTCCAGCGCCGGCTTGTAGGCGGTGGAATTGGCCTTGTTGGCGCGGGCGACCTTGGCCGGGTCCTCGCCGGAAAGCAGCATCGGGTTGTCGCCGGCGATGGCGAGGCGCGCCGCGCCATCGGCATAGGCCTTGGCCATGCCCTCGTAGAGCCAGCCGGCCGCGCGGTCGAAGCTCTCGTCCGGCGCGTGGCGATAGCGGGCGAGCGTCGTCTCCTCGTCGGCATAGAAGGTGCTGACGAGGCCCGCGCCGGCCATATAGGCGTGCTTGGTGATGAGGCGGACGAGCGGCAGCGCGGCGATGGGCGCGGTCATCACGAGGTCCTGCCCCTTCTGGAGCTGGAGGCCGACGCGCACGGCGACCTCGGCGAGTTTTTCGAGCTTTTGCGGATCGACGGAGGGAGTGGTCATGGCAGCCTGCTTTCTGAAAATCGATGCGGGGAACTTAGTGCGCCAAAGGGGCGAAGAGAAGATCAGGCGACGACGGGCGCGGCAATCGCCTTCAGCGCCGCCACCACGTCGCGCGGGGCGAGGCGCACCTGTAGGCCGCGCTGGCCGCCGTTCATGTAGACGGCGTCATGCGCCAGCGCCTCCTCCTCGATGGCGGTCGGCACCTGCTTCTTCTGGCCGAAGGGGCTGATGCCGCCGACGACGAAGCCGGTCAGCCGCTCGGCATCGGCCGGCTTCATCATGCTGGCGGACTTGCCCTTGAAGGCGCTCGCCAGCTTCTTCATGGAGACCTCGCGGTCGGACGGCACGATGACGCAGACCGGCCTGCCGTCCACCTCCGCCATCAGCGTCTTCAGGACGCGCGACGGGTCCTCCCCCAGAGCCTCGGCGGCCTGGATGCCGACGCGGTCGGCATTGGGGTCGTAATCGTAGGCATGGACGGTGAAGGCGACGCCGGCCTTCACTAGGGCCTGTGTCGCGCGGGTGGTCTTCGACATGGCTCAGTAACCCGCGCCGCGGTCCACCACATGCTCCAGCGGCCTGCCGGCCTCCAGCGCCTCGATCTGGCCGGCGACCTGGCGGAAGAGGGCGGCGACGTCGGAGGCGGCGGAGGCGTGCGGGGTCATGAAGACCTTGTCCATCGACCAGAACGGGCTTTCGAGCGGCAGCGGCTCCTGCTGGAAGACGTCGAGCGAGGCGCCGTGCAGCGTGCCGTCGTTGAGGCTCGCGACGATGTCGGCCTCGATCTGGCTGCCGCCGCGCCCGGCATTGATGAAGACGGGGGCGCCGAACGGGCCCTTGCGGCTGAGGCGGGTGAAGAGGCCGGTATTGTAGATGCCCCTGGTGTCCGGCGTCAGCGGCAGCAGGCCGACGAGGAAATCGCTGCGGCCGAGGAAGGCGTCGAGGCCCTTCTCGTCATAGGTCTCGAAGCCCTCGACCTTGCGGCCGCTCTTCGACCAGCCGATGACGTTGAAGCCGAGCGTCCTCAGCTTGCGGGCCGAATCCTGCCCCAGCACGCCGAAGCCCATGATGCCGACGGTGATGTCCTTCGCCTCCGGCTGGTCGAGCTCGCGCCAGATACGCTTTTCCCGCTGCGCCTCGTAGGCGCGGTGCTGGCGCAGGTGCAGCAGGCATTGCATGGCGACCCATTCGCTCATGCGGGTCGTCAGCGTCTCGTCGACGAAGCGCACCAGCGGCACGTCCGGCAGGCCGGGAAGGCCCATGACGTGATCGACGCCCGCGCCGCCGGAGAAGACGACCTTGAGGTCCTTCGCCCGCGAGAAGAGATCGGCGGCCGGCTTCCAGACCACGGCATAGTCGATGCCCGACAGGTCGCGGTTGCGGCTGGCGGGATGCGCGAGGTTGATCACCTCGCGGCCCGGAAAGGCGCCCTTGAGCGCGGCGGCGACCTGCTCCTGATCGAATTTCAGATCGATGATGACCGGGCTTTTCGTCATGCTGCTTCCTACTGGCTGATCGTCTCGCTGCGGACGGCTTCGAGATTGAAGGCGGCGGCCATCAGGGCCCTGGTATAGGCCTCGCCCGGCCGCTCGATGATGTCCTTCGCCCGGCCCTTCTCCACCACGCGGCCGCCGCGCATGACGATGATGTCGTTGGCGAGCGCGCGGACGACCTTGAGGTCGTGGCTGATGAAGAGATAGGCGAGGTTGTGCCTGGCCTGCAGGTCGCGCAGCAGCTCGACCACCTGCGCCTGCACGCTCATGTCGAGCGCCGAGGTCGGCTCGTCCAGCATGACGAATTCGGGCTTGAGCACCATGGCGCGGGCGATGGCGATGCGCTGACGCTGGCCGCCGGAGAATTCGTGCGGGTAGCGCCAACGGGTCGCGGGATCGAGGCCGGTCTCCTCCAGCGCGGCGGCGACGCGGCGGTCGCGCTCGGCCTCGGAGAGCGACGGCTCATGCACCTTGAGGCCTTCCGCGACGATATCGGCGACGGACATGCGCGGCGAGAGCGAGCCGTAGGGGTCCTGGAAGACGATCTGCATGCGCCGGCGTAGCGGCCGCATCTCGGCGAAGGAGCGGCCGGCGATGTCCTGCCCGACGAAGGCGATGCGGCCCGTGGAGGCGATGAGCCGCGTCAGCGCGAGGCCGAGCGTCGTCTTGCCGGAGCCGGATTCGCCGACCACACCGAGCGTGTGGCCGGCGCGCAGCTTAAGGTCGATGCCGTCCACCGCCTTCACATGATCCACCACGCGGCGGAGGAACCCCGCCTTGATCGGGAACCAGACTTTTACGTCCTCCGCCTCCATGACGACGGGCTGGCTGTCGTCGGCCGGGCGCGGCTCGCCCCGCGGCTCGGAGGCGAGCAGGTGCCGCGTATAGGCATGCTGCGGGTTGGTGAAGATCTCCTCGACCGGGCCGGTCTCGACAATTTTCCCCTTGGTCATCACGCAGACCCGGTCGGCGAATTTGCGGACGATGCCGAGGTCGTGGGTGATGAAGAGCATGGACATGCCGTGCTCTTCCTTGAGGTTCTTGAGCAGTTCGAGAATCTGCGCCTGCACGGTGACGTCGAGCGCGGTGGTCGGCTCGTCGGCGATCAGGAGTTCCGGGCGGTTGGCGAGCGCCATGGCGATCATCACGCGCTGGCGCTGGCCGCCGGACAGCTCGTGCGGATAGGCGGCGAGGCGCTTTTCCGGCTCGCGGATGCCGACCTGATTGAGCAGCTCCAGGATTTTCGCACGGGCGACGGGGCCTTCGATATCCTGATGGAGCTTGAGGATCTCGCCGATCTGCCGCTCGATGGAGTGCAGCGGGTTGAGCGAGGTCATCGGCTCCTGGAAGATCATGGTGATGTCGTTGCCGCGCACGTCGCGCAGCTCGGCGTCCGAGGCCTTCAGCAGGTCCCTGCCGTTGAAGACTATCTCGCCGGACGGGTGGCTCGCGGCGGGATAGGGCAGCAGCTTGAGGACGGAATTGGCCGTCACCGACTTGCCGGAGCCGGATTCGCCGACGAGGGCGACGACCTCGCCGCGTTTTATCTCGAAGGAGACGCGGTCGACGGCGAGCGAGGTGTCGCCGCCCTGGTGGAAGGCCACCGACAGGTCGCGGACGGAGAGGATGGTTTCGGGAGCGCTCACCGGAAGGTCTTCCTCGGATCGAAGGCGTCGCGCGTCGCTTCGCCGACGAAGATCAGGAGCGACAGCATGACGGACATGACGACGAAGGCGGTGAGGCCGAGCCACGGCGCCTGAAGGTTCTCCTTGCCCTGCGCGATCAGCTCGCCGAGCGACGGCGAGCCCGGCGGCATGCCGAAGCCGAGGAAGTCGAGCGAGGTCAGCGTGGTGATCGAGCCGGAGAGGATGAAGGGCAGGAAGGTGAGCGTCGCGACCATCGCGTTCGGCAGCAGGTGCCGGACCATGATCGTCGCATTGCCGACGCCGAGCGAGCGGGCCGCCCGGACATATTCGAAATTGCGGGCGCGCAGGAACTCGGCGCGCACCACGCCGACGAAGCCGACCCAGGAAAAGAGCAGCATGATGCCGAGCAGGATCCAGAAGCCGGGCGGCAGGATGGCGGCGATGATGAGCAGGATGTAGAGCACCGGCATCGAGGACCAGATCTCGATGAAGCGCTGCATCAGGAGGTCGGTCCAGCCGCCGAAATAGCCCTGCACCGCCCCGGCGGTGACGCCGACCACGGCCGAGCAGATCGTCAGCGCGAGGCCGAACAGCACCGAGACGCGGAAGCCGTAGATGACGCGGGCCAGCACGTCGCGCGCCTGGTCGTCCGTGCCGAGCCAGTTGAGGTTGCTCCAGTTGCAGTTCGGATCGGCCGCGCCGCCCGGATAGCCGGAGCAGCGCTCCTCCTTCGACATCAGCCAGAAGGGTTTCGTCGGCGCGGAATGCGGGATGTTGGCGTTGGTCGAGCTGTAGGAATAGCGGATCGGCGGCCAGACCATCCAGCCGTTCGCCTCGATCTCCTCGGTGATGAAATCGGAGCGGTAGTCGGTCTCGGCGAGGAAGCCGCCGAATTTTTCCTCCGGATAGTCTATCACGACGGGGAACAGCAGCTCGCCCTTGTAGGAGGCGAGGATCGGCCGGTCGTTGGCGATGCATTCGGCGAACAGGCTGAGCACGAAGATGACGAGGAAGATCCAGAGCGACCAGTAGCCGCGCCGGTTCGCCTTGAAGTTCTCCCAGCGCCGCCGATTGGTCGGCGAGAGCAGGCCCTTCCTCGGCGGAGCGACGGGGGTCGTGTCGGTCACGGCGCTCATCAGACGTCCCTCCGCTCGAAATCGATGCGCGGATCGACCCAGGTATAGATGAGGTCGGAGACGAGGGAGACGACGAGGCCCATCAGCGAGAAGATGAAGAGCGTGGCGAAGACGATCGGGTAGTCGCGCCTGACGATGGAATCGTAGCCGAGGCGGCCGAGGCCGTCGAGCGAGAAGATATATTCGATCAGCAGCGAGCCGGTGAAGAAGGCCGAGATGAAGGCGCCGGGAAAGCCGGCGATGATGATCAGCATGGCATTGCGGAAGACGTGGCCGTAGAGCACCTGCCCCTCGGTGAGGCCCTTGGCGCGGGCCGTCGTGACATATTGCTTCTTGATCTCGTCGATGAAGGAGTTCTTCGTCAGGAGCGTCGTCGTGGCGAAGGCGGAGAGCAGCAGCGTGATCAGCGGCAGCGTCATGTGCCACATGTAGTCGAGCGGCTTCTGCCACCAGGCGAGGCTGTCGAAATTGTCCGAGACGATGCCGCGCAGCGGGAACCAGTCGAGGAAGGAACCGCCGGCGAAGAGCACGATCAAGAGGATGCCGAAGAGGAAGCTCGGCACCGCATAGCCGATGATGATGATGCCCGAGGTCCAGACGTCGAAGGCCGAGCCGTCCTTCACCGCCTTCTTGATGCCGAGCGGGATGGAGATGGCGTAGGAGAAGATGAGGATCCACACGCCGAGCGAGATGGAGACCGGCATCTTCTGGGCGATGAGATCGACCACCGAGACGTTGCGGAAGAAGCTCTCGCCGAAGTCGAAGCGCATATAGTCCCACATCATCGAGAAGAAGCGCTCGAGCGGCGGCTTGTCGAAGCCGAACTGCTTTTCCAGCTTGGCGATGAATTCGGGATCGAGGCCCCGCGCACCGCGATAGGCACTGTCCTGCCCGACTTCCTGCAGCATGTCGCCGCCGCCGGACAGGCGGTCGCCGCCGCCCTGGCTGGTGAGGTCGGAGATCACCTGCTCGACCGGGCCGCCCGGCGCGAACTGCACGATGGCGAAGGAGATCGCCATGATGCCGAAGATCGTCGGGATCATCAGCAGGATGCGGCGCAGGATATAGGCGCCCATCAGCGACGGCCCGCCTTGCCAGGATGCGTGGATGTCCAGCCGGTCAAGCCCAACCCTTCCGTTCTGCCGCCGCGCGAAGCGGCGGTGATTCGTTCCCGCTATATGGAGCCCAGCGGGCTTTCCGGCGCAAGCCCCGGCTCATTTGCCCCGGCTCACTTGGCGGCGTTCTTCGACCACCAGACGTCCGGGAAGCCGAGGCCGTAATAGGGCAGCTCCCCGGGCCGGGCGAGGTGGTTCCAGTAGGCGACCTGCACCGACTTGGAATAGAACATCGGCACGACATAGTGATGGGCGAGCAGCACGCGGTCCATCGCCTTGACGGTGGCGACGAGCTCGGCGCGGTTCGGCGCGAAGATGATCCGGCGGATCAATTCGTCGATGGCGGGATCGGCGATGCCGGCATAGTTGCGCGAGCCCTGCTGGTCGACCGAGGAGGAGCCCCAGTAATCGACCTGCTCGTTGCCCGGCACCAGCGTCTGCGCCCAGATGCCGTAGAGCATGTCGTAGTCGAAGCTGCGCACGCGGTTGGTGTATTGCGAGCTGTCGACCGTGCGGACACGCGCGTCGATGCCGATATCGGTGAGGCTCTTCACGTAAGGCAGGACCGTGCGCTCCTGCGAGGGATTGGACAGCAGGATCTCGATGCCGAAGGGCTCGCCGGTCTTCACGTTGACCAGCTTGCGGTTCTTCAGCTCGTAGCCCGCCTCCTTGAACAGCGTCATGGCCTTGCGCAGGTTCTCGCGCGTCTGCTTCGGATCGCCGGAGACCGGGTTGGTATAGGGCGTGGTGAAGACGGCGGGCGGGACCTTGTCCTTCAGCTCTTCGAGGATCTCCTTCTCGCGGCCCTCGGGAAGGCCCGAGGACGCGAGCTCGGTGCCCCAGAAATAGCTGTCGATGCGGTTGAGCCGGCCATAGGCGAGGTTGCGGTTGAGGCTCTCGAAATCATAGGCGTAGTTCAGCGCCTCGCGCACGCGCTGGTCCTTGAACTTCTCGCGGCGCATGTTCGGCACGAAGGCCTGCATGATGCCGGTGGCGCGCAGCGGGTTCTCGATCTCCTCGCGCACGATGCGGCCGTCCTTGGCGGCCGGGAAGTCGTAGGCGGTCATCCAGTGGCTGGAGGAGTTGTCGCGGTAGAAATCGACATTGCCGGCGCGGAAGGCCTCGAATTCCACGTTGCGGTCGCCGAAGAACGTATAGGTGATCGCGCCGAAATTGTTCTGGCCGACATTCACGTTGAGGTCCTTGCCCCAATAGTCCTCGCGCCGCTCGAAGCGGATGGAGCCGCCGGCCTGGAAGGAGGCGATCCTGTAGGGGCCGGAGCCCATGACCGGCTCCAGCGTGGTGCGGCCGATATCGCGCTTGTTGCCCTTGGCGTCCGTGCCCTCCCACCAGTGCTTCGGCACGATCTGGAACTGGCCGAGGATATTGGGAAGCTCCTTGTTGTCCTTCTCGTCGAAGCGGAAGGTGACGTCGCGCTCGCCGGTCTTTTCCGCCGAGACGACGTGCCGGTAGTAGTTGGCGAGCAGCGGATTGTGCTCCTTGGATTTCTCGAAGGAGAAGATCACGTCCTCCGGCGTCACCGGCTGGCCGTCCGCCCACTTCGCCTCCGCCCGCAGGCGGAACGTCGCGGAGGAGATGTCGTCGGGATAGAAGACGGCCTCGGCGAGCAGGCCGTAGGCGGCGGTGATCTCGTCCTCGGCGGATTTCAGCAGCGTGTCGAAGACGAGGGCGGAGACGCCGGAGGCCACCTCGCCCTTGGAGAGGATCGGGTTGAACGTGTCGTAGGTGCCGGTTTCGGAAAGCTTCAGCTCGCCGCCCTTCGGCGCGTTCGGATCGACATAGTCGAAATGGGAAAAGCCGTCCGGGTGCTTCAATTCGCCGATGGTGGAGATGCCCGTGCGCCAGACCGGCTCCTCGGCCCGCGCGCCGGCCGCGGCCGCCAGCGACAGGGCGAGCGCCGCGCCGAACACCATTTTCCCGAAGGCTGCCTGCATGCCAAATCCCTTTCGTATCCTTTGCCGAAGCATGTGCGAGAGAATAGGCAAAATCCGGGCAAATGACAGGGCCGCCATCAAAGCGGCGGTTTTTGCCGCGCCTATCCGGTCGGACGATTCACTTCTGCGAAAGGATGGTCGTTTAACCTTTCGCAACCATTGCGACTTCGAGACCTGACCGATGCCAGCCCATTTCCTGCTTTCCCGCCTCACCACCTGCCTGATCGCCGCCGGCCTTGCGCTGACCGCGCTCGCCTCGCCGCTTGCGGCCGAGGAACGGCCGGCCAAGGAGCTGTTCGGCTCCAAGCGCCTGCCCGCCAAGATGGCCTCCGCGCCCTACGGCTCCTATGCCAAGGGCTGCATCGCCGGCGCGGTGGCGATCCCGACGGACGGCCCGGCCTGGCAGGCCATGCGCCTGTCGCGCAACCGGCGCTGGGGGCATCCGAACATGATCGCGCTCCTGGAGCAGTTCTCGCAGGACGCCCGGCAGCTCGGCTGGCCGGGCCTCCTGCTCGGCGACATCTCGCAGCCGCGCGGCGGGCCGATGCTGTCGGGCCATGCCTCGCATCAGGTCGGCCTCGACGCCGACATCTGGTTCACGCCGATGCCGGATCGCCGCCTGTCGGCCGAGGAGCGCGAGAAGCTGCCCTTCACCTCCATGCTCGACAAGAGCAAGTTCCTGACGGTCGATTCGCGCCGCTGGACGCCGACCCATGCCCGCCTCGTCATGCAGGCGGCGAGCTACCCGCAGGTCGAGCGCGTCTTCGTCAATCCGGCGATCAAGAAGAAGCTCTGCGAGACCTGGCAGGGCGACCGTTCGCTGCTCGGCAAGGTGCGGCCGATCTACGGCCATGACGAGCATTTCCACATCCGCATCAAATGCCCCGCGGACGCGGCCGGCTGCAAACCGCAGGCCAAGGTGCCGCCCGGCGACGGCTGCGACCAGTCGCTCGCCTGGTGGTTCACCAAGGAGCCCTGGGAAAAGCCCAAGCCGAAGAAGGACGCCAAGCCGGTGAAGCCCTGGTATCTCAAGCTGTCGGACCTGCCCAAGGCCTGCGGCACGATCCTCGCCGGCGCCTCGCCCGCCTCCGAGCAGGAGGTGACCTGGCGCGGCAATGGCGGCGCCTCCACCGCGCTCGCCTTCTCGAATAGCGGCGCGGATGCGGGCCGCACGATCGAATCCGTCATCGCCGCCGACACGATGCTGCCCGCCATCGTGCCGATCCCCATCCCGCGGCCGTTCCAGTAAAGGCCCCTCCCCAACCCCTCCCCACAAGGGGGAGGGGCTAACCTGCCGCGCTCTCGGCATTCGATTTTGACCGATAAGCATGCCTTTGCCTTTCTCCTCCCCTGTGGGGGGATGCCGGCAGGCAGAGGGGGTATCGGGGCTTTTCAAGGTCCCGCCGCTTTTGTATAAGGCGTTCAAATCGATTTAAAATCGTGAGGACCGCCCATGTCGCGCCGAAAATGCATCGCGCTCATCGCGCATGACGAGAAGAAGGACGACATGGCGGCCTTTGCCGCCGAATATGAGCAGGTGCTTTCGCAGGCGCGGATCTTCGCCACCGGCACGACGGGCGGGCGGGTGCTGGAAGCCTGTCCCGGGCTCGACGTCACGCGCCTGAAAAGCGGCCCGCTCGGCGGCGACCAGCAGATCGGCGCGCTGATCGCCACCGGCGAGGTCGACCTGCTGATCTTCTTCGTCGATCCGCTCACCCCCATGCCGCATGACGTGGACGTCAAGGCGCTGATGCGGCTCGCCATCGTCTACGACATTCCGATGGCGCTGAACCGCGCCAGCGCCGAACGCCTGCTCGACTTCGCGGCCGAATGACGGCAACCTAGGGCGACAACGGACCATCCACTCACAACGAACGGGACAGATCGATGGCACGGCCGGGCGAAAACGACACCAACCTCCCCTTCCCCATCCTTATCGGCGATATCGGCGGCACAAATGCGCGCTTCGCGCTGCTGGTCGACGCCTTCGCGGAGCCGAGGCAGTTCCCCATCGTGCAGACGGCGGATTTCCCGAATATCGACGACGCGCTGCAGCAATGCATCCTCGACAAGACCTCGGTGCAGCCGCGCGCGGCCATCCTGGCGCTGGCCGGCCCGATCGAGGGCGACGAGGTGCCGCTGACCAATTGCCCCTGGGTGGTGCGCCCGCGCGAGATGATCGCCAATCTCGGCTTCGACGACGTGCTGCTGGTCAACGACTTCGAGGCGCAGGCGCTCGCCGTCGCCTCGCTCGGCGACGAGGACCGCGAGAAGATCGGCCCCGGCATCGAGCGCCATTCGGCCTCGCGCGCGGTGCTCGGCCCCGGCACAGGGCTCGGCGTCGCCGGCCTCGTCCATGCCCGCCATAGCTGGATCCCGGTTCCCGGCGAGGGCGGCCATGTCGATGTCGGCCCGCGCAGCGAGCGCGACTACCAGATCTGGCCCTTCCTCGAGCCCATCGAGGGCCGCATCTCCGCCGAGCAGCTCCTTTGCGGGCGCGGCATCATGAACATCTACCGCGCCGTCTCGGCCGCCGACGGCGCGGACGCGCCGCTTGCGACGCCCGCCGACGTCACCGCCAGGGCGCTGGCGCAGGACGACCGCGCGGCCATCGAGACCGTCTCGCTGTTTTGCACCTATCTCGGGCGCGTGGCCGGCGACATGGCGATGATCTTCATGGCGAAGGGCGGCGTGTTCCTGGCCGGCGGCATCTCGCAAAAAATCCTTCCCGCGCTGCGCGGGCCGGAATTCCGCGCCGCCTTCGAGGACAAGGCCCCGCACGGCGCGCTGCTGGCCTCCATCCCGACCTATGTCGTCACCCATCCCGTGGCGGCGCTCGCCGGCCTTGCCGCCTTCGCGCGCATGCCGGATCGTTTCGGTGTTGCAACCGAGGGACGCCACTGGAAAAGGTGACGGCGCGGCGGACGCTTCGGCCCCGCGCGGACTCGCCAAAGACGGATCGACCTCCTATAGAGCGGCCCACGGGCGGGTTTTCACCGGCCGCCGTCAGGACCGTGCAGGAAAGTCAAGCTATTGGCCGATAAGAATCGAACCGAGCGCCATTCCGTCAGCTCCGACACCGTCACCACCGTTCTCAAGCGCGTCGTCGCCGAGAACGGCCGCGAGCATGTGCGCGGCTATGTCATGGCCATCGCCTGCCTCGCCGTGGTGGCGCTGACGACGGCGTTTGCCGCCTGGATCATGGAATCGGTCGTCAACGAGGCCTTCGCCAACAAGCGCGCCGACCTCGTGCTGATCATCTGCGGCTCGATCTTCGCCGCCTTCGTGCTGCGCGGCTTCGCCACCTATTACGAAGCCGTCATCCTCACCAAGATCGGCAACAACATCGTCGCGCGCTACCAGCGCCGGCTGTTCTCGCATCTGATGGCGCTCTCCGTCGGCTTCTACAACGAATCGCGCTCAGCCTATCTCGCCGCGCAGATCAACCAGAACGTCACCGGCATCCGCGACATCCTGAACATGACCGTCACGTCGCTGGCCCGCGACCTCCTGACGCTCATCGCGCTGATCGGCGTGATGATCTCCAAGGACTGGCTGCTGACGCTGCTCGTCTTCGTCATCGCGCCGCCGCTGCTCTTCGGCCTGCGCTACGTCTCCAAGCGCCTGCGCAACGCGACGCGCGAGGCGGTGGAGCTGAACAGCCACGTGCTGGGCGCCATGCAGGAGACGGTGCAGGGCATCACCATCGTCAAGGCCTTCACCATGGAGGCCGAGCTGAAGACCCGGGTCGAGGCGATCATCGGCGAGGCCGAGTCGCGCTCCAACCGCATCGCCCGGCTGGTCGAGCGCACCGCGCCGATGACCGAGACCTTCGCGGGCTTCGCCATCTCGGGCGTGCTCGCCTATGCCGCCTTCCGCTCGATCTACGGCGGCGTGATGCCCGGCGCGTTCTTCTCCTTCGTCACCGCGCTGCTGATGGCCTACGATCCGGCCAAGCGCCTCGCCCGCCTGCAGGTCTCGCTGGAGCGCGCCGCCGTCAACGCGCAGATGATCTACGAGATTCTCGACCTCAAGCCGCACCAGGCCGACCGCGCCGACGCCAAGCCGCTCGACATCTCCGCCGCGACCATCACCTTCAAGGACGTGCGCTTCGGCTATGGGCAGAACGAGGCGATCCTCAAGGGCGTCTCCTTCACCGCCGAGGGCGGCAGGACGACGGCGCTCGTCGGCCCGTCGGGTGCGGGAAAATCCACCGTCATCAGCCTCATCCCGCGCTTCTACGACCCCTCGCAGGGCGAGATCCTGATCGACGGGCAGGACATCGCCCATGTCACCAAGCAATCGCTTCGCAACGGCATCGCCTATGTCTCGCAGCAGCCCTATCTCTTCGAGGGCACGATCCGCGACAATATCCGCTACGGCCGGCCGAACGCCACGGATGGCGAGATCGAGGAGGCCGCGCGCCACGCCTATGCGCACGACTTCATCCTCGCCCAGCCGCTCGGCTACGACACGCCGGTCGGCGAGAACGGCGTGACGCTTTCCGGCGGCCAGCGCCAGCGGCTGTCGATCGCCCGCGCGCTGGTGCGCAACGCGCCGATCCTGCTGCTCGACGAGGCGACCTCGGCGCTCGACACGGAATCCGAGCAGGCCGTGCAGAAGGCGCTGGACGAGGCGATGAGCGGGCGCACCGTGGTCGTCATCGCGCACCGCCTGTCGACCGTCGTGCGCGCCGACAAGATCATCGTGATGTATGACGGCGCGGTGGCCGAGGAAGGCACGCACGAGGCGCTTGCCGCCCGTAAGAACGGCCTCTACGCTCGCCTCAACAACCTTCAGGCGCCCGCCGCACGGGCAAGCAACGGACAGGAACAGGCATGAGCGGCAACGCAATGAAGCTGGTCGTCGTCGGCGCCGCCGGCCGCATGGGCCAGACGCTGATACGCACAATCCACGCCATCGAGGGCGCGGAGGTCTTCGCCGCCGTCGAGCGCGAGGGCTCGCCCTTCGTCGGCCGCGATGCCGGCGAGATCGCCGGGCTCGGCCCGATCGGCGTTGCCATCACCGACAAGCCGCTGGAGGCCTTCGTGGCCGCCGAGGGCGTGCTCGACTTCACCGCCCCCGCCGCGACCGTCGAATTTTCCGGCCTCGCCGCGCAGGCGCGCATCGTGCATGTCATCGGCACCACCGGCTGCTCGGCCGGGGACGAGGAGAAGATCAAGGCCGCCGCCCGCCACGCCCGCATCGTCAAGTCGGGCAATATGAGCCTCGGCGTCAACCTGCTCGGCGTCCTCACCGAGACGGCCGCCCGCGCGCTCGGCCCCGCCGACTGGGACATCGAGGTGCTGGAAATGCACCACAGGCACAAGGTCGACGCCCCCTCCGGCACCGCGCTGCTGCTCGGCAACGCGGCCGCCAGGGGCCGCGGCATCTCGCTTGCGGACAATTCCGTGCGCGTGCGCGACGGCCATACCGGCCCGCGCCCCACCGGCGCGATCGGCTTCGCCACGCTGCGCGGCGGCTCGGTCATCGGCGAGCATTCGGTGCTGCTGGCCGGCGAGGGCGAGACGGTGACGCTGTCGCACAGCGCGACGGACCGCTCGATCTTCGCGCGCGGCGCCGTCAAGGCGGCGCTGTGGGCGCGCGACAGGAAGCCCGGCCTCTACTCCATGCTCGACGTGCTCGGGCTCGATTGATTTATCGCCGCATCGTTTTCTCCGAAAACCGCTGTCCGCTTTTCGGAACGATGCTCAACTTCAGGAGACAGACCATATGAGCGGAACCCTCGTCCTCGTTCGCCACGGCCAGAGCGAATGGAACCTGAAAAACCTCT
>JBDHSZ010000083.1:0-14553 GCA_039812945.1 Shinella sp.
GTCAACGGCGACGGCATCGAATGCGGTGCGACGCTCTCCAGGCACAAGGACGTCGACATGATGTCCTTCACCGGCTCCACCCGGGCCGGCATCGCCGTCAGCAGGGACGCGGCCGAGACGGTCAAGCGGGTGACGCTGGAACTCGGCGGCAAGTCGCCGAACATCGTCTTCGCCGATGCGGACCTCGAGGACCGCGTCGCCGGCGGCGTCGCCGAATGCTTCAACAATTCCGGCCAGTCCTGCGACGCGCCGACCCGCATGCTCGTCGAGCGCTCGGTCTACGACAAGGCGGTCGAGATCGCCGAGCGTACCGGCAGGCAAGCGACCGTCGGCAATCCGCAGGAGGAAGGCGGCCATATCGGCCCGCTCGTCTCGCATATCCAGTTCGGCCGCGTGCAGGCGCTGATCGAAGCAGGTGTCGCCGAAGGCGCGCGCCTTCTCGTCGGCGGCCCCGGCAAGCCGGAGGGCTTCGAGACCGGCTATTTCGTCAGGCCGACGATCTTCGCCGACGTCGACAACGACATGCGCATCGCCCGCGAGGAGGTGTTCGGCCCGGTCCTCGCGATCATCCCCTTCGACACGGAAGAGGAAGCGATCGCGATCGCCAACGACACCCCCTACGGCCTTGCCGCCTATGTGCAGACGGGCGATCCCGACCGCGCCGAGCGGGTCGCCGCCCGCCTTCGCGCCGGCATGGTGCACATCAACGGCGGCCCGCATCGCTACGGCAGCCCCTTCGGCGGCTTCAAGCAGTCCGGCAACGGCCGCGAGGGCGGCCTCTTCGGGCTGGAGGACTTTCTCGAAGTGAAGACGGTTCACCGCCCGGACGCGGCCTGAAGCTTTCCGGCAGGTTTGGGCCGCGCCTGAAAGGGCGCCGCTCAGGCCGCCGGAAAAGTCCCGAAACGTCTGCCTTGTCACGGCTGGCGTCGCGCCGGCATCCACCTTGCGGGTGTGATGCGGATTCTCGGGCCTGACCCGAGGACCCATCCGCCCGCAAAGCCCTCGCTTGCCGGAAAATCGCCCGCCGATTTTCCCCACCCTCCCGATCCATGCCTACAATCCCCCCATCCCGCCGCGGATACACCGTCAGGCGTGACGGCGAGGCGGGGTCGGCGCGGGGCGTGAGGAAAGGACGCGCAACCTCATGCACCGGGTCCGCGGAAAATGGTCTCCCTCCGGCGATCCGGGGGATGCGGCGGGGCGTCGGGCCGGTCCTTCCGCTTTCCCTGATAAATTCGGCGGGCGTGCCTGTGCGGCACACAAAGGGGTGGATTCGCGCCCGCACGACGTCCGGGGGTCGAAAGGCCCGGTTCGTGCGAAGCAGTGGAAGACGGCGCCGACCGGCAGCCATGGCTGCGGCGCCGTAAGCCTGAGGGCGTGCATGGTTCCCTCGAAGGAGGGGCGCGCTACTGTTCCCATGGAACGCCATCCTCCCAGAGAGACCGAAGTCGCGGGCAAAAACCGCCGAACGGGGCGCCGGAAGGTGTCATGTATAATATTTCAGTCGAGGCACCACCGGCGCCCCGTCCGATGCTCTTTGAACAACCACGGGCGAAATCCGCCGCGTGGATGAATGTGCGTCACGCCTGATAGGTGATGCGGCCGTCGCAGATGGTGGTGACGGGGCGGACCGCCGCGAGCCGTGCCGGATCGCTCGCCTCCACGTCGGCGGACAGCACGACGACGTCGGCGAGATAGCCGGGCTTCAGCACGCCCTTGCGGTCCTCCATGAACTCGACCCAGGCGCCGGTTCGCGTATAGGCGGCCAGCGTCTCGTGCAGCGACAGCCGCTCGTCCTTCATGCCCTCCTTCCAGACCGTGCGCGTCATGGCGCATTCGATGCAGTGCATCGGGTCGAGCGGCGAGACGGGCCAGTCGGTGGCGAAGACGATCGGCGCGCCGGCATCGACCAGCGTGCGCCAGGCGAAGGCATGGGGCCAGCGCGCCTCGCCGATATAGGAGAGATAGGGCTCCAGCGGCAGGCCGGCGCTGCCCGGCGGATGCGTCGGCTGCATCGAGGCGACGGTGCCGAGTTCCCTGAAGCGGGGGATGTCGTCGGGATGCACCACCTCGATATGCTCGATGCGGTTGCGGCTGTCGCGCTTGCCGTTGGCCTTGACGGCGGCCTCGTAGCCGTTCAGCACCATGCGCACCGCGCCGTCGCCGATGGCGTGCACGGCGACCGGCAGGCCGAGCCTGTCGGCGGCGACGGCGATCTCGTCGAAATGCTGCTGCGAGAACAGCGGCTCGCCCTTCCAGCCGGGCTGGTGGCAATAGTCGTCGATGAAGACGGCGGTGCCAGACTCCGTCACGCCGTCCATGAAGAGCTTGACGAAATCCGAGCGCAGGCGATCCGAATTGAAGCGCTCGCGCCAGGCGGCGGCCTTGGTCTCAAGGTCGGAGAGCGGCATGAAGTTCTTCATGTGGAAGGGCATGCGCACGCGCACCGGCAGGCCGGCGGTCCGTTCGATCTCCTCCAGCATTTCGAGCTGGTAGAGGCTGCCGTCCATGTTCTGGAGCGAGGTGATGCCGAGCGAGGCGACATAGGCGAGGCCCTCCTTGAGGATCGCGATGTCGCCGGCCCGCTCTTCCGCCGTCACATGGTCCGGGTCGCCGCCCGTGCCGACGCCGAGCATTTCGCGCCCGCCCGTCTCGCCGAGCGCGGAGACGGGGCGAATGGCGTTGCTCTCGCGCAGCTCGCCGCTGGCGAGGCCGTCCTCGCCCATGACGATCTCGTTGCCGACGCCGACGTCGCGCCCTTCGAGGATGTCGCCCAGCTTCAGCGCCAGCGTGTTGGCCCAGGCGGTGTGATGGTCCGGCGCGAAGATCAGCACGGCGCGGTCCGGCAGGATGCGGTCGAGGTGATGGCGCGTCATGCGCTCGCCGCCGGAAAGGATGGTGTAGTCGGCATGCTGGGCGATCAGCAGCTCACGCTCCGGATACGCGGCCGCATAGGCCTTCAACGCCTGTTCCAGCGCGTCAAAACCCTTGACGCCCATCAGCGAGAGCTCGCGCAGCTCGGCCGAGCCGCCGAAGATGTGCATATGCGCCTCGTTGAAGCCCGGCAGGACGGTCGCGCCCCCGGCGTCGATCACATGGGTGTCGGGCCCGCTATAGGCGTCGATCGCCGCCTCGGAGCCGACGGCCAGGATGCGGTTGCCGGCAATGGCGAGCGCGGCGGCGCGCGGGTTCGCCTCGTCCATGGTCAGCACCCGCGCGTTGCGGATGATGAAGCTCGCTTCTTTCTGCATGGCCTCTCCCGTCGCCGCTCAGATGGACCGGCCGCAAAGCGCCCGGAAGAAGGTGAAGACGTCCTGGTTCTCCTCGTCGCCGAGCGGTTCGGGCTGCGAGGAGAGCTTGACGATGACCGTCTCGGTGCCCGGATCGACATAGAGCCACTGGCCGTGGATGCCGATGGCGCAGAAGGCCTGGTCGGCCTCGCCGGACTGATACCATTGGCTGCGGTAGCGCCCGTTCGGCAGGTCGACATTGCGCCCCTGTCGCCAGGCCTCGCGGTCGCCGTTCTCCTGCATGTCGCGGATCCAGCCTTCCGGAACGACCTGCCGTCCGTTGCGCACGCCATGGTTCCGCAAAAGTTCGCCGAGGCGGGCGAGGTCGCGCGCCGTCATGGAGACACCGCCGGCCGTGCGCGGCGTGCCGATCGCGTCCACCGTGACGTCGGCATCGCCCTTCGCCCCCATCGGCTTCCACAGCAGCTCGGACGCAAGGTCGGCGAAGCGCGCGCCGCTGGCGCGCTCGATGACGACGCCGAGGAGGTCGGCATTGGGCGAGGCGTAGTAGAACGGCCCGCCATGCGGCCGTTCGGCCTTCCGCAAGGTGAGGAGGAAGGAGGCGAGCGTCTCGGGCTCGGCGTCCTTCAGCGGCGGGTTCCACAGCATGGCGCGGCGGTAGCGCGCAAACGCGCCGTGGGGGTCGAGATAGGCTTCCTCGAAATCGAGGCTGACGCGCATATCGAGCACGTCGCGATAGGTGCAGTCGCCATAGACGCTGCCCTTGGCCTCCGGCAGGTATTCCGTCACCGGCCGGTCGGGCTCGATGAGCCCCTCGGCCTCCAGGATGCCGGAGACGACCGCCGTCAGCGACTTGGAGATGGAGAAGACGAGATGCGGCGCGTTCGGGTCGGCATGCGGCGCGTAATGTTCCGCGACGATCTCGCCCCGGCGCATCATGACGAAGGCGTCCGTATGGGCGAAGTCGAGGAAGGCGCGGGCGCTCGCCGCACCGGCAAGCCCGGTCTCCATCGCCGCGTCGAGGAAGGCCGCGCTTTCGAGCGGCGTTTCCGCCGTCGCGACCTCGGCGGCGATCACCGCCGTCGGCACGAGGTCGCGCACATTCTCGAAGCTCCAGCGGCTATAGGGGGCGGTGCGCCAGTTGGCCAGCGTCACCTCGGCGCGGGCAAAGCCGTGCCTGTCCTTGAAGGTCCTGATCATGAGACATCCTGCCGGGGCGCGGGAAGGCGGCGGGCCTTCCCGCGTGCGGTTATCCTTGTGTTATGCGGCCGCCTACTTCTGCAGTTCGGTCCAGATCTTGGTGTAGAGCTGCTGGGTCTCCGGCTCGCAGCTCAGCAGGAACTCGCCGGCGGATGCGAATTCCGGCGGGATGACGAGCTCCGGCGCCGACTGCATCTCGGCCGGCAGGAACTTGTCCGAGCCCTTGATGCCGTTGGCGTATTTCGCGAAGGCGGAGATCATCGCCGCGTTCTCCGGGTCCATGATGAAGTTCATGAACAGCTTGGCGTTGTCGGTGTTCTTCGCATCCTTCAGGATGGCGACGCTGTCCATGAAGATCGGAAAACCCTCCTTCGGATAGCCGAATTTGATGTCCGGGTTCTTCAGGCGCGAACGCATGATGGCGCCGTTCCAGTAATAGACGCCGGCATAGTCGCCGGCCGGCAGCTTCTCGGTCACGCTGTAATCCATGGCGAGCCATTTCGTCTTGGCCTGCACGAGCTGGTCGCGCACCTTGCGCAGGACGTCCTTGTCCATGGTGCACCAGTCGCCGCCGAAATACTTGATCGTGGCGAAGAGCACGTCGTTCATCTCCGGGGCGACGTTGATCTTGCCGGCCAGTTCGTCCGGCGGATCGAGGAAGATCGCGGAGGTGTTGATGTCGCCCTTGTAGACGGAGGTGTTGACGCCGATGCCGGTCAGGCCCCACTGCCACGGAACGCTGTAATGGCGGCCCGGATCCCACGGCACGTCCACCCAGCGCTCGTCGACATTCTTGAAGTTCTCCATCTGGTCCGGCCGCGCCTCCTGCAGGAGGCCCTCCTTGACCCAGATCTGGAGATAGTTGGCCGAGGGCACGACGATGTCGAAGCCGTGGCCGCCGGCGCGGACCTTGGCCAGCGCCGTGTCGTTGGAATCGTAGTCGGTGATCGTCACCTTGACGTCGAATTGCTGCTCGAACTTCTTGATGAGGTCCGGGCTGGTATAGTCGCCCCAGTTGTAGATGTTGAGCTCGCCGGCCGCGAAGGCGGCATTGGCGAGGACCAGTAGGCCGGCGGCCGCCATCGCCGTGGTCGTCATCCATTTCGTTTTCATTGCCTGTTCCTCTCTGTGCTGGTCACTGTTTTTTTCTGTTGATGAAGAAGAAGATCACGACGAGCGCGGTGGAGAGCGCCAGGAAGACCGTCGCGATCGCGTTGATCTCCGGCGAGGTCTCGCGCCGGAGCTGGCCGAGCATGTAGGTCGGCAGCGTGTCCTGCCCGCCGGATTTGACGAATTCGGTGATGACGACGTCGTCCAGCGAGATGACGAAGGCCAGCATGAAGCCGGCGATGATCGCCGGGCGCAGCAGCGGCAGGGTGACGTAGCGGAAGGCCTGCCAGGACGTCGCGTAGAGGTCCGCCGCCGCCCGCTCCAGCGTCAGGTCCATGCTTTCGAGGCGGGCGCGGATCGGCAGGTAGGCGAAGGGGATGCAGAAGGCCGTATGGGCGGCGACCAGGTAGCCGAGGCCCGAATAGCCGGTCCAGACCTTGACGCGCGAGAAGACGATGAGCAGCGCCACGGCCGTGACGATCTCCGGCACCATCAGCGGCTGGTTGATGAGCGCGTATTTGAAGGTGAGGCCGCGATAGGGCCTCGTGCGCGTGGTCGCCAGCGCCGCCATCGTGGCGGCGATGGTCGCGATGGCGGCCGCCCAGATCGCGATGACCAGCGAGCGGATCGCCGCGTCCTGCACGGCGGCGTTCTGCCAGGCCGCCGCGAACCAGCGGGTGGAGAAGCCGTCCCAGCGCGACAGCGATTCCGCGCCGTTGAAGGAATAGACGACCAGCGCGGCGATCGGCAGGTAGAGCGAGAAGAAGGTGAAGAGCGTGATGAAGCCGAAGCCGGGCTGGGCGCGGATGTCGAAGCGCGATCTACGCATGGCCGGCTCCTCCGCGCGAGGCGTTGCGCACGTAGAAGATCAGCGCGACCATCACCAGCGCCATCAGGGTGATGGACATGGCCGCCCCGAGCGGCCAGTTGCGGCCCGAGCCGAACTGCATCTCGATGAGGTTGCCGAGCATCATGTTCTTGCCGCCGCCCAGCACGCGGGGAATGACATAGGCGCCGAGCGAGGGGATGAAGACGAGGATGGAGCCGGCGATGAGGCCGGGCTTCACCAGCGGGATGACGATGCGCCGCAGCACCTGCAGGCGCGTCGCATAGAGATCGTAGCCGGCCTCGACCAGCCGGAAATCGAGCTTTTCTATCGAGGCGTAGAGCGGCAGCACCATCAGCGGCAGGTAGACATAGGTCATGCCGAGCAGGTTGGCGGCGTCCGTGTGCATGATCTGCAGGGGTTGCCTGACGATGCCGAGCCAGATCAGCGCATTGTTCAGCAGCCCCTCGTTGCGGATGACCTGCTGCATGGCGAAGGTGCGGATGAGCAGGTTCGTCCAGAACGGGATCGTCACCAGGAACACCCAGACCTCGCGGGTATGCGGCGGGCGGGTGGCGATGAAATAGGCGGTCGGGAAGCCGAGGATCAGGGTGAGGATCGTCGTGAAGAAGGAGAGTTGCAGCGAGCGCCAGATGATCGACAGATGCGCGTCGGCAAGGCCGAGCGTGTCGTCGAATATGTCGCGCTGGAAGAAGACCGAGGTCCAGCCGTCCAGCGAGAATTCGCCGAATTTGACGTCGCCGTAGTCGCCCTTCGCCATGAAGGAATAGAGCAGCATGACGAAAAGCGGCCCGACGGCGGCGCAGAAGATGATGATCAGGGCCGGCGCGCTGAGCAGCCAGCGGGAGCGGATGTCCTTTTTCTCGGCCGCGACGGCGGCTTCCTGTGCGCCGCTCATCATCAGTCCCTCAATATCTGGGCGACGTCGTCGCTGAAGCCGATGCCGACGGCATCGCCCCTGGCGAAGCCGCAATTGCCGCTGCGGGCGTTCTGCTGGCGCACGGTGAAGGCCTTGCCGTCCTCCAGATGGACGTGGAGATGGGTGTCGGTGCCGAGATAGACGATCTCGTGGATCGTGCCGCGCAAGAGGGCGGCGGGCGAGGGCGGGCCGGCCTGGGCATGTTCGGGACGGACGACGACGGTGACCTTGCCGTCCGGGGCGAGGCCGGCGGGGAAGGTCGCCGGTATCTCGGCGCCGGAGGAGAGGCGCACGCGGGCGCTGTTGCCGGAGACCGAGGCGACCTCCGCCTGAAGGAAATTCGTCTCGCCGATGAAGTCGGCGACGAAGCGCTCGGCCGGTCGGTCGTAGATGTCCCAGGGCGAGCCGACCTGGCGCACCGTGCCCGCCGACATGACGGCGATGCGGTCGGACATGGTCAGCGCCTCCTCCTGGTCGTGGGTGACGAAGACGAAGGTGATGCCGGTTTCCAGTTGCAGGCGCTTCAGCTCCATCTGCATGGACTTGCGCAGCTTCAGGTCGAGGGCGGAGAGCGGCTCGTCGAGCAGCAGCACCTTCGGCCGCGGCGCGAGCGCGCGGGCCAGCGCCACGCGCTGCTGCTGGCCGCCGGAAAGCTGCGTCACCGGATTGTCGCCGCGCCCCTCCAGATGCACGAGCCGCAGCATGTCCTTGACGACGCCGTCGATCTCCGCCTTCGGCTTGCCCAGCATTTTCAGGCCGAAGCCGATGTTCTCCGCGACCGTCAGGTGCGGGAAGAGCGCATAGTTCTGGAAGACGGTGTTGACCGGGCGCTGGTTCGGCAAGAGGCGGGAAATGTCCGTCCCGTCGAGCAGAATCTGGCCCTCGGTCGGCAGCTCGAAGCCGGCGATCATCCTGAGCAGGGTGGTCTTGCCGCAGCCGGAGGGGCCGAGAAGGGTGAAGAACTCGTTCGGGCGGATATCCAGTGTCACGTTATCGACGGCCTGGAAACTGCCGAACCATTTCTTGATGCCATGCATGCCGATGGCGCCGCCATGGGGCGCGGCCGTGCGGGTCTCAGTCATCGGTTCCCCGTTTTTCGACCGGCGCTCGCGCTTCCTCCGCCCGGGCGGCCGGCTGTTTCTGTCCGGCCGCTGTTCGCGGCTCTTCTGTGATAGGCTTGCCTTGCCGGTGATCACACCATAATTTGATCAAATCTGTAAAGGGCGATTTTGGCCTTGCCGCATTTCTCCGTTCCGCGCGCGGGGCGTGGGGCGGCCGGGACGGCGGGGGAGGGGTTCACCATGCTGATCGCAGCCGGCCGGGAGCCGTCGGAATCCGCCAAGCAATGGGTCTACCGCGTGCTGCGGCGGGCCATCATGACGGGCCAGTTCGAGCCCGGCGACCCCGTCACGATCAACGGCCTTGCCGAAACGCTGGGCGTCAGCGCCATGCCGGTGCGCGAGGCGCTGCACCGGCTGGTCTCCGAAGGCGCGCTGGAACTGCTCGACAACCGCCGCGTCCGCGTGCCGGACCTCGATCCGCCGGGTTTCGAGGAGGTGCTGGAGGCGCGCGTCGCGCTCGAGACCCGCGCCGCCGAGCGCGCCATGCCCTTCATCGACGACATGCGGCTTGCCCGGCTGCGCGCCTTCGACCAGCAGGCGGACCGGGCGCTGGCCGCAGGCGATTTCGGGCGGCTGGTGGCGGCGAATTTCGACTTCCACCGCTGTCTCTACGCGGCGCGGCCCGGCACGGTGATGCTGCCGCTGATCGAATCGCTCTGGCTGCGCCTCGGCCCCTTCATGCGCCGCGCCGGCGAGACCCTGTCGGAAACCTATCAGGTCGACCGCCACGCCGAGGCGCTGGCCGCCATCGTCCGGCGTGACGCCGAGGCGCTGAAGGCGGCGATCGCCGCCGATATAAGGGACGGCGCCGGCCATCTCGGCCGCGGCCATTTCGAGCGTGTCGCCGCGCTCGGCAAGGCGGGCTGAGCGGACAAGGCGTCAACTTGAGCCCGCGGCGGCGAGGACGATCGCCAGTCCGAGATGGGTCAGGTGATGCAGCGTCTGGTCCATGCCGAACAGCCACCAGAAACGCGCCTGTCGCGGCGTCGCCCCGGCGCGCCGCGCGGCGAGGCTCTTGAGCCGGTCGACGGCGCCGTGCAGGACGGCGTCGGCAAGGCCGAGCCAGGCGAGCGGCGGGGCGACGGCGAGGAAGAGCGCCGCGGTCATCGCGCCATGCACGCCGGCATGGGCGGCAAGCGGCAGAAGCCAGCCTTGCGGCCGCGCCTTGCCCGCCGCCATCCACTCCGTCTGGAGCAGGAAATCGGCAAGGAAATGCTTGGCGAGGAACGCCGCCGAGGCGGCGGCGATCCAGAGGGTGGCGATCTGGTCCGGTATGTCGATCATCGCGCTCCCCTGCCGGCAGGAGGCGTCAGCGGCCGCCTGCCTCGACGATGCCCTTGGTCAGGCTGCCCGTCGCCGGATAGAGCGGGATCAGGCAGGCCTGCAGCGCATGATAGATGTCGCCCTTGCCGGCGAACAGGGTGTAGCTCGGCGTAAGGTCCTCTGTCAGTTCCTCGTGCCAGCCGCCCCGGTCCTGATCGAGAAAATGCCGGGCGATGGTGTTCCAGATGGTGCGATACCAGGTCTCGTGGACATCGTCCGGCAGGTGCTCGCAGAGGAAGGCGGCGGCGCCGACGCCCTCGGCCATCGGCCACCACAGCTTGTTGCGCCTGGCCGGCTCGTCGTTCCAGTCGAGCGTGTAGAAGAAGCCGCCCTTCTCCCTGTCCCAGCCGAGCGCGACGGCCTGGGCGAACAGCGCCCGGGCCGCGTCCGGCATCCAGGCGTGCCTGCGGCCGCCGAGCGCATGGAGCTGGAGGACGAGGCGCGCCCATTCCAGCCAGTGGCCGGGCGTCGTGCCGGAGGGGCGGAACATCTCGTTGCCGTGATAGTCCTTGTCCAGCACCCAGTTCTCGTCGAAATGCTCCGGCACGCGAAAGCCGTTCTCGCCCGCGCGGCGGCGGATGACGAGGTCGGCGATGCGCTCGGCCCTGTCGAGATAGGCCTTCTCGCCGGTCGCCTCGAAGGCGGCCATCAGGGCCTCGGTGAGGTGCATGTTGGCGTTCTGGCCGCGATAGCCGGGGACCGCCGTCCAGTCCGCCTCGAACTCCTCGGCGATGGCGCCGTGCCGGTCTTCCCAGAAGCGCGTCTCCAGGACCTCGGTGACGTCGGCGATCAGGCGGTCGGCGTCCGGGTGGCCGGCGACCTTGGCGCTGGAGGCGGCGAGCAGCACGAAGGCATGGCCGTAGCCCTGCTTGCTGGTGTCGAGCAGGCCGGAATTGTCGAGCGACCAATGGTAGCCGCCGCGCTCGTGGTCGCGGTGCCGGTCCCAGAGATATTTCATGCCGTGGTCGACGATGTCGTCGGAACCCGGGCGGCCGAGCAGGCTGCCGATGGCGAAGCAATGCACCATGCGGGCGGTCGAATGGATGCCGCGCACCGGATTGCCGGGATTGAGCGGCCGGCCCTCGACGTCGAGTTCATGGAAGCCGCCGAGCGGATTGAAGGCCCGGTTCTGGAAGAAGTCGAACAGGCGGTTCGCTTCCCGCCAGAGCCATTGCCGGTGATAGTCGCGCTTGCGCCAAGCCGTGCCGAGAGGTCCCTTTACGCCCATGATGCGTTCTCCTTTTTGTCGGTCCGCATTGTCTCGTCCTGTGCCGGGGCGTGCCGGAGCGCGGGTAAAAAACGCCGTGGCGTGAGGATCACGCACGGCCCGCAACGCTCGCAATGACGGCTGGCCTCGACAGGTGGGGAGCGTCTTATGGCCCAGAAAGGAGGGCATCGCAACCCGCGCGGCGCGCGCCGCGCCGGGGCCCGGAACGCGAATTTACCATTGCGGCGAAAATGAGAAAAAATAGCCTACCAATCTTATAGGGTATAATATACAACATCTGGGAAGAACCGGCGGAGATGACGATCCGCCCCGGGGAAGGCCTCGAAAGCCTCCCGAGCAAGGGATGATGGCGATGAGCAATGCGAAACTCGACAGCCGTTGCATGCATGGCGCTTTCGCCGCCGTCAACATCCGCCGGGCACGCCGCGCCGAGCGCCAGATCCTCGTCAACAATGTCGCCGTTGCCGGCGCCTTCCTCTTCGTCGGCGCCGTCATCTTCGGCCTTGTCGGCTGACACGCCCGCCACCCTCTTCCCCATCCTCCGGTTGATCCGTGCCGACGCTCCTCGCCGGCGGCTTGCCGTGCTCGGAAAACGAGCGCTCCGTGCATTTAATAATGCTTTTCGGAAACGACGTCTTCGCTTTTGATGCCATCGGGAGCAGGCTCCGGGAGGTGCCTGCCGCGTTTTGGGAGGAACGAAGATGAGGAATACGACGGATAAGGCGCGCCTGCTGCTCGGCGCGTCGTTTGCCCTGATGGGCGCGACGGGCATGGCCGAGGCCGCCGACCTGCAGAAGGTCACCTTCATGACGAGCTGGTACGCCCAGGCCGAGCATGGCGGCTTCTACCAGGCCAAGGCGACGGGTCTCTACGAGAAGGAAGGCCTCGACGTCACCATCAAGATGGGCGGGCCGCAGATCAACGGCATGCAGCTCCTGCTGGCCGGCGAGACCGACTTCTACAACGGCTTCGACTTCCAGGTCCTCAGCGGCGTGGAGCAGAAGCTGCCGGTCCGGGCGGTCGCCGCCATGTTCCAGCACGACGTCAACGGCATGCTGACCCACAAGGACGTCGAGAGCCTCGAAGGCCTCAAGGACAAGACCCTGATGATCGCGACGACCGCCCGCGCCTCCTGGTGGCCGTGGCTGAAGTCGAAATACGGCCTCGACGACGCACAGGTCAAACCCTACACCTTCAACGTCCAGCCGTTCCTCGTCGATCCGCAGGCGGCCCAGCAGGCCTTCCCGAGCTCGGAGCCCTTCACCCTCGAGAAGCAGGGCGTGCCCTATAATTTCTTCCTCTTCGCCGACGAGGGCTATCCGCCCTACGGCATCACGCTCGTCACCCGCACGGACGTCATCGAGGGCAAGCCGGACGTGGTGGAGAAGTTCGTGCGCGCCTCGATCGAGGGCTGGAAGAGCTACCTCGCCGATCCCTCGGCCGGCAATGCGCTGATCAAGCAGGCCAATCCCAAGATGAGCGACGAGCAGCTCGCCTTCGCGCTCAAGCGCATGAAGGAGCTCGGGCTCGTGGCCGGCGGCGATGCGGCGACGGACGGCATCGGCATCATGAAGGAGGAGCGCTGGAAGGCGAGCTACGACTACATGGTCTCCGTCGGCCTGCTGAAGGCCGAGACGAACTGGAAGGACGCCTTCACGACCGACTACGTGAAGGACCTGAAGATCAAGCCGGATTGAGGCACGGATGGCCCATCTGGCACTTTCAAGGAAGGTCGAGAACGATATGGCGCTTGCCCCTGAGACACCCGTCATCGATGTCCGCTCGGCCGAGAAGACGTTCCCCAACGGTTTCAGGGGGCTTGAACCCGTCGACCTGCGCGTGGAGCCGGGCGAGTTCCTGACGCTGATCGGCCCGTCGGGTTGCGGCAAGAGCACGCTTCTCGGCATGATGACGAACCTTTTGAAGCCCTCTGCCGGCGAAATGCGCTGGTGGGGCGGTTCGTTCGACCAGACGGGGACGGCGGGCAAGTCGCTGTCCATCGTCTTCCAGGACGCGACGCTGATGCCCTGGGCGACGATCCAGGCCAATGTCCGCCTGCCGCTCGATCTTGCCAGGACGCCCCGCGGCGAGGCGGACGAGCGGGTTCGCCAGGCGCTGGAGAAGGTCGGGCTGGCCGGTTTCGAGGACCGGTTGCCGCGGCAGCTCTCGGGCGGCATGCGCATGCGCGTGTCGATCGCCCGCTCGCTGGTGACGGAGCCGAACCTCCTCCTGATGGACGAGCCCTTCGGCGCGCTGGACGAGTTCACCCGCAACAAGCTCGATTCCGACCTTCTCGACCTCTGGCGCGAGAAGGGCCTTTCCATCGTCTTCGTGACCCATTCGATCTACGAGGCGGTCTTCCTGTCGACGCGCGTCGTCGTCATGGCGGCCCGGCCGGGGCGGATCTCGAAGATCATCGACATCGACGCGCCGTGGCCGCGCGACGAGGCGTTCCGGGGCAGCCCGCGCTTTGCCGCGCTCTGCGCGGAGCTGTCGCGCGAGCTGCGCGAGGCCTCGGAAATGTCCGGCACCATGGCGGGAGGAGCAAGACCATGAAGACCGCGACCGCGAATTTCGACAGCACGCTCCGGCTCGCCGGGCCGATCGCCGTCGGCGTCATCCTCCTCGTCGTCTGGCAGGTCCTCTGCACGATCAACGAGGTGCCGATCTACCTCTTCCCCAAGCCGACCGACATCTGGACGAGCTTCGCCGCGAACCTGCCCTCGCTGTTGCGGGCGCTGTCGGTGACGCTGATGGTCACGCTGCAGGCCTTCGTCGTGGCGGTCGTCGTCGGAACGGCCATCGCCTTCGTGTTCAACCAGAGCCGTCTCATCGAGGCGTGCCTGTTCCCCTATGCGATCATCCTGCAGGTCACGCCCATCGTCGCCATCTCGCCCCTCATCATCATCCTGGTGAAGGACACGCGGCTGGCGCTGACCATGTGCGCGGCGATCGTCGCGCTGTTCCCGATCATCTCCAACACCACGCTCGGGCTGCGCAGCGTCGATCCGGGGCTGGTGAACCTCTTCCGCGCCAACAAGGCGTCGCGGCTGCAGACGCTGGTGCGCCTTCGCATCCCGAGCGCCTTGCCCTATTTCTTCGCGGGCCTGCGCATCTCCAGCGGCCTCGCGCTGATCGGCGCGGTCGTCGCGGAGTTCGTCGCCGGCACGGGCGGCATGGGCTCGGGCCTTGCCTACGAGATCCTGCAGGCCGGCTTCCAGCTCGACATTCCGCTGATGTTCGCCGCGCTCGCGCTCATCACCCTCGTCGGCATCGCGCTCTTCGCCGTCATGTCGGCGCTGTCCAACTGGGCGATCGGCTCCTGGCACGAGAGCCACGCGGAAGAGCGCGGACACGGCTAGCCCGCGCGCGGCACGACCAATCGACCGGAGGCCGCTCCCCCATGCCCGTCGCGGGCATGGGCCGGGGCCCCTCGCGCCAACCAACGCAATGCGGGAACACGCAGATGAGCTATATGGAAACGGTACATTACGACAAGGTTCGCGCGATCTTCGCGATCCTGAACGGGGAGCGTGAGGCGGACCTTCTCCTGA
>JBDHSZ010000084.1:0-14519 GCA_039812945.1 Shinella sp.
GACCCGCTCGGACTGGATGAAGATCGAGCGCGAGCGCGGCATCTCGGTCGTCACCTCGGTGATGACCTTCGAATATGACGGCAACGTCTTCAACATCCTCGACACGCCCGGCCACGAGGACTTCGCCGACGACACCTACCGCACGCTGACGGCGGTGGACGCCGCCGTCATGGTCATCGACGCCGCCAAGGGCATCGAACCGCGTACGCTGAAACTGTTCGAGGTCTGCCGCCTGCGCGATATCCCGATCATCACCTTCGTCAACAAGATGGACCGCGAGAGCCGCGACCCGTTCGAGATCCTCGACGAGGTGGAGGAGAAGCTGGCGCTCGACACCGCCCCGGTCACCTGGCCGGTCGGCCGGTCCAAGACGTTCTGCGGCTCCTATCACCTCGCCGACCGCACCTTCCGCGGCTCGGACACGCAGGTCCAGCCGGTGAGGATGGACGATGCCGCCGAGGTGGCGAAGCACCTGCCGGAAAACGAGCGGCAGGCCTTCATCGACGAGATGGAGCTTGCCCGCGAGGCCTGCCGCCCCTTCGACCGCGAGTCCTTCCTCGAAGGACACCTGACGCCGGTCTTCTTCGGCTCGGCGCTGAGGAATTTCGGCGTGCGTGACCTGATCAACGCGCTCGGTGCCTTCGCGCCGCCGCCGCGCGACCAGGTGGCGGACACGCGCAAGGTCCATGCCTCGGAAGACAGGATGACGGCCTTCGTCTTCAAGATCCAGGCCAACATGGACCCGAACCACCGCGACCGCATCGCCTTTGCCCGCGTCTGCTCCGGCATGCTGGAGCGCGGCATGAAGGTGCGCCTCGCCCGCACCGGCAAGACGATCGGCCTGTCGGCCCCGCAATTCTTCTTCGCCTCGCAGCGCCAGCTCGCCGACACCGCCTATGCCGGCGACGTGGTGGGCATCCCCAACCACGGCACGCTGCGCATCGGCGACACGCTGACGGAGGGCGAGGCGCTGGTCTTCGAGGGCGTGCCGAACTTCGCGCCGGAAATCCTGCGCCGCGTGCGGCTGGAGGACGCCATGAAGGCCAAGAAGCTGAAGGAGGCGCTCCAGCAGATGGCGGAAGAGGGCGTCGTGCAGCTCTTCTCGCCGGAAGACGGCTCGCCGGCCATCGTCGGCGTCGTCGGCGCGCTGCAGCTCGACGTGCTGAAGGAGCGGCTGTCGGCGGAATACGGCCTGCCGGTCTCCTTCGAGATGTCGCGCTTCTCGGTCTGCCGCTGGATCTCCTCCGACAGCGAGGCCGAACTCGACAAATTCGTCACCCAGCGCCGCGGCGATATCGCCCGCGACCTCGACGGCGACCCGGTGTTCCTGGCGCAGGACGCCTTCTCGCTGCGCTACGAGGCCGAGCGCTATCCGGCGATCAGGATGGTCGCCATCAAGGAATATCACGTCACCAAGGCGTGACCCGCGCCTGTCACTTTACGGGTGACAGGCGTCCCGCCATCTGCCAAAAGCATTGCCGAGACAGGGGCGTCCGCCGAAAGGCGGGCTGAGAAGCACCCTTTGAACCTGAACCGGATCATGCCGGCGGAGGGAGTCGAACGGGTCCGATATCCGTCGCCCGAAGACCGCCTCCGCCGAAGGAGGCGAGATGGCCGTAGCGAACATTCTCTCGATCGCGGGCTCCGACCCGTCGGGCGGGGCCGGCATCCAGGCCGACCTCAAGACCTTCGCCGCGCGCGGCTCCTACGGCATGGCCGTGCTGACCGCGCTGACGGCGCAGAACACGCAAGGCGTCTCCGGCGTGCATCTCGTGCCGCCCGCCTTCGTCGCCGCGCAGATTTCCGACGTGTTCGCCGACATGCGCGTCGATGCGGTGAAGATCGGCATGATCGCCTCGGCGGAGATCGCCGGGGCGGTGGCGGATGCTCTCCCGCGCGGCAGCGGCATGCCGGTCGTGCTCGATCCGGTCATGGTCGCCAAGGGCGGCGCCTCGCTGCTGGCGCGGGACGCCGTCACGGCGCTGACCCGCCGCCTGCTGCCGCTCGCGACGGTGCTGACGCCGAACCTGCCGGAAGCCGCTGCCCTGCTCGGTGAAGCCGAGGCCACCAACCGTGCCGCCATGCAGGCGCAGGCGGCGCGGCTGCTGGCGCTCGGCCCGCAGGCGGTGCTGCTGAAGGGCGGCCACCTGCCGGGCGGCGAAAGCCCGGACGTGCTGGCGACGGCGGAGCGGATTCGCTGGTTCGAGGGCGTGCGGGTGGCGACGCGCAACACCCACGGCACGGGCTGCTCCCTGTCGAGCGCCATCGCCGCCGAGCTCGGCAAGGGCAGGCCGCTCGCCGATGCCGTGGCGGCGGCCAAGCGCTTCGTCGCCGGCGCGGTGCGCGCGTCGGACACGCTCGCCGTCGGCTCCGGCCACGGGCCGCTCCATCATTTCCATGCGCTCTGGGCCTGACCGGCGGTGTCGGCGGCGCGCGGCCCGGTGCGCAAATGGCTTAATCCCGCGGCGCGGCGGGAAGCGCGGCGATCCCGCCGGCCCAGTCGGCGGCCGATCGGCACCAATATTGCTTCTTCGGCGCCAGATAAGCGCGCTGGTTGATGCTGCCCCAGCGGATGCCCCAGGTCCTCGCATCCTCGCCGGTGCCGGTGGTGAAGAGCGGCGAGCCGCATTCCGGGCAGAAATATTGCAGCCGCGGCCGGCCGTTGTCGGCGGTCCTGGTGTAGAGCTTCGGCGGATTGCCGGTCAGCCGCACGGCGGTGTCCGGCACGATGGCGGTGACGCGGTAGGGCGAGCCGGTCAAGCGCTGGCAATCCGTGCAATGGCAGATCAGGACCGCATCCGGATCGATCTCCGCCTCATAGGTCACGAAGCCGCAATGGCATTGCCCGTCGATCCGCATGGTCCGTCCTTCCCTTGCCCGATGGAAGGATAGGGTATCGCGGCGCGGCGTCAATGCGTGCCGTTCCCTGCGAAACAGCGGGCCTGCGACTTTTCGGCAAAATGATACGCATGGTTTCGCCCCGTTTACTTTCGTTAACGCAATTTTACCCATTTGCGTTGAAAATCCGGGCAGTGTCATGGTTAATGCGTCGGGTTCCAGCACCGGTTCGCGCCGGTCCTATCAAAGCGAGAACAGCATCATGTGCCGTTGGGCAGCCTATCGTGGAGAGCCGCTTTACCTCGAGGAACTGGTGTCCTCGCCCGCCCACTCGCTGATCGAGCAATCCCATTGCGCCACCCGCGCCAAGACGGCCACCAACGGCGACGGCTTCGGCATCGCCTGGTATGCCGACCGCCCGGAGCCCGGCCGCTACCGCGATATCCTGCCCGCCTGGTCGGACTGCAACCTCCGCAGCATCGCCCGGCAGGTCCGCTCGCCGCTGTTCCTCGCCCATGTGCGCGCCTCGACCGGCGGCGGCACGCGGCGCGACAATTGCCATCCCTTCGTGCACGGCGTCTGGTCCTTCATGCACAACGGCCAGATCGCCGATTTCGAGCATCTGCGCCGCCCGCTCGAGACCATGCTGGACAACGACCTCTACAATGTCCGCACCGGCTCGACGGATTCGGAGCTCCTGTTCCTGCTGGCGCTGCAATTCGGCCTGGAGCGCGATCCGCTCGGCGCGATGGCCGAGGCCATCGCCTTCGTCGAGCGCCTCGCCGCGCATCTGGAACGCAAGGTGCTGGTGCGCTTCACGGCGGCCTTCTCCGATGGCGGCCAGCTCTATGCGGTGCGCTACGCCACCGACTTCAAGGCCCCGACGCTCTATGCCGCGCCGATGGGCGAGACCGGCGGCTACTGCCTCGTCTCCGAGCCGCTGAACGACGACACGGAAGCCTGGGTGGAGATCCCCGACGGCAGCGCCGTCGTCCTCGGCGAGAACGGCGTCGACATGCGCATCTTCTCGCCCGCCGGCCGCCCGGCCGGCGCGATGGACGCCCGGCTCGCCCTCGTCAGGTAAGCCGCGCGGCGATCCAGTCCGCAAGGCGTCCGGCGACCTCGTCCTTCGTGAGGTCCGGCCATTGCTCGACGCCGCCGGCGGCGATCAGCTTCACGCTGTTGCGCGTGCCGCCCATGATGCCGGTTTCCGGCGAGACGTCGTTGGCGACGATGAGGTCCGCGCCCTTCTTCTGGAGCTTCACCCGGCCGTTGCTCTCGACGTCCTGCGTTTCGGCGGCAAAGCCGACGACGACCTTCGGGCGCTTGGCATGATGGCCGACGGTCTTCAGGATATCGGGGTTCTCCGCCAGCATCAGCGGCGGCGGGCCCTGGCCCGGCTTCTTCTTGATCTTCTCCGTGTTCTCCGCGGCGACGCGCCAGTCGGCGACGGCGGCGACCATGACGGCGATATCGGCCGGCAGCGCGCCGAGGACGGCCTGAAGCATCTCCTCGGCCCGCTCCACCTTGACCACCCTGACGCCGCGCGGATCGGGCAGGCTGACGGGGCCGGAGACCAGCGTCACGTCCGCGCCGAGCCGGGCGAGGGCGGCGGCGATGGCATGGCCCTGCCGCCCGGAGGAGCGGTTGGCGATGTAGCGCACCGGGTCGATCGGCTCGTGCGTCGGGCCGGAGGTGACGACGGCCCGGCGGCCGGCAAGCGGCTTCTTGTCGCCGTCGAGCAGGTCCTCCGCCGCCGCGACGATCTCCAGCGGCTCGGCCATGCGGCCGAGGCCCGCCTCGCCGCCTTCCGCCATCTCGCCGGCATTGGGGCCGACGAAGGCAAGGCCGTCGCGGCGCAGCGTCTCGACATTGCGGCGCGTGGCGGCATGCGACCACATCTTCGGGTTCATCGCCGGCGCGACGAGGACGGGCCGGTCGGCGGCGAGCAGCACGGTCGAGGCGAGGTCGTCGGCAAGGCCGTTCGCCATCTTGGCCATCAGGTCGGCCGTCGCCGGGGCGACGACGATGAGGTCGCAATCGCGCGCCAGGCGGATATGGCCGACATCCTGCTCGTCCTCGCGGGAGAAGAGGTCGGTATAGACATGACCGGAGGAGAGCGCGCCGACGGCAAGCGGCGTCACGAATTCGCGCGCCCCGGCGGTCATGACGGGCCGCACCTCCGCGCCGCGCTCGCGCAGGCGCCGGATGAGGTCGAGGCTCTTGTAGGCGGCGATGCCGCCCGAGATGACGAGGAGAATGCGTTTTCCTGCAAGCGACATGGCGGATCCCCGTAAGGCGCATGGCGGGCCCGAAGGGCCGTCGAACCCTCCTATCCCTTCGAAAGCGCTTTTCCAAGCCTCACACGCCGTCGTCGGGAATGTTCAGCACATGGCCGCAGGCCTTGCAGTGCACCGCATCCGCCTCGTGGCGGGAAAGGCCGCATTGCGGGCAGGGGAAGTTGACCTTGTAGGGCCTGACGATCGCCTGCGCGAGCCGCACGAAGAGCGAGATGCCGACGATCATCGTGACGATGGCGGTGAGCTTGCCGAGCGTGCCGGGCAGCACGATGTCGCCGAAGCCGGTGGTGGTGACGGTCGCCACGGAGAAATAGAGCGCGTCGACGAAGCCCGCGACGCCGTCCGCCCCGTAGAAGAAGTTGCTGTAGACGAAGCCGGTGACGAGGAAGAGGAAGACGAGGAAATTGGCGAAGGCCTGGATGATGTCCTCCTTGTCGCCATTGCCCGTCCGCCGCAGCATCAGCGTCACCAGCTTGCTTTGGCTGATCGCCCAGATGCGCAGCACCCGCAGGAACGCGAAATTGTGGAGCTGGTTGGGGAAGAGCAGCGTGCCGAGGATGACGATGTCCACCCAGGTCATCGGCCGCAGCGCCCAGTAGCGCAGGCTCGGCGCGATCAGCGCCCGCGCGCCGAGCTCGAAGGCGATGACCGCCGCGATGGCATAGTCGACGACGACATAGGCCGGGCCGCTGCGAAGGGCCGGCCCGGCGACGAAGAAGGCGAGGATGGCGATGTCGACGAGCAGCATCGCCGCCTGGAAGCGGATCGCCGGGCGGTCGTGGCCGAAATAGAGCCCGCGCAACTGCCGGCGCAGCCTCTCGGCGAAGGATTGCGGTTCGGTGGTGCTCGGCGGCTCTTCTGTCATGGCGTTGAGATTAGCGCCGGCTCAGCTCAGTTTCCAGGCGATGTAGAGGAGCGCCGCGGCGATCACCCAGAGCGCGAGACGGCCGGACCGGCTGTGCCGCGCCTCGGAGCGGCCGATGGCCTCCGCGGTCTCCGCGTCGAAGCGCAGGCCCTTTTCCGTCATGGCGACGAGGTCCTGCGAGAACTTCTCCGCCTTGGCGGCGATCTCCGGCGCGGCCTCCGCCAGCCGCAGCGCGGCATGCGCGCCGTCGCGCAGGTCCGCCAAAAGGCGCTTGGGGCCGAGATTGTCGCGGATCCAGTCGCCGACGACACCCTCGGAGGCCTTCCACATGTTGAAGCGCGGGTTCAGCGTGCGCGACACGCCCTCCACCACCACCATGGTCTTCTGCAGCATGACGAGCTCGGTGCGGGTCTCCATGTCGAAGAGTTCCGTTACCTCGAACAGCAGCGTCAGCAGCTTGGCCATCGAGATCGTCTCGGCCGGCTGGCCGTGGATCGGTTCGCCGATGGCGCGGATCGCCTGCGCGAAGCTCGCCCTGTCGTGATGGGCGGGCACGTAGCCGGCCTCGAAATGCACGTCGGCGACGCGCTGGTAGTCGCGCGTGATGAAGCCGTAGAGGATTTCCGCGAGGAACCGGCGCTCCTTCTTTCCGAGCCGCCCGACGATGCCCATGTCGACCGCGACGATGACGCCTTGCGGGTCGACGAAGAGGTTGCCCTGGTGCATGTCGGCATGGAAGAAGCCGTCGCGCAGCGTGTGGCGCAGGAAGGACTGGATCAGCGTGTCGGCCAGCCTGTCGAGATCGTGGCCGGCGGCGCGCAGCCCCTCGACGTCCGACATCTTGACGCCGTCGATCCATTCCATCGACACGACATCGCGGCCCGTGCGCTCCCAGTCGACCGTTGGCACGCGGAAGCCGGGATCGTCCCGGGTGTTCTCGCCGAGCTCGGACAGCGCGGCGGCCTCCAGCCGCAGGTCCATCTCGACCTTGGTGGTCTGCTCCAGCGTCCGCGTCACTTCGACGGGCTTCAGCCGGCGCGTGTTGGGCAGGATCTTTTCCTGCAGCCGCGCGGCCGCATACATGGCTTCGAGATCGTGGCCGAAGCGCTGGCGCACGCCGGGGCGGATGACCTTCACCGCCACCTTGCGCCCGCCGTTCGCGTCGCGCACCGTCGCGGGATGGACCTGCGCGATGGAGGCGGCGGCGATCGGGTCGCCGAAATCGGCATAGAGGTCGTCGAGCCGCTGGCCGAGCGAGCCTTCCACCGTGGCGACGGCCTCGTCCCGCGGGAAGGTCGCCATGCGGTCCTGCAGCGCCGAGAGCTCGACGGCGATCTCCGCGCCGACGACGTCCGGTCGGGTGGCGAGGAACTGCCCCATCTTCACATAGGACGGGCCGAGCCGCTCGATGGCGCGGGCGAGATTGTCGCCGCGCCCGCCCTTGGCGGCCCTGCGCCGCTCGAAAAGACCGGCGGCGGCATGGGCGGTACGGGCGAGCGCCGGCATGCCCTCGGTCGGCAGCGCCGAGACGACGCCCTCGCGCACGAGGACCCAGCCCACGCGGGCAAGGCGGAAATAGGCCCCGATGACGCTCATGCGCTAACGCCGTCCCTGGCAGGAGAAAGGGCCATGCTCAGAGCTTCCAGCCCGAATGCAGCGCCGCGATGCCGCCGGTATAGTTGGTGTAGGAAACGCGCGAGAAGCCGGCCGTGCGGATCATCGCCGCGAAATCCTCCTGATTGGGGAACTTGCGGATCGATTCCACCAGATACTGATAGGGCTCGGCGTCGCCGGTGATCATCCTGCCGAATTGCGGGATCGCGTTGAACGACCAGGCGTCGTAGACCTTGTCGAGCAGCGGCATCTCCACCTCGGAGAATTCCAGCACCAAGAGCCGCCCGCCGCGCTTCAGCACGCGATAGGCTTCCGACAGCGCCACGTCGATGCGCGGCACGTTGCGGATGCCGAAGGCGATCGTATAGGCGTCGAAGGTGCCGGCCTCGAAGGGCAGCGCCTCGGCATTGGCCTCGACGAAGTCGAGATTGGCCGAAAGCCCCCTCTTCGCCGCGCGGTCGGCGCCGACGCCGAGCATCGAGCCGTTGATGTCGAGCACCGTGGCATGGGCGAGGCGATCGGAGGCCTCGACGATGCGGAAGGCGATGTCGCCCGTGCCGCCGGCGACGTCCAGCACCTTGTAGGATGCGTCCCGGCGCGGGTTGAGGCTGGCGATCATCGCGTCCTTCCAGGCCCGGTGCAGGCCGGCGGACATGACGTCGTTCATGATGTCATAGCGCTTGGCGACCTTGTGGAAGACGTCGTTGACGAGCGCCTGCTTCTCGCCCTGCCGCACCTCGCGGAAGCCGTAGGAGGTCTCCATGCCGCCGTCTGCGGATGTGCGTTGTTCGGTCATCGTCGTCTCCATGGGCCGGTCTGTCGCAGGCGGATCGCCGGCAAGACCATAGCGATTTGGCTCCAGCCGCGCTATCTGAACGCTTCGCCGGGTATATAGGACATAGATGGCCGGGAGGGAAATGCCGGACCGCGGCAAATGCACTCAAGGTTAAACCGTCTTCGAGGAGAATGAGATGCCGGAATTGCCGGAAGTGGAAACGGTGCGGCGCGGCCTTGCGCCGGTCATGGAAGGCGCGCGCATAAGCCGGGCGGAGCTGCGCCGCCCGGACCTGCGCTTTCCCTTCCCGCCGGCCTTTTCCGAGGCGCTCGAAGGCCGCCGCATCGTCTCGCTCGGCCGCCGCGCCAAATATCTGCTGATCGACCTCGAAGGCGGCGACGTGGTGATCGCCCATCTCGGCATGTCCGGCTCGTTCCGCGTGGAGGGCGGACCTGAGGCCGGGACGCCCGGCGATTTCCATAGGGCGCGCGGCAAGGATGCGCGCCACGACCATGTCGTCTTCCATCTGGAGACGGCCGAGGGCGAGCGCCGCGTCGTCTACAACGACCCCCGCCGCTTCGGCTTCATGGACCTCGCCCGCCGCGAGGACATCGCCGGCCACGCCTTCTTCCGCGATCTCGGCGAGGAGCCGACCGGCAATTCGCTCGACGCCGGCTATGTCGCCGCGAAATTCCGCGGCCGCCAGACGCCGCTGAAGGCGGCGCTGCTCGACCAGAAGAACATCGCCGGCCTCGGCAATATCTATGTCTGCGAGGCGCTGTGGCGCGCCCGTCTTTCGCCCGAGCGGCTGGCCGGAACGCTGGTGACGGCGACCGGCAAGCCGAAGAAGGAGCTCGTCCTGCTGACGGAGGCGATCCGCCAGGTGATCGCGGACGCCATCGAGGCCGGCGGCTCGACGCTGCGCGACCATATCCGCGCCGACGGCTCGCTCGGCTATTTCCAGCATTCCTTCTCCGTCTACGACCGCGAGAAGGAGCCTTGCCGCACGCCGGGCTGCACGGGCACAATCGGCCGCATCGTGCAGGGCGGCCGGTCGACCTTCCACTGCGCCGCCTGCCAGAAATGATACGAAGAGGAGAGAACCATGGCCTATGAAACCCTGCTGGTCGAGACGCGCGGGCGCGTCGGCCTCGTCACGCTCAACCGCCCGCAGGCGCTGAACGCGCTGAACCGCAAGCTGCTCGACGAATTGCGGAGCGTGCTTGCCGGCTTCGAGGCCGATGCCGGCATCGGCGCCATCGTCCTCACCGGTTCGGAAAAGGCCTTCGCCGCCGGGGCGGACATCAAGGAGATGCAGCCCTACGGCTTCGCCGAGGCCGTGGTCGAGGACCTTGCCGCCGGCTGGGACGAGGTCGCCGCCTGCCGCAAGCCGATGATCGCCGCCGTCAGCGGTTTTGCGCTCGGCGGCGGCTGCGAGGTCGCCATGATGTGCGATTTCATCATCGCCTCGGAGACGGCGAAATTCGGCCAGCCGGAGATCACCCTCGGCGTCATTCCCGGCATGGGCGGCACGCAGCGCCTGACGCGCGCGGTCGGCAAGTCGAAGGCGATGGACCTCATCCTCACCGGCCGCATGATGGACGCGGCGGAAGCCGAGCGCGCGGGCCTCGTTTCCCGCGTCGTCGCGCCGGAGAAGCTGCTCGACGAGGCGCTGGCGGCGGCGGAGAAGATCGCGAGCTTCTCCATGCCCGCGACCATGATGGCCAAGGAAGGGGTGAACCGCGCCTATGAGACGGTGCTGTCGGAAGGCATGCGCGCCGAGCGCCGCCTGTTCCACGCGCTCTTCGCCACCGAGGACCAGAAGGAGGGCATGGCGGCCTTCATCGAGAAGCGCAAGCCGGCCTTCGCGAACCGTTGAGTCTGGCGCATGTCGCGCAAAAGTGTGAAGCGGTTTTGCGATGACGACATGCGGGAATCGGAGAGCGAAGGCGTGGGAAGGCGATACAAAGGATCGCGACACGCTTTCGCGCGGCGTTTCTTGCAGAATCCGCGTTGACGTCATCGCGGTTTCCGGCTATATGCCGCCCACAGTTTGGAAAGCCGAATTCCAAGGTTTTCCGATATTGCTCCCGAATTGCTTTGATGACAGGTCGCAGTGACCCGGCACGGCGAGGGTGGAGTTTGTGTCAGATTTCTGAAGAGAGGCATACATGGCCAATACAACCTCGGCTAAGAAGGCGACCCGCAAGATCGCCGCGCGCACCGCAGTCAACAAGTCGCGCCGCTCGCGCGTCCGCAACTTCATCCGCAAGGTCGAAGAGGCCATCGCCTCCGGCGACCAGGCCGTCGCCGCCGCCGCTCTGAAGGCTGCCCAGCCGGAACTGATGCGCGCCGCCACCAAGGGCGTGCTTCATGCCAACACGGCTTCCCGCAAGGTTTCGCGCCTGGCGAACCGCGTGAAGACGATGACGGCCTGATAAGCCCCTTCAAGCTCTGCAATATTAGAAAGAAGCCCGGCGTTCGCGCCGGGCTTTTTCTTTGTTTCCGCACCCCGCCATGGTTAATGCGCAAGGCTTCATCGTGTCAAAAGCGTGACGAGAAAAATCCTTTAAATTCAGTTATTTGCGAGAGGTTGTCTTGCGCCTGTCACCCCTTCGTCGCGGAAGTTTGACAGCAATTTGAGTCAAGCGAATTTTTATTTTTTGCGTTTTCCGGGCCTTCCGAAACCACCCCGAAAACAAAGCCATTGATTCCTAACGGATTCTCCTTGGAGGGGTCGATTCCGAGTCAAAAAGGGCCTCGCGAGTCAACGGCCGCCCCTTAATTTTGCGTAAAATTCGTGATTGATCTTGCTGCCTGATCCTGCCTAAATGCTTTCCACAGGGGACGCGGACACAGCCTGAAAAGTGATCGCCGACAGACTGTCTCACAAGGCAGCGGTGATTGTTTTGTCCCCTGTAACGGAGCGGCTCCGCTTCGTAAAATCATCCAATCGGCAAAGCTCGCCCCAGGTGCCCTCGGCATTCTGGCAACGGCTTTTTGCAACTTGAAGTTGCGCCGATTGTCAGGCCGTGAGGACGGCCGGATGACGAGGACATGCCCGCCGGGAGCTTGACGAGGGAGCGAGCGGCGCGGCCACAAACGGGACCATCCGATCGGGCATGATGCCGGATCGTCCGGGCCCGACTTGTGTTTGGAAACAGGAACCGTGTCGGAGCTAGGGGGCCGGCATGGTTTGGGGCTCCAGATCCCGTTCCGGGCTATTGGCTCTGCGCGGACGGGTGACGGCAAACATGGAAGGCGCCGGCAGGAATGCCGACGTGGCGAATTGAGCATGAAAGGCGGCAAGATGCAGATGAATACGGCCAGGACGGCTGGTGCATTCGCGAACGGGGAAAAGACACGGCAGGCGCTTCCGCAGGAAGGGGCGCAGGCGGCGGCGGGGGTTCCATCCGATATGAAGCAGCAGGACGCGCTTTTCGAACGGGTCAGTGCGCGCCTGAAGGCGCAGGTCGGTCCGGACGTCTTCGCGAGCTGGTTCGGTCGCCTCAAGATCCATTCGGTCTCCAAGAGCGTCGTGCGCCTGTCGGTGCCCACGACCTTCCTGAAGTCCTGGATCAACAACCGTTACCTCGACCTCATCACCAGCCTCTTCCAGCAGGAGGACGCCGAGATCCTCAAGGTGGAGATCCTGGTGCGCACCGCCACCCGCGGCGTGCGGGCCGGCACGGTCGATGAAGCCGTCGCCGCCGAGCAGCCCGCCCCGCAGGCGCAGCGCCGCCCGTCCGGCAGCCCGCAGCCCGTGGCCAATGTCGCCGCATCGGTCACTGCCGCGGCCCAGCCGCGCGCCCAGCATTCCGGCCCGCTCTTCGGCTCGCCGCTCGACCAGCGCTACACGTTCGACGCCTTCGTCGAGGGCACGTCGAACCGCGTCGCCCTTGCCGCCGCCCGCACCATCGCGGAAGCCGGCGCCGGCGCCGTGCGCTTCAACCCGCTGTTCATCCATTCCAGCGTCGGCCTCGGCAAGACGCATCTTCTGCAGGCGATCGCGCTCGGCGCGCTGTCCAGCGCCCGCAATCCGCGCGTCGTCTACCTGACGGCCGAATATTTCATGTGGCGCTTCGCGACCGCCATCCGCGACAACGACGCCCTCTCCCTCAAGGAGACGCTGCGCAACATCGATCTTTTGATCATCGACGACATGCAGTTCCTGCAGGGCAATTCGATCCAGAACGAATTCTGCCATCTCCTGAACATGCTGCTCGATTCCGCAAGGCAGGTCGTCGTCGCCGCCGACCGCGCGCCGTGGGAGCTGGAATCGCTCGATCCGCGCGTGCGCTCGCGCCTGCAGGGCGGCGTCGCCATCGAGATGGAAGCGCCGGACTACGAGATGCGCCTGGAAATCCTCAAGCGCCGCCTCGCCGTCGCGCAGCAGGAGGACGCCGCGCTCGATATCCCCGTCGATATCCTCAGCCATGTCGCGCGCAACATCACGGCCAGCGGCCGCGAGCTGGAAGGCGCCTTCAACCAGTTGCTGTTCCGCCGCTCCTTCGAGCCGAACCTGACGATCGAGCGCGTCGACGAGCTGCTCGGCCATCTGGTCGCCGCCGGCGAGCCGCGCCGCGTGCGCATCGAGGACATCCAGCGCGTCGTCGCCAAGCACTACAACGTCTCGCGTCAGGAACTGGTGTCGAACCGCCGCACGCGCGTCATCGTCAAGCCGCGCCAGATCGCCATGTATCTGTCCAAGACCCTGACGCCGCGCTCCTTCCCGGAGATCGGCCGCCGCTTCGGCGGACGCGACCACACGACCGTGCTGCATGCCGTGCGCAAGATCGAGGAACTGATTTCCGGCGACACCAAGCTCAGCCACGAGATCGAGCTTCTGAAGCGGCTGATCAACGAATAGGGCGAATGGTGAGTAGCGAATAGAACTGGACGGTCTCCGCAGCTCCGATATCCCGCTATTCGCTATTCGCTATTCGCTATTCGCTATTCGCTATTCGCTATTCGCCATTCGCCATCAGCACGCCAGATCGGCCACCACCGCATCGAGGATCAGCATTCCCGCCGGCGTGCAGCGCAGGCGGGAATTGCCGAGGCGCTCGATGAAGCCGTGGTCGATGAGGAACTGTTCGCGATCCGGGTCGAGGTCGCGGCCGGACAGGCTCTGCCAGCGGGCAAGGTCGACGCCCTCGCGCAGCCGCAGGCCCATCAGCAGCAATTCGTCGGCCTGCGCCTCGTATTCCAGGACCTCCTGGTCGACCATGCCGTGACCCTGCGTCTCGACCAGCGCCAGCCAGCCCTCGGGCTTGCGTTCCGTGGCGGTGGCGAGCTTCGCGCCGCCCGTCGTCAGGCGGCCATGCGCGCCGGGGCCGATGCCGACATAGTCGCCATAGCGCCAATAGGTGAGGTTGTGGCGGCTTTCCGAGCCGGGCCGGGCGTGGTTGGACACCTCGTATGCCGGCATGCCCTCGCGCTCGGTGATCTCCTGCGTCGCCTCGTAGAGCACGGCGGACTGCTCGCCGTCCGGCACCACCAGCTTGCCGGCCTTGTGAAGGCCGTAGAAAGGCGTGCCCTCCTCGATGGTGAGCTGGTAGAGCGAGAGATGATCGACCGCATAGGAGACGGCTTCCCTCAATTCGCGGTCCCATTCCGCCACCGTCTGGTCCGGGCGGGCATAGATCAGGTCGAAGGACATGCGCGGGAAGATGTCGCGCGCAAGGCGGATCGCCTTCAAGGCATCCGCGACGTCATGCAGACGCCCCAGGAATTTCAGGTCCCGGTCGTTGAGCGCCTGCACGCCGAGCGAGACGCGGTTGACGCCGGCGGCGCGGTAACCGCGGAAGCGATCCGCCTCCACGCTGGAGGGATTGGCCTCCATGGTGATCTCGATGCCGTCCGGCACATGCCAGTGGCGGGCGATGCCGGAAAGGATCGCGTCCACCGTCTCCGGCGCCATCAGCGAGGGCGTGCCGCCGCCCATGAAGATGCTGGTGACGGAGCGCGATCCGGTCAGCCGGCGCATCGTCGCCATTTCCTTCAGGAAGGCCTGCACGTAGCGCGGCTGGTCGACCGGCTGGTGGCGGACATGGCTGTTGAAGTCGCAATAGGGGCATTTGGCGGCACAGAACGGCCAGTGCACATAGATGCCGAAGCCGGGATC
>JBDHSZ010000085.1:0-14496 GCA_039812945.1 Shinella sp.
AACTGGCTTCACCTGTTCGGCAAGGTCGACACACCGCTCGGCGGCAGGATCAAGGAAACCCTGCGCGCCGCCTTCATCCCCGAGGATGCGGACTGGCAGCGCACATGCCTTGCCGCATCGCTGCGCCATTTCGATCGCGCCTTCGCCGACCTCAAGGCGGTTGGCGGCGCCGGCCCGGAAAAGACCGTTCCGGCAGCAGCGGCTGTTACCGTTGTCGCTCATCCGGACATCAATGGCCCGAGGCTTGCCGAACGGCCGGCGATCGAGGTGCACGGCATTCACAAGCGTTTCGGCATCCTGCCTGTGCTGAACGGCGTCAGCGTCTCCGCGCAACCGGGCGAGGTCGTGTCGATGATCGGCTCTTCCGGCTCGGGGAAAAGCACCTTCCTGCGCTGCATCAACCTGCTTGAACAGCCGAACGACGGACGCATCGTCATCGACGGCGAGGAAATCCGCATGAAGAAAACGGCGGACGGCAATGCCGTTCCGGCCGACATGCGGCAGGTCGAGCGCATCCGCTCGCGCGTCGGCATGGTGTTCCAGAACTTCAATCTCTGGCCGCACATGACCGTACTCGAAAACATCGTCGAGGCGCCGCTGCATGTGCTGAAGGAAGAGCGGCAGGCGGCCGTCGATCACGCTCACGCTTTGCTGAAGAAGGTCGGCCTCTCCGACAAGCACGCGCAATATCCCGGCCAGCTCTCGGGCGGCCAGCAGCAGCGCGCCGCCATCGCCCGCACGCTTGCGATGCGCCCGAAACTCATCCTGCTCGACGAACCGACCTCAGCACTCGATCCCGAGCTGGTCGGCGAAGTGCTGCGGGTGATCCGGCAACTGGCCGAAGAAGGAAACACGATGATTCTCGTGACGCACGAAATGCAGTTCGCGCGCGAGGTCTCGCACAAGATCCTCTTCCTCCATCAGGGAAAGGTGGAGGAAGAGGGTGCCCCGGCGGAGATTTTCACCAATCCGCGCTCCGAACGCATGCGCCAGTTCCTGGCCCGGACGTTCTGACAGCCGCCGGCCTCACCCACCCGACAACGAAGCTCAATATGGGGAACCACAACATGAAGCTGAAAAGTCTGTTGCTCGCCACGCTCTTTGCCACCGGCCTCACCACGGCCCAGGCCGCGGAAGGCGAATTGTCGATCGGAACGGAAGGCGCTTATCCGCCTTGGAGCATGGCCGATGCCGTCGGCAACGTCACCGGCTTCGATGCCGATGTCGGCAACCTGCTCTGCGCCAAGCTGGAAATGAAGTGCCAGTTCGTCGTGCAGGCCTTCGACGGCCTCATTCCGGCACTGAAGGCCAAGCGTTTCGACGCCATCATTTCGGGTATGTCGATCACCGAGGACCGCAAGAAGGAGATCAACTTCTCCATCGGCTATGCCGAACTCGCCAACATGTTCGTCGCGCCGAAGACGTCCGACCTTGCCGGCATCAAGGATTTCGACAGCCTGATCAAGGCGCTCGACGGCAAGAAGGTCGGCGTACAGGCCGGCACGACCCATGCCCACTACCTTGAGAAGAACGTACCGAACGCCGACCTGAAGACCTATGACACGCTCGACCAGATGCAGATCGACCTCGCCAGTGGTCGTGTCGATACGGCCTTCTCGGACGCGTCTGCGATGGAGGATTTCCTTGCCAAGCCGGAAGGCAAGGATTTCCAGCTGGTGGACGTCAAGATCGCCAGCTCTTCCGATCCGACGCTCGGCGAAGGCATCGGCGTCGGCATCGCCCAGGAAAACACCGAGCTGAAGGCGCGCATCGACAAGGCGCTTTGCGAACTTGTCGCCGACGGCTCTATCGGCAAGGCGAGCCAGACCTGGTTCAAGACGGACATTTCTCGCGCCTGCAAGTAACGCCGACATGGTGTCTCCCGGATATCCTCCGGGAGACACCGCCTCCGACAGGACAACAGACAGGTTTGGGCGGGTCCGATGGAATTTGGATTATGGCAGGTATGGGAGGGCGGCTGGATCGCCGCAATCCTGCGCGGCGCGGCGATCACCATCGCCGTCGGCGTCGCGAGCATGGCCTTCGGCATTGTCATAGGCATTGTCTGCGGCCTGATCAAATGGGCGCGGCTCTTCCCGCTGACGCTGGCGGTGGATTTCTACACGTCGATCGTGCGCGGCGTGCCGGAGCTCCTGATCATCTATCTTCTCTTCTTCTCCTCCGTCGAATTCGTCGGGCAGGTCGCCGCCGCCTTCGGCTATGAAGGACTGGCCGGCAACGGCTATGCCTTCATCATCGCCGTCATCGCGATCGCGGCCATATCGGGCGCCTATTCCACCGAGGTCGTGCGCGGCGCGCTTGCCGCCATTCCTGGTGGCCATATCGAGGCGGCGCGTGCGCTCGGCATTCCCGGCAGACGCATCTTCCGCCGGATCATCGCACCGCAGATGCTGCGGATTGCCGTGCCCGGCATGAACAATGTCTGGCAGACGACCATCAAGGATACCGCCCTCGTCTCCGTCGTCGGCCTGCAGGAATTGATGCGTGCCGCCTTCGTCGGCGCCGGCTCCACCCGCCACCCCTTCATTTTCTATTTCATCGCGGCTGTCGTCTATCTCGTCATCACGCTGGTCAGCCAGGGTGGTTTCGACCGGATCGAGCGCCTTCTGCGCCCCCGCACGAGGACATAGGCCATGGATCTCGATCTCATCCAGCTTGCCGTTCCGACCCTTGCCAAGGGATTGTGGCTGACCGCCGTCCTGACACTGGCAGCCGTCGCCGTCGGCTTCAATCTCGGCCTCGCGCTCGCCGTCATGCGGCTTTCGAAAAACCGGTTTGTCAGTGGCTTCGCCAAGGGCTACAGCACCGTCTTCCGGGGAACGCCGCTGCTCGTTCAGCTCTTCCTCTTCTACTACGGCCTCGGCCAGATTGCCTTCGTGCGCGACAATCCCGTCCTCTGGTGGATCGTCGGCGACGGTGTTCATTGCGCCGTGATGGCGCTGGCGCTCAACACCGCCGCCTATACGTCGGAGATCCTGCGCGGCGGCCTCCTGTCGATACCTGGTGGCCTCGTCGAGGCGGCGCAGGCCTGCGGGATGTCGCGACTCCTGTGTTTTCGCCGGATCACGTTTCCGCTCGCCATAAGGCAGGCCTTGCCGGCCTATGGCAACGAACTCGTGCTCGTCGTCAAGGGAACGAGCCTTGCCTCGACCATCACCGTGCTGGAAATCACCGGCCATGCGAAACGCCTGATGAGCCAGACCTATGCGATCCTCGAGGTCTTCGCCATCGCCGGCGTGCTGTACCTCCTGATCAATCTGGTGCTGATCACCCTCGTCCGGCTGCTTGAAGCCCGCCTGACGCGCTACCTGCCGCGATAACCAAATCTCCGAAACGACGGACACTCTGGAAGGAAAGACCATGGACGTACGCGCCGCCGTTGCCGTTCAGGCCGGAAAACCGCTTGAAATCATGACCGTTCAGCTGGAAGGCCCGCGCGCCGGCGAGGTGCTGGTCGAGGTGAAGGCGACGGGCATCTGCCACACCGACGATTTCACCCTGTCGGGCGCCGATCCGGAAGGCCTCTTCCCGGCCATCCTCGGCCATGAGGGTGCCGGCATCGTCGTCGATGTCGGTCCGGGCGTCACCTCGGTGAAGAAGGGCGATCACGTCATTCCGCTCTACACGCCGGAATGCCGCGAATGTTACTCCTGCCTGTCGCGCAAGACCAATCTCTGCACCTCGATCCGCGCCACCCAGGGCCAGGGCCTGATGCCCGACGGCACCTCGCGCTTCTCGATCGGCAAGGACAAGATCCACCATTACATGGGCTGCTCGACCTTCTCGAACTTCACGGTCCTGCCGGAGATCGCGCTCGCCAAGGTCAACCCGGACGCGCCCTTCGACAAGATCTGCTACATCGGCTGCGGCGTGACGACCGGCATCGGCGCGGTCATCAACACGGCCAAGGTCGAGATCGGCTCGACGGCCATCGTCTTCGGCCTCGGCGGCATCGGCCTCAACGTGCTGCAGGGCCTGCGCCTTGCCGGCGCGGACATGATCATCGGCGTCGACATCAACCCCGACCGCAAGGCATGGGGCGAAAAGTTCGGCATGACGCATTTCGTCAACCCGAAGGAGGTCGGCGAGGACATCGTGCCGTACCTCGTCAACATGACGAAGCGGAACGGCGACCTGATCGGCGGCGCCGACTATACCTTCGACTGCACGGGCAACACCAAGGTGATGCGCCAGGCGCTCGAAGCCTCGCATCGCGGCTGGGGCAAGTCGGTCATCATCGGCGTTGCCGGCGCCGGCCAGGAGATCTCGACGCGCCCGTTCCAGCTCGTCACCGGCCGCAACTGGATGGGCACCGCCTTCGGCGGCGCGCGCGGCCGCACCGACGTGCCAAAGATCGTCGACTGGTACATGGAAGGCAAGATCCAGATCGACCCGATGATCACGCACACGATGCCGCTCGAGGACATCAACAACGGCTTCGAGTTGATGCACAAGGGTGAGTCGATCCGCGGCGTCGTGGTATACTGAGGGCGGGTTCAAAGACCGCCTGCACCTCGCAATCCCATGCATTGCACCGCCGCGCCAGCGCTGGCGGTGCCTGTTATCGGCCGCGCATGCCGCGTCGGCCATGAAGGAGGAGAAACCCATGCCAAGTATCGCGATACACCCATCCGTCGACAACGGGTTCAAAGCGACCGATGCCACCTTTTCCGGCGGCACGCTCGTCTGCAACTGCGCGAGCAATCCGGTCAAGGTCCGCGTCAAGGGCGACATCGCCCATAACCACGCCTGCGGCTGCACCAAGTGCTGGAAGCCGGACGGCGCCGTCTTCTCGGTCGTCGCCGTCGCCTCGACCGACAATGTCAAGGTCGTCGAAAACGGCGACAAGCTCGCGGTCGTCGATCCGGCCGCTCTCATCCAGCGCCATGCCTGCAAGGCATGCGGCGTGCATATGTACGGCCCGGTCGAGCGCGATCATCCGTTCAAGGGCCTGTCCTTCGTGCATCCGGAACGTTTTGAAGAGAGCGGCTGGGCCAAGCCCGGATTTGCGGCCTTTGTCTCCTCGATCATCGAAAGCGGCTACGATCCGGCACAGATGGACGGCGTTCGCACCCGGCTGCGGGAGCTCGATCTCGCACCCTACGACTGCCTCAACCCCGCCTTGATGGACTACATCGCCACCTGGACGGCGAAGAAAAACGGCACGCTTCACGCCTAATGCCCTGAGCCTCCCAAGGCCAGCCTCTCCCATTTTCCCGATGCCATCGACAGGACCTGTCCAATGCACCGTCTGAAGCCCGAATTCACCGCCGAAATCCGTACCATCGTCGGTGCGGGAAATTTCAGGGAGGGAGAGGCGGTCGCCATGATCGATTACGGCGTGGCGCCGGAAAATCTCGACGCCGGCGCCGTCGTCCTCCCCGGCACGACCGGGGAGGTTGCCGCCATCATCCAATGCTGCCGCGCCCACGGCGTCCCACTTGTCACGCATGGCGGGCGAACCGGGCTCGTGGGCGGCGGGATGTCGAAATCGGGCGAACTGGTACTCTCCACCGCCCGCCTCAATCGCATCCTGCATCTCTGCCCCGTCGAGCGCGTTGCGGTGGTCGAGGCCGGCGTGACGCTGCAGGCGCTGCAGGTGGCTGCCGCGGAGCATCGCCTTGAACCGGGGATTGATCTGCCGTCCCGCGGCTCGGCGACGATCGGCGGCATGACCTCGACGAATGCCGGCGGGATTTCAGCCTTCCGGTCGGGGGTCATGCGGCATCGCATTCTGGGACTGGAGGCCGTGCTGGCGGATGGCTCGGTCTATTCCGACCTGACCCGCGTTGTGAAAAACGCCGCCGGCTATGATCTGAAACATCTGTTTGTCGGTGCGGAAGGCACGCTCGGCGTGATAACGCGGATTGCCGTCAAGCTCGAACCCCAGCCTTTGGCCACCGCGACAGTCCTGTTCGGCCTGGCCTCGGTGGATGCAGCACTCGAAACGGTGCGCCGGGGGCTCGATGCCGAATACGGCCATCTGCGTGCTGCCGAAGCGGTCTGGCACAGCTATTTCCGCCTGACCTCCAGCCACCATCGCTGGTCGGCGGCCGACTACGCCACCGATCATCCCGTCAACCTCCTGATGACGCTCGGTGGCGCGGACGAGACCGCCTTGCAATCGGAACTCGCGCGCCTCTACGAGGATGTGGTTGCCGTTCATCCCGACACCTCGGCCGTCATCGCCTTTTCGGGCGCGCAGGAGGCCGATCTCTGGCGGCTTCGCGAGGACACGGACCTCATCTATCGGCAGCATCCGGGCGCGCCATCCTACGACGTCTCCATTCCCCTCTCGCAGGTCGCGTCCTATCTCGAACGGTGCCTCACTGATCTGAAGGCGATCGATGCCGCGCTCGATCCCTATGTCTTCGGCCATCTAGCCGACGGAAACCTCCACATCGTCCTCAACAGCACCGGCAGCGACATTCCGACCGAAAAGGCGCGTGCCGTCGAGGAGGCGATCTACCGGGGCATCGGAGAGCTGGGCGGGTCGTTTTCCGCCGAACACGGGATCGGCGCGAAGCGGGTGGCGCCGCTATCGGCTTTGTCCAACCCGGCGAAACTCGCCCTGATGCACCGGATAAAGGACGCGCTCGACGCCCCGGCACTTCTCAATCCCGGAAAGGTGCTCGAGGAAACGAACCGGAATTCTCTGCAGATTTACGACTATCTGGTATAAGCTCACAGTTGCGATGGCCTTGTACAACCTCAAGCACGAATATCCACGGTGGCGCGCAGGATGGATTAGGAGGGAGAAAGTGGCGAGATATCGAAAATGCATTTCCACTGCGCTGCAAATGGCGCATCGCATCGAACATTGCCCAGGCTCAAGAGGGGCTTTAAACCCGACAGAATGTTGGAGTACCGGGCAGATTTTAACCCTTAGAGAGATTGTCGCAGCACCTTTTGGTAGTCGGTTCTGCGACAAATCTTCGATCATTTAAAGGCCGAGACCACGATTTCGATCATCGTGTCGCCGCCGAGGTCAGCGACGCCGACGGTGGCGCGGGTGGGCAGGTATTCCGGCGTGAGCCAATCCTTCCAGACGGCGTCCATGTCCGGCTTCTTGCCAAGATCGGTGACGAAGATGCTGGCCGTCAGCAAATTCGATTTGTCCGTGCCGGCTTCCGCCAGATAGCGGTCGAGTTTGGCGAGGATTTCGCGGGTCTGGCCGGCCATGTCGAGGCTTTCGTCGTCGCAGGTCGTGCCGCCGACATAGACGATGCCGTTATGCTCGACGACCCGATGCATGATCGGCGTTTGAAGGGAGCGTTGGACCATTTCTCGATACCTTTCTGGGTTCAATGTCCGGAATGACTGCCCGTCACGGCATAGACCGCGTCGGACGTATGAGGGAGCGCTGCAATTTCCGAGAGCGGCACGGGCTTGATCGGCGGGCGGAGGCGATAGGTGCCGACATCGGCCTGGGACCGGTGCTGCGCATCCGCGAGAAGCTCGGTGACGGTTGCCGCGCACATGCGGCCCTGGCACGGCCCCATGCCACAGCGCAGCATGGTTTTCAGCTGGTTCGGCCCGGCAACGCCGCCGGCCGCCGCGGCGCGGATGGCGCCGACGGATACCTCCTCGCAGCGGCAGGCGACCACATCACTCTCGACCGGCGCCCGGAATGACGGGGCCGGCTGGTAGAGCAGGTCGATGAAGGTCCGGCCCCGCAATGCCTTTTGCCGCAGCCTGATATAGCGTCGCCCGTCTTCCGAAGGCTGTTTGCCGAGAAGTTCCAGCCCGGCTGAAAGACCGGCAATGCGCCCGTCGAGTTCAGCGACGACAGCGCCGCCGATGCCGCTTCCGTCTCCGGCGATGAAAATCGACGGCCTTGTGCTACGGCCCTGCCCGTCGATGACAGGCGCGAAACATTTTTGCCGGTCGTCCCATCCCATCTCACAGCCGGCGGCATTCGCGAGATTTGCATGAGGGATGACGCCCTGATGGAGGAAGATGCTCTTTGCCGGCAGGGAGATCGTCTTCCCGCCCGCCGTGAAGGTTACGCTATCGGCGCGTTCCTTGCCGGTGATTTCGAGCGCCGTCACGGAGCGGAATATCCGCACCACACGCGCCACCTTCAAAACCAGGCCAAGCCCCTTCCAGGCATAGGGGGATGATAGGAAGGAGAGAAGATACGGCGCTGCCTGCAACCAGTTGCGGCGCGGCGTCGTGTCGAGAATGGCGTCGATGGTGCCGCCAGCGGCAAGCACCTGGGAGGCGTAGAGATAAAGCAGCGGCCCGGTGCCCGCCAGCACCACCGGTCCCTCCGGCAGCAGCCCGGCGGATTTGAGGGCGATCTGCGCGGCGCCGACGGACATGACGCCCGGCAACGTCCAGCCGCGCACCGGCATGGGCCGCTCCGTCGCGCCGGTCGCCAGGATCACGCGCCTTGCGTGAACGATGCGGCTGCGGCCGGAAACGGAGACGCGCAGTTCGGCCTCCTCGCCCTGCTGCTCCAGACTCCAGACGGCGGCGGCGGAAACGTGGGCTGCCGCTGTGGCGGAGAACGCATTCCAAAGGCCGGCGCCGCGCCAGTAATCCTTGCCAAGATAGGGGCGTGCGGCGGGCGTATTGCGGGTGATCGCGCGATAGATCTGGCCGCCGGCCTCGGGGTTTTCATCGAAGACGATGGTGTTGAGGCCGAGCTTGGCGCATTCGGCCGCGGCAGCCATGCCGGCAGAGCCGGCGCCGACGATGGCGATATCGTAACGGGCGGCAAGGTCTTCGGCGCTGCGGATCGTCTGCATTGTCATTTACCGCCTTCTTCCGTCGTCCTTGCCCCGCTTTGCGAGGAAATCGTCATTCCGTCATGGACGGGAACCATGCAGGCCTGCCGGTTCTGGACGCCATCGATGGTGACGAGACATTCGAAGCAGATGCCCATCATGCAATAGGGTGCGCGCGGGGCATTACCGACGACGCTGCGGCGCACCGCCGTGATGCCGGCGCCGAGCAGGGCCATGGCAACGTTTGCCGTGGCATCCACCTCGATATGCTTGCCGTCGACGGTTATCTTCACACGGTTCTTCGGGCTTTCAAGGCTGTGAAACATGGAACCTCCGGCCGGAAAAGCGTTTGTCGGCAAGCATGGCGGCCTGGTCGGCAATCGCATCGGCGATCAGGTGAGCGTGGTGGGGTGCAAGGGTCACGCCGGAATGACACATCACGAGGCTCGCTCCGGGATGAGTGGGAGAGCATTCGTAGATCGGTAAACCATCGGGCGTCTTCACGCGAAAACCGGACCAGCTGCGCACGACATTCACTGATCCCAGTTGCGGAAATGTCCGGATCGCCCGGCTGGCCAGCACGCTGCTGATATCTTGGTCGGTGGCAATCGAACTGGTGTCTGCTTCCTGGCTGTCGCCGATCATGACGCCCCCCTCTTCCGCCTGCCGCACGGTCGTGGACGTATAGGGAAAGAAGGGCGCGCATTTCTCGGTCACGAGAATCTGTCCCTTGCTCTGAAGGGTCGGGGCCGCAAGGCCGACCATCGGCGCGAGCCGGGTATTGCCGTTGCCGGCCGCGAGCACGACCCGGCGGGCAAAGACTTCGCCCCACGCGCCCTTCAGCAGAAACCCGCCGGCATCGGGAACGATCTCGGTCACATCGCTGTGCGGTCGGTAGCCGGCTCCGAGATTGAGCATGCCGACATGCAACGCCCGGAAGAGGCGCAGCGAATTCACATCCCCGTCGAGCGGCGAATAGATGGCGCCGACGACATCCCTGCCGATCCCGGGCAGCATGCGTGCGGTCTCGGCATGATCAAGCACGGCATATTCGGGAGCGTCCCCCCCGAGCGCCTCAGCCACACACCGGACCTCCTCAGTCCACATCGCCATCTCGCTCTCGGCAAGTCCGAAGGTAAAGCCGCCCCACTGCCGAAGCCCGACATCGATGCCCGACGCCTCCATGATCTCGGCCGCGAAGGACGGCCACTGGCGGGCCGCCGCGATCGTCCACCGGGCATAATGCGGTGCGCCTACACCCTTGCCCTGCACCCAGACCAGCGCGAAATTCGCCCGCGAAGCGCGGTGCGACAGATCCTCTCCGTCAAGAACGAGCGGCTTCAGCCCTCTGCGTGCCAGCCCCCATGCAAGGGCCGCCCCGACAAGGCCGCCTCCGACGACGACGATTTCCTGATCCGGTAAGGTCCGCATATTCGAAGTCTGTGCTGTTGAAAGGGAAAAAAATGCGCCCGCCCGCAACGTCGGCCGGGCGCCAGAGCGTCTCCGCTTTTCCTGGAAATGCGAAAATGCTCCCGATTTCTCACCGCAAAAGCGTTTCGCGCTTTTGCCGGAACTAATCTACGGCTTCAGTCCTGAGGGCTGACGTCGAGCTTGAACCACTTTTCGGAGAACGTCTTGATCGTGCCATCGGCGCGGGCGGCCATGATCGCCGCGTCAAAATCCGCTTTCAGCGCGGTATCTTCCTTGCGCAGGCCGATGCCGATCATGCCGAACACCTTGCCGGAGAACAGCGGGCCGGCGAGCTTCGTGCCGGCCATGTCTTCCTTCTCCATCGCAGCGGAAAGAACCGTCGCATTGGCGACCACGGCGTCCAGGCGGCTGCTGACGAGGTCGAAATTATGCTCTTCCGTCGTCTTGTATTCCCGGACATCGGCGCCCTTGAAATACTGCTCCATGAAGGAGGAGGCCGTCGTCGACCCCTGGACGCCTACGGTCTTGCCTTCGATCAGCTTGGCAATCTCCTCAAGCACGGGCTTGGCGGCGTCCGAATCCACCGAAAGGGGCTTGCCGGCCATCGGCAGGTTCGCGAGATCGCTGTCGCCGAGGACGGCGAAAGAATTGATCGCCGCCGCATAGGGGGTCGAAAACGCAATGACTTCCTCGCGTTTCGGGGTGACGCTCATGCCGGCCATGATCGCATCGTACTTTCCTGCGGTCAGCGACGGGATGATGCCGTCCCAGTTCTGGGCGACGATCTCGCATTCCCTGTTCATCCGCTTGCACAGGTCGTTGGCGAGATCGATCTCGAAACCTTCCAGCGTGCCGTTCGGGCCGGAGAAGTTCCAGGGCGCATAGGCACCCTCGGTCGCGATGCGGACTTTGTCTGCCGCATGAACAGCATGCAGCGACGCGGCGAGTGCCACCGCCGAGAGAAGAAGAGTCAGTTTCATGGGTTCACCTCTGGTTATTATCCGGTCTCAATGGGCGTGCGTCGAAATGAACTGCCGGAAACGTTCACTGCGAGGATGGGTGAAGACGTCCGCGGGCGTGCCGTCCTCCTCGATGTAGCCTTTGTGAAGGAAGACGACCCGGCTGGAGACGTCGCGGGCAAAGCCCATTTCGTGCGTCACGACGAGCATCGTGCGGCCTTCCGCTGCCAGATCCCGCATGACCTTAAGGACTTCGGCAACGAGTTCAGGATCGAGCGCCGAGGTCGGCTCGTCGAACAGCATGATCTTCGGATGCATCGCGAGCGCCCGAGCGATCGCCGCCCGCTGCTGCTGGCCGCCGGAAAGATGGGCCGGATAGGCATGGCGCTTGTCGGCGATGCCGACGCGCTCCAGAAGCGCCTCCGCCTCCGCGATGCATGCCTTGCGCTCTCGCCCCTGGACATGGACCGGCGCCTCGATCAGGTTTTCGAGGATCGTCAGGTGGGACCAGAGATTGAAGGACTGGAACACCATCGTCGCCTGTGAGCGGAGCCGTTGGAGCTGACGCCGGTCGATCACGCGCGCCGGCTGGTCAGGACGCTGATCCAGCCTGTAGGCCTCGCCGAAGATCGAGACCGTGCCGGCATTCGGCACTTCCAACATGTTGACGCAGCGCAGCAGCGTCGACTTGCCGGAGCCGGATGCGCCGAGGATGGAAATGACTTCCCCCGGCTGTGCCTTGAGGGAGATGTCGTGTAGCACCTTGAGCGTGCCGTAGCATTTCTCCAGGCGTGCGATTTCCACGGCCGGAATGCGGATGTGATCTGTCATGCCTGTTCTCCGGTCGCGACGACAAGGGGACGCTGGTCACGGGAAAGCCGGTGCTCGACAAGCCGGATCACCCGCGTGATGAAGAAGTTCAGTAGAAGGTAGATCGCCCCGGCGCAGACGAAGATCTCGACGGGCCGGTAGCTGGCCGAAATCAGCTTGGCGGCAATGCCGGTGACTTCCATCATGGTGATGGTGGAGGCGAGCGCCGTCGACTTCACGACGAGGATCAGTTCGTTCGAATAGGCCGGCAGCATCAAACGCAGGGCCTGCGGCGCGATAATCCGGCGCAGAAGCGTGAGCCGGCCCATGCCATAGGCCCTCGCGGCCTCGATCTGCCCGAGCGGTACCGCGAGGACACCGCCGCGAATGATCTCGGCGCTGTAGGCGGCCGTGTTGAGACAGAGCGCCAGCGAGGCACACCAGTAGGGCTCACGCAGGAACGGCCAGGCGAAACTCTTGCGCAGCTCCGGAAACTGGCTGAGCCCGTAGTATATGATGTAAAGCTGAACGAGCAGCGGCGTGCCGCGGAAGACGAAGATGTAGCCCCGCGCGATGCCATCGAGCACTTGGTTGCCCGAGAGGCGGAAGCTCGCCAGCAGGATGGCAAGAAGCGCGCCGGAGGAAACCGAAAGCACCGTCAGCTGCAGCGTGAGCGGAATGCCCCGGCACAGCGCAAGGAAGCTCTCGGCGAGAAAGGGGATATCGAAGAGGTTCATGACACCCTCCGGATGCCGCGCATCGCGCGGGCTTCGGCAGCGCGGAAGGCGGCGCCGGAAACGAGGCTGATCAGCAGGTAGAGCACACCGGCCGTCAGGAAGAAGGTGAACGGCTTGCGGGTCGACCCGGCGCCGATCTGCGCCTGGCGCATCAATTCGACCAGTCCGACGACGGAAATGAGGGCGGATTCCTTCAAGACCAACTGCCAGACATTTCCGAGCCCCGGTATCGCGAAGCGGGCCGCCTGCGGCAGGATAATGCGCCGAAAACGCAGGAATGATCCCATCCCGTAGGCCTTGGCGGCCTCGATCTCACCGCGCGACAGCGCGAGCACCGCGCCGCGAAAGACCTCCGCCTGATAGGCGCCGGACACGACGCCAATCGCCATGGCACCTGTGAGGAACACCGGCGCACTCACGAACCCTTCCGCGCCGAACAGGTGGCCGAGTTGCGTTATGACGGCGCTCCCGCCGAAATAGAACAGATAGATGACCAGAAGATCAGGCACGCCGCGCAGCACGGTCGTGTACCCGTCGGCGAGATAGCGCAACGACGGGATCGGCGAGAGGGACGCTGCCGCCGAGGCCATCCCGAAAAGCGAGCCCAGTCCGAAGCCGCAAAGCGCCACAGCAAGCGTGATGGCGGTGGCGCGGAGCATGTCGATACCCCAACCTCCATCGGCAAATCCCATCAAGTCGAAGTAAGCGCCCATGCGTTCACCTGGTCCGTTCCCTCACGCCGATACCGTGCCGGCGCGTTATGGACTTGACTTTGACAGGCGGCGCTCCATACCGTCAAATTCCAAATGAATGACTTAGAATAACCAAATATTATGGAGACGAGCATGAATCTGCGGCAGGTCGAAGCATTCCGTCTGGTCATGCTCACCGGCAAGATGACGGCCGCCGCCGAGCTGATGGCGATTACCCAGCCCGCGGTAAGCCGGCTCATCCGGGATTTCGAGTTCGACCTGAAGCTTCGGTTATTCGAACGGCGCGGGAACCAGCTTGTCCCGACTTCGGAGGCGACCACCCTTCTGAGGGAGGTCGAGCGCGCCTATGTCGGACTCAACCGCATCAAGGCCTTTGCCGAAGAAATCGGTCGCCAGAATGCCGGCATGCTACGCCTTGCCGTGATGCCCGCGCTCGCCAACGGCATCATGCCGCGATACCTCGCGCGCTTCCTGCGCGAGCGCCCGAACATCCATGTTTCCCTTAATGGCTATCCCTCCACCATGGTCATCGAAGCCGTCGCCTCGGGTCAGGCCGATCTCGGCTTCGCGGACGGTCCGCTGGACCGTCCCGGCTTCCTGACGGAATCTCGCCCCGTCGCTGCCGTGGTCGCCATGCCGGAAGGCCACAGGCTTGCCGACCGACCCAGTATCGGGCCGGAGGACCTGGAAGGTGAGCGCATGATCACGCTGGAACCAGGCACCCTGTTTGCCATGCGCGTCGAGGTCGCGCTGGCTGGCCTTCCAAGGGCATCGACGATCGAGACACGTCTTTCTCACACCGCGCTAACGCTGGTGTCGGAGGGGGTTGGCATTGCGATCATCGACCCGTCCTCGGCCACCGACTACCAGGGCCGGGGAGTAGTCGTCCGGCCGTTCGCGCATTTTATCGACGCCGGCTTCCTTGCTATCCGCCGCAGCGATGGAGCGGACAATCAGCTCGCGAAACGCTTCATTGCTGGCTTCTGGGAGTATCACGAGGGGCTGCTTCAGAAGGCGACAACCGGCATGTAGTTCATACAATCACGGGAACAACCTTGGTTTATGCCCATCTCCAGTGATACTAGATTCTAAG
>JBDHSZ010000086.1:0-14452 GCA_039812945.1 Shinella sp.
GCGCCGGATTGAATCGGCCAACCGCACGCCGCTCGCCCCCGAGGACCCGCATATCGCCGCCATCGCCGCCGACCATCCGGTGACCGACACCACGCTCCCCGTCTTCGACCTCGACGACACCGCCGCCATCGCCGACTTCGTGCTGGCGACCACGGGCCTCCCGAACCTCGCCTGAGCGTTGATGCGAAAAGGCCGCGGGATTTCTCCCGCGGCCTCCCGTTTCCCCGTAACCGGAAAATCAGTTCGCGCCCGCGACCGGACGCACCAGCGTCGTGACGCGGCGGATGGTGACGCGGCGGTTCTGCTGTTCGGCGGCGTCGGTGCGCACCTTCAGGAAGCGCTCGCCGTAGCCCTGCGTCTGCAGGTTTTCCGGCGGAATGCCATAGACCTCGGTGAGCATGCTCGCGACCGCCTCGGCGCGCTCGTCGGACAGAACCAGGTTCGACTTGTCCGAACCGACGGCGTCCGTATGGCCCTCGATCAGGAAGGTCTCGCCGGGATCGTTGTCCAGCACCTTCTCCATCGCCTCGGCGACCTTGCGCAGCGTGCGGGCCTGCGACATCGGCACCTCGGCGCTGCCCGTGGCGAAGGTGATCGTGTCGAGGTCGATGCGGCGGACCTTGTCGCGCAGGCGGGCGGAGTGCTTCACCTCGTCGATCGTGTAGACGCGCTCGACGCGCTCGACCGGCGGCTCGGACAGGAAGTCGTAATAGTCGCGGTCCGGATCGCTCGACGTGTCGACGATATAGTCGCGCAGCGGGATGCGCAGGCGCATCGGCGGCAGTTCGTAGCCGACATCCACGAAGTCCGGACGCGGCGCGTCGTCCTCCCGCTCCGGCGCATAGACCAGGATATATTCCCGGCCGTCGCGGCCGACGCGCGAGCGCTGGATGATGTCGCCGTAGCGATTGTAGATCGTCACGATCTGCACGCCGCCCGGCCGGACGATGGTCTCGCGGGTGCGGCCCCGGGCGAGGTTGTCGTAATAGACCTCCTCGGAATCGCGGCGCAGGCGCGGCCGGTCGTCACCGCGCACGAACAGGCGGTCGCCGACCGACAGGACCGTGCGGTTGTCGACCTTCTCGACCACGTTCACCTGCGTGACGGCATTGTTGACCGTGTTGTTGTTGACGGTGTTGTTGACGACCGTGTTGTTGATCACGGTATTGTTGACGATGTTGGTCGTCTGCGGCACCTCGAAGGCCGGCGCGGCGTCGAGACGCTGGCCCTCTTCCTTGATGGCGGCCTCGATCTTCTGCGGCACGGCCTCGCGGACCTCCTCGGAAATCTCGGCCTGGGCCGACACGTCCGATTCGGGCAGCGGGACGTCTTCCTGCGCGCGCTGCTCCTCGCGCTGCTTGCGGCGCTGCTCGCGGCTCGTCTGGCCGCCGAGATTGTCGGCGTCCTTGTCGCTGTCGAGCACGGCGGCGCCGTTCTCGACCGGCAGCACGACCGTCTCGTCGGTCTGGCCCGGATCCTCGGCGATCTCCTGCTTCTGCTCTTCCGTCAGCGTGTCGGTCACTTCGGGAACGGGCTCGGCCGCCGGGGCCTCGCCGGTCTCGGTGGTCGTGGGCTGCTGCTCGGTGCCGGTCTCGGCCGGGGCCTCCCCGGTGACGGCCGGCTGCTCGCCCTCTTCCTGCGCCGGCTGCTCGGCCTGCTGCTCTTCGGCAGGCTGCTGCGGCTGCTCCTCGGTCTGCTGCTGCTGTTGCTGCTGCTGCTGCTCCTCGGCGGCCTTCTGCTCGTCGGCCTGGCGCTGCTGCTCCTCAGCCTGCCGCTGAGCTTCCTCGTCGGCGGCCTTCTGCTGTTCCTCGGCCTGCCGCTGCGCCTCGTCCTCGGCAGCCTTCTGCTGTTCCTGGGCCTGCCTCTGGGCCTCTTCGTCGGCGGCCTTCTGCTGCTCCGCCGCCTGACGCTGGGCTTCCTCTTCGGCAGCCTTCTGCTGTTCCTCGGCCTGCCGCTGCGCCTCTTCCTCGGCAGCCTTCTGCTGCTCGGCCGCCTGACGCTGGGCTTCCTCTTCGGCAGCCTTCTGCTGTTCCTCGGCCTGCCGCTGGGCCTCTTCGTCGGCGGCCTTCTGCTGCTCGGCCGCCTGACGCTGGGCTTCCTCTTCGGCGGCCTTCTGCTGTTCCTCGGCCTGCCGCTGCGCCTCTTCCTCGGCAGCCTTCTGCTGCTCTTCCGCCTGGCGCTGGGCCTCTTCCTCAGCGGCGCGACGCTGCTCTTCCTGCTGCTGCTGGAGGAGCAGCTCTTCCTCGGTGGGCTGGCCGGAGCTTTCCTGGGCGACCTCGAACGGCTTCATCAGCGCATCGGCCAGGGACGGCGTCGCCGCCAGCGATACCGACAGCACCGGCAGGGCCACGGTTGCGAAAAGTCTTGAGCGGAAAGTCATCGTTTTGTCCTCACGGTGTCCCGTCTTGTTGCTTCCGGGGGCCGCCTCTCGGCTCCCGGCCGGTCGGCAAATCACCCCTTTTCCATAAAAGGCCTAGCCATGCGCGCCTGAACCGCGTCTGAACGACCTTCCGGTGAGCGACGAGATAGGTCGCGCCGCCGCCAAGGCCAGGGGCGCGGCGAGAAACTGTCGGGCAAAGGGGGCGGAATAACGGCGGAAAAGCAGTTGATTTTTTGGCGGAAACCGGTCGATTATCCAACCCAGGCGGGCGGCCCAGCCCGCTTCCCATCAAGGCCCGGACAAGAAGAAGAACCGGTGAGCCTTCAACTGAGAGGACCAAAATGCGTATTTCCAAACGTCTCGCGCTCGCAGCTTCGGCCGCGGCGATCGCCCTGTTCGCCTCCTCGGCGATGGCGGAAGGCGAAAAGATCGTGATCGGCACGGAAGGCGCCTACCCGCCCTTCAACAACCTCGAATCGGACGGCACGCTGACCGGCTTCGACGTCGACATCGCCAAGGCGCTCTGCGAGGAGATGAAGGCCGAGTGCTCCTTCGTCACGCAGGACTGGGACGGCATGATTCCCGCCCTCATCGCCAAGAAGTTCGACGCCATCGTCGCCTCCATGTCGATCACCGACGAGCGCAAGCAGCAGGTCGACTTCTCCAAGAAATACTACAACACGCCGCCGGCCATCGCCGTGCCGAAGGATTCCGACATCACCGAGGCCACCCCCGAGGCGCTTGCCGGCAAGACGGTCGGCGCGCAGGGCTCCACGACCCATGCCAACTATGCCGAGGCCCATCTCAAGGGCGCGGACATCAAGATGTATCCGACGGCCGACGAGTACAAGCTCGACATCGCCAACGGCCGCATCGACGCCGCCATCGACGACGTGGTGGTCCTGTCCGAATGGCTGAAGAGCGACGACGGCGCCTGCTGCAAGCTGCTCGGCACGCTGCCGGTCGATCCGGTCATCAACGGCGAGGGCATCGGCATCGCGGTGCGCAAGGGCGATCCGCTGGCCGACAAGTTCACCGCGGCGATCGCGGCGATCCGCAAGAGCGGCAAGTACCAGGAGATCAACGCCAAGTACTTCCCCTTCGACGTCTACGGCGACTGACGAGGCCAGGCCTGTCATGCGGGTTTTTTCTGACCCCATCACCAGAATGCACGGGCGGGAGGGCTTGCTCTCCCGCTCCTTTTGTTTGAGAAAGTGCCTATAAGAAAAGACGGGCGCAGAAACGCGCCCTTACAAGAAGCGTGAAACGCGCACGGGGGTTCTTCTGGCATGAGCGGGCTCTACACCGCCGTCGTCGATGCCGTATCCGCATTCCTCGGGATCGTCGATCCCCTCTGCGGTCCGGTCGGCATCTTCCATCTTTTCGCGGAGAATACGCTGCTGGCATGCGGCGACGCCGGCTGGGGCGACGAGATCGCCTTCGGCTTCCTCGTCACGGCAAGCCTGGCGCTCGCCACCCTGCCGGTCGGCCTCGTCGTCGGCTTCTTCATCGCGCTGGCCAAGCAGTCGGAAGAACGGTCGCTGCGGCTTTCCGCCAATATCTACACCACGCTGTTCCGCGGCCTGCCCGAGCTGCTGACGCTGTTCATCGTCTATTACGGCCTGCAGATCCTCGTGCAGAACCTGATGACCGCCGTCGGCTACGAGGGCACGGTCGAGATCAACGCCTTCTTCGCCGGCATGGCGGCGCTCGGCGTCGTCTTCTCGGCCTATTGCTCGGAAGTGCTGCTCTCGGCCTTCAAGGCCATCCCGCGCGGCCAGTACGAGGCGGGCTATGCGCTCGGCCTGCACCATGGCCGCACCATGCAGCTCATCGTCCTGCCCCAGCTCATCCGCGTCGCCCTGCCCGGCCTCGGCAATCTCTGGATGGCGCTCCTGAAGGACACCGCCCTCGTCTCGGTCATCGGCCTGCCGGATATCCTGCGCCAGACGAGCGTCGCGGCCCGCGTCACCAAACAGGCCTTCGAGTTCTACGCCATCGCCTGCCTGCTCTTCCTCATCCTCGCCTTCCTCTCCTCGCTGGCTTTCTCCGGCATCGAAAGCTGGGCCAAGCGTTCGGAGGCCGCGCGATGAGCTTCGTCACCACCCTCATCCCGCCGCAGGCCCCGCCCCCGGCCCCGCCGCGCGCCTTCACCGCCGGCCGCCTCTTCGGCAATGTCTTCATGGGCGTCTGGCTGGCGCTGACGGTCGGCATCTTCCTGATGATCGTCGGCGGCTGGGACCCGGAGAAATTCACGAAATACGGGCCGGGCTATCTTTCCGGCCTCGGCGTGACGCTGCTGCTCGTCGGCCTCTCGGTCGTGCTCGGCGGCATCATCTCGCTGCCGCTCGCCTTCGCCCGCATGTCGAAGAACCCGGTCTTCTCGTGGCTGGCCGGCGCTTACGTCTATTTCTTCCGCGGCACGCCGCTGCTCACCCAGCTCTTCCTCGTCTATTACGGCCTCGGCAGCTTCTCCGCCGAGTTGAAGGCCTGGGGCCTGTGGTGGTTCTTCCGCGACGCCTGGAACTGCGCGCTGCTGACCTTCACGCTCAACACCGCCGCCTACCAGGCCGAGATCCTGCGCGGCGCCATCGAGAGCGTGCCGCGCGGCCAGCACGAGGGCGCCGCCGCGCTCGGCCTGCCGAGGAAGGTCGCCTTCTTCAAGATCATCCTGCCGCAGGCCCTGATCGTCGCGCTGCGCCCCTATGGCAACGAGATCATCCTGATGATCAAGGGCTCGGCCATCGTCGCCATCGTCACGGTGCTCGACCTGATGGGCGAGACGCGCCGCGCCTTCTCGCGCACCTTCGACTACCAGGCCTATCTGTGGGCCGCGCTGATCTATCTCCTGATCGTCGAGCTGCTGCGCAATCTCTGGGCCTGGCTGGAAGCCCGCCTGACGCGCCACCTGAAACGCTAGGACTTGCGGCAGCACTCGATGGAGTGTGCTGCCAATAGCCTGTTTTCAAAGAAAAATTCCCGATACGGCCGCGGGATTAAGCTTCCATTAACCTTGCAGGCGCTCAATCATAGGGACCATCATTCGCAAGCATTGAGGTCCGCTATGACGAACGACATGGCAATGCAGCTCAAGGGCTACGGCATGACCACGGCCCAGATCCTCTACCGCATGCCGGATCACCGGCAGTTCCTGCAGACCTATATCTGGCAGCACTACGATCTCGCGCCCGATTTCCCGGAGATGAAGAGCTTCCTCAGGTTCTGGCAGGAGAAGCTGGACGGTCCGATCCACTCCGTCCGCTACGTCCACCGCCACCTGATCTCGGCGACGGAATGGCGGGCGCTCAAGGGCGAGTTCATCATCAACTGACGATCCCGCCTTCAGACATGGCCCGCCTTCAGACATGGCCCGCCTTCAGACATGGCCCGCTGTCAGACATGGCCCGCTGTCACACATGGACGGAGCCGTATGCAAGCTCGCTGTCGGACATTTTGACCCTGAGCGAGAAATAGATGACGACGGCGTAGAAGAGGGCGACGAAGCCGATCACCACGCCGCCGGGCACCGGCCCGAGCGCCGCATTGGCCACGACATGCTCGACGGCGAGCGTCATGTCGCGGCCCGCCGTCGCCGGCCGCTGCAGGGTCGAGGACGATATCTTCAGCGCCCAGGCCAAAAGCAGGATGAGATACATCCAGCAATAGTTGCGCCGCAGCCGCCGGCAGGCGGCGTCGCGATAGCTGATCAGGAATTCGGGTTTCCTCAGGCTCTTGGCGATCGGCTCGGCCCAGTCGAGCGCGAGCTGGTCGCGCGGATTGAGGATCTGCGCGAAATAGAACCGCTCGAGCTGCCGCACCCGCGCGCGATAGACGTCGAAGAAGCGGTAGCGCCGCGCCTCGATGATCAGGAGCAGCGTCACCAGCAGCATGGCGAAGAGCAGCACGCCGTGATGCGAGGTCGGCGTCGACAGCGAGACGGAGAGCAGCGCGGCCACCACGGTGATCGCCCAGTTCGTCGTCCGGTCGATGCGGTCGCGCCAGCCCGCCATGCGGCCGAGCTCGCCGCGATAGTAGTGCACCATCGTGTTGATGGTCTCCATCGGCGTCGCCGGCAGGGCGGGGCTTGCGGGCCGCTTGGTGTCCATGGAAAGCGAAGGCGGGGGCATGTCGCCGGGCATGGCATTCCTCCAATGGTCTTTTTGGTCTTGGGCGGGATCATGCGCCTCTTTGCGCGATTGATAAACGGCTATTTGCAGCCTAAGAGACGCCTCCATGAAGAAGATCGACGAAGACGCGCTCGCGGAAGCCTATAACCGCGCCCTTTCGCTGGAGAAATCCGGCGATTTCGATGCCGCCGCCAAGGCCTATGCCGAGGTGCTGGCGCTCGACCCGGAGGACCACGGCGGCGCGGCGGTGCGCCTTGCCTCGATGGGCCGCGGCGACACGCCGGAAAAGGCCTCCGACGCCTATGTCGCCACCCTCTTCGACCAGCATGCCGAGGTCTTCGACAACGTGCTGGTCGACCAGCTCGGCTATTGCGTGCCGCTGCTCGTGCGCCAGCGCCTGCAGGCGCTGGAGATGGGGCCGTTCGGGCGCGTGCTCGATCTCGGCTGCGGCACGGGGCTGACCGGCGGCGCGCTGCGCGACATGGCCGGCGACATCACCGGCGTCGACCTCTCGGAGAACATGGTCGAGATCGCCCACGAAAAGGACCTCTACGAGACGCTTTACGTCGCCGAGGCCGTCGATTTCCTCGACGACAACGAGGACGAGCCCTTCGACCTCATCACCGCGACGGACGTGCTGCCCTATCTCGGCGCGCTGGAGCCGCTGTTCTTCGGGGCCGCCGACAATCTCGTGCCCGGCGGCCACTTCATCTTCTCCTCGGAGACGCTGCCGGACGAGGCCTTCGCCGGCCGCCCCTTCATGGTCGGCCCGCACCAGCGCTTCGCCCATGCGGCAAATTACGTCCGCCAGCGGCTGGAGGAAACCGGCTTCGACCTCGTCGAGATCACCGACATCACCGTGCGCATGGAAGAGGGCGAGCCGATCGCCGGCCATCTGGTGCTGGCGAAATACCGCGGCTGACGAGAAACACTTTCGCCTTTACCGATCATCCGCTAAACCTCCTGCAGAATTTGCAGGAGGTTTGGCATGGCAAAGGTTGCGTTCATCGGTCTCGGCGTCATGGGCTATCCCATGGCCGGCCACCTGAGGGTCAAGGGCGGCCATGAGGTCGCGGTCTATAACCGCACCTTCGCCAAGGCGGAGAAATGGGCCGCCGAATTCGGCGGCAAGGCCTTCCGCACACCGGCCGAAGCGGCCGCCGAGGCCGAATTCGTCTTCACCTGCGTCGGCAACGACGACAACCTGCGCTCCGTTACGACGGCGAAGGACGGCGTGCTCGACGGCATGAAGCCGGGCGCGATCCTCATCGACAACACCACCGCCTCGGCCGAGGTCGCCCGCGAGCTCGACGCCGCCGCGCGGGAAAAGGGCTGCCATTTCATCGACGCCCCGGTCTCCGGCGGCCAGGCCGGCGCGGAGAACGGCGTGCTCACCGTCATGTGCGGCGGCGAGCAGGCCGCCTTCGACAAGGCGCGGCCGGTCATCGACGCCTATGCCCGCATGGTCGGCCTGATGGGCGGGGCCGGCGCGGGGCAGCTTGCCAAGATGGTCAACCAGATCTGCGTCGCCGGCGCCGTGCAGGGCCTTGCCGAAGCCATCCATTTCGGCAAGCAGGCGGGGCTCGACATGGAGGCCGTCATCGGCGTCATCTCCAAGGGCGCGGCCGGCTCCTGGCAGATGGACAACCGCCACGAGGCGATGCTCGCCGGCAAATACGATTTCGGCTTCGCCGTCGACTGGATGCGCAAGGATCTCGGCATCATCCTCTCCGAGGGCCGCCGCAACGGCGCCAAGCTGCCCACTACCGCCCTCATCGACCAGTTCTACGGCGACGTGCAGGACATGGGCGGCAACCGCTGGGACACCTGCTCCCTGCTGGCGCGCCTCGAGCGCAAATAGCGTGCCGCTCCGCCGCGCCCTCCTCGCCGCCGCACTTTTGGCCTGCGCCGCCCCGGCCCGCGCCGACGACGCGGGGCAATCGGCGCTCGCCGCAGCGCTGCAAGGCAAGATCGCCCCGTGCTGGGCGGTGCCGGCGGACCTGCCGGACCATGTCGCGGGGGTGCGGGTGAGATTCTCCCTCACCGCGTCGGGCGCCCTCGACGGCCCGCCGGCCATCGAGGGCCGGATCAGTGGCGACAGCGCGACGAAAGCCTTCGCCGCCAGCGCGCTCCGCGCGGTCGTGCGCTGCGCGCCCTTCACGGGCCTCGCGCGGCTTGCGCCCTACGACGCCTGGAAAACCGTGGCGATAACCTTCCGGCGGCCCGAATCCTGATGCCGGGAGCCTATTCCTCGCCGCTCTTCTGGTTGTCGACGACCATATAGTCGAGCGGCAGCTCGGTCGTGTACTTGATCTGCTCCATCGCGAAGGCGGAGGAGACGTCGCGGATCTCGATGCGGGCGATCATGCGCTTGTAGAAGGCGTCATAGGCGGCGATGTCCGGCACGACGACGCGCAGCAGGTAATCCACCTCGCCGCTCATGCGGTAGAACTCGACGACCTCCGGGAACTCGACGATCACCTCGGAGAAGCGCTTCAGCCATTCCGTCGAGTGGGAATTGGTGCGGATCGAGACGAAGACGGTGACCTTGGTGTTGATCTTGACCGGATCGAGCAGCGCGACGCGCTTGCGGATCACGCCGTCCTCCTCCATCTTCTGGATGCGCCGCCAGCAGGGCGTGGTGGACAGGCCCACCTTCTTGGCGAGATCGGCCACGGCGAGCGTGGAATCTTCCTGCAAGAGGCGCAGGATTTTGCGGTCCAGACGGTCCATCGGTCTTCCCTCAAGAAATTTAATTCCTTGATATACCGATATCCGGGCAAATTGGAAGAATTGCATTTCACGCCGTCAGGGTTTTCACCCGCTTTCGCAACTCCGGCAGGACCTCTTCCTCGAACCACGGATTGCGCTTCAGCCAGGCCGTGTTGCGCCAGCTCGGATGCGGCAGCGGCAGCACCGCCGGCCTTTCGTTGCGCCCCAGATGCCGGCGCCAGTCGCGCACCGTCTCGGTCATGCTCGCGGCCTTCGCCCGCCCGAGATGCCAGGCCTGCGCATATTGGCCGATGGCCAGCACCAGCTCCACCTGCGGCATCGCCGCCATGACGCGCGCGCGCCACAGCGGCGCGCATTCCCGCCGCGGCGGCAGGTCGCTGCCCTGGGCGTCGTAGCCGGGAAAGCAGAAGCCCATCGGCACGATGGCGAATTTTCGCGGATCGTAGAACGCCTCGCGCGTCACGCCCAGCCAGTTGCGCAGCCGGTCGCCGGAAGCGTCGTTGAACGGAAGGCCGCTCTCGTGCACCCGCAACCCCGGCGCCTGCCCCGCGACGAGGATGCGCGCGGTCCCGGAGACGACGGCGACGGGCCGCGGCTCGTGCGGCAGGAAATCCCCGTCCCGCGCCGGCGCCTCGCGACAGACCCGGCAGGCCGCGATCGCCGCGCGGAGCGCCGCGATATCGCCCGAAGGCCCGTCATCGTCCATAACGCCGTCCGTCACTTCAGTCCCAATCCTTGCAGAATGCCGTCGAGCACGCCGGGTTCCGCCTCCTGCGCGTCCTCCTGCGGCCGGCCGTTCATGCGGCGCCATTGCTGCGGCATGTCGAATTCCGCCCCCCAGAGCCCCTTGCGCTCGGCCCTGGCGAACCGCTCCTCGTCCTCATAGCCGCCATAGGCGACCGCCAGCCCCTCGCGCACCATGCGCTCGCCGAGATCGCCCGCTTCGCCCTCGCAGCGCGCCAGCCAGCGGCCGTACTTGTCCGTGCCCCGCGTGCGGCAGGTGACAGGGCCGGCCCGCAAGAGCTCGGCGAGCCGCGAGCGCGCCGCCACGCCGCAGCGCCAGTCGGCACCGTCCCGCCTGCAGACCTGCATCATCTCCGGCGCGTCGATGCCGGCAAGGCGGATGCGGTGGCCGTCGAGCGTCAGCGTGTCGCCGTCCGCCGCCCGCGCCGCGCCGGCGATCGTCCCGCCGTCCTCGCCGCCGATCCGCGCCACCACCAGCGCCGTCAGCGCCAGAAACGCAGCCGCCATGCCGACATCGCGCGCCCGCCTGGAAAATCCCATGAAATCCTGTTCCTGCTCTCACGTCCTCATGCGCGGTCATAGGCCGGGCCGGCCGAACGCATGTCACGGAAAATGTCGCGATGGTTCGCAAATGGTTTATGCGGCAGCATCTTCTTAAGGATTGCTCCCTAGAATTCAATGCCGTCCGCAACAGTTGCAATCCATGATGAGTACCGGCGTCAGCACCTCGACCGACAAGATCATTGTCGACAAGTCGCGCAGCCTTCGCAATAAGGCTGTCACGCGGACCGTCCGCGCGACCCGGGAACGGCTGCAGACGGCGACCGGCACCTCGACCGGCTTCGAGCGCGAGATGATGCAACTGCACATCGATTCGACCGTGCAGGGGGCGCTCGCAGTGCCCGTCGTCGTCGCGCTGATCGCGGCGGGCGGCATCTACCTGACGCAGGAGGCGGGCCTGCTCGCCTGGGCCGTGCTGGCGCTCAGCGTACATGCGATCGGCATGATCATCGCGCGCCGCGCGCGCGGGCAGGACATCACCGGCGAGAACGTGCGCCGCTGGCAGCGCCGCTTCCTCGTCGCCCAGTTCCTCATGGGCATCGCCTGGGCGACCTTCGCCCTGCAGAATTGCGGCCCGTGCGGCGGCGTCACCTTCGAATTCTACAAGGGCTCCTCGCTGCTTATCGCGCTGGCGGTGACGGCGATGAGCACGCTCATGCTGCGCCACGCCATCCTCTGCGCCTTCGCGCCGACGGTCGCGGCGCTCACCGCCTCGGCCCTCATCAGGCCGGATCCGGCGACCGTCGGCATGACGGCGATCATCGCCGCCGCCCTCGTCTTCCTCGTCTTCATGACCCATCGCCTGCGCTACACCAGCGCGCAGCTCCTCTCCTCGCAATCGGAGAAGGACGACCTGATCGCCGAGCTGGAAGTGGCGAAATCCATGTCGGACGAGGCGCGCCGCCGCGCCGAGGAGGCGAACCTTGCCAAGTCGCGCTTCCTCGCCTCCATGTCGCACGAGCTGCGCACGCCGCTCAACGCCATCCTCGGCTTCTCCGAGGTCATGTCGACGGAAGTGCTGGGGCCGCTCAACAACCCGGTCTACAAGGAATATACCGCGGACATCCACCGCTCCGGACAGCATCTCCTCAACCTCATCAACGAGATCCTCGACCTCTCGCGCATCGAGGCCGGCAAATACGACCTGTCGGAGGAATCCGTCCACCTCGTCGATATCGCCGAGGATTGCATCGGCATGGTGCAACTGCGCGCGCGGGCGAAGAACATCACCATCTCCGAGCAGGTCGAAAGCGGCATGCCGGCCGTCTGGGCGGACGAGAAGGCGCTGCGCCAGGTCATCCTCAACCTCCTGTCGAACGCCGTGAAGTTCACGCCCCAGGGCGGCGAGGTCATCGTCAAGGCCGGCTGGACCGCCGGCGGCGGCCAATATGTCTCCATCAAGGACAACGGTCCCGGCATCCCGGAGGACGAAATTCCCGTCGTGCTCTCGGCCTTCGGCCAGGGCTCCATCGCCATCAAGAGCGCCGAGCAGGGCACCGGCCTCGGCCTGCCCATCGTCCAGGCGATCCTCGCCAAGCACAATGGCGAGTTCATCCTGAAATCCAAGCTGCGCGAGGGCACCGAGGCCATCGCCATCCTGCCCGCCAAGCGCGTTCTCCAGAGCCTGCCCGCCGTCAGCGAGACCCAGGCCGTCGCGCCGCGCCGGAAGAGCTTCGCCTGACCTCAGAGGAAGGCCGAGATCACCACATGGCCGGCATAGCCGGCATTGGCGAGGAGCATGCAGAAGACGGCGAAGGAGCCGAGGTCCTTCGCATGCCTGGCCATGTCGGAGATTTCGGGGGAAACCCGGTCGACGATCTCCTCGATCGCCGTGTTGAGCGCCTCGAAGGCGACCAGCAGCAGGAAAAGGATCGCCATCGCCACATATTGCGGGAACGACGCGCCGACCAGCGCGAAGACCGCTATAACGATGCCGAAGGCGATCAGCTCGTGCCGGAAGGCGGCCTCGCCGAGCAGCCGCCGCGCGCCGCCCGCCGAATAGCTTGCCGCCGCGAACAGATGACTGACGCCCGTCTTCTTCTCGATTGGTGCCTGGCTCATTCCTGCAATCCCGTTCTCATCCTAGCCACGCGGCCGTGGCTCTCAAGTCACGGCATTGGGGCTTTTTCCCGGCGCGCCGTTACGAACGGTTGCTGACGCCTGCCTGAACGAAGGTCGCCATGCCGGAATGGCAGGCCGCCGCCGACTTGACGATGCCGGCCGCCAGCGCCGCGCCGGTGCCCTCGCCGAGCCGCATGCCGAGCGCCAGCAGCGGTGTCTTGCCGAGCTTCTCGATCGACTTGAGGTGCCCCGGCTCGGCCGAGACATGGCCGATCAGGCAATGGTCGAGCGCCGAGGGGTTGGCCGCGCGCAGGATCGCGCCGGCCGCCGTCGCGACATAGCCGTCGATGATGACGGGGATCTTCTGCATGCGCGCGGCGAGGATCGCGCCGGCCATCGCCGCGATCTCGCGGCCGCCGAGGCGGCGCAGCACTTCCAGCGGATCGGAGAGATGGTCGCGGTGAAGATCGACGGCCTTCTGCACGGCGGCGATCTTGCGCCGCAGCACCTCGCCCTCCGAGCCCGTGCCGGGCCCGACCCATTCCTCGGCCGTGCCGCCGTAGAGCGCCAGGTTGATCGCTGCGGCGATGGTCGTGTTGCCGATGCCCATCTCGCCGACGCAGAGCAGGTCCGTGCCGCCCGCGATCGCCTCCATGCCGAAGGCCATGGTGGCGGCGCAGTCGCGCTCGGACAGCGCCGGCTCCACGGTGATGTCGGCGGTCGGATAGTCGAGCGCCAGGTCGAAGACCTTGAGGCCGAGGTCGTTCGCCACGCAGATCTGGTTGATCGCCGCGCCGCCGGCCGCGAAATTCTCGACCATCTGCGCCGTGACGGAGGACGGATAGGGCGTGATGCCCTGCCTGGTGACGCCGTGGTTGCCGGCGAAGATCGCCACAAGCGGGCGCGTCACGGCCGGCGGACGGCCGGTCCAGGCGGCGAGCCAGAAGGCGATCTCCTCGAGCCGGCCGAGCGCGCCCGGCGGCTTGGTGAGCTGCGAATCCCGCTCGCGCGCCGCCACCAGCGCGGCCGAATCGGGACCGGGCAGGTTGCGCAGCAATTCACGAAAATCATCGAACGGCAGGCCGCTGGCACTCATCTTGGGGAACTCCTTGCTTGGGGCTTTCAAAGGCGGGTGTTTGGTGTCTCCTAATAGAGCGAGGGCGCGAATCCGACAACCGCAATTGCGGCGGCGAGCGTCGCCCTTTCGTCACAGGGCAATCGGATGCGAAGGCGCAGTTCGCGAAGGCCCCTCACCTGCCTGCCGGCACCTCTCCCCGCAAGCGGGGCGAGGAACGATGGGCGCGCCGTTTTCCTCCTTCTCCCCGCAGCCGGGGAGAAGGTCCGGCAGGGGGATGAGGGGTAACGCCGGCGCCTGGTCGTTTCCAGGAAAGGAGCGCTCGCCTTGACCATCCGCGATTTCATCGACGACACCGCCCGCTCGGTCGCCTTCCTGTCGCGCGTGCCGATGCCGCAGCGTCATTTCATCGGCTATGACGGGCGGCTGTCGCGCGCCGTGCAGGCCTTTCCGCTCGCCGGCGTGCTGATCGTGCTGCCGGCGGCCGCGCTCGCCGCCGTGCTCTCGGCCCTCCACGCCCCGCCCGCGCTCCTTGCCATCGCCACGCTCGCCCTTGAGGTGCTCGTCACCGGCGCGCTGCACGAGGACGGCCTGTCCGACAGCGCCGACGGCATCGGCGGCGGGCGGGATCGCGACAGCGCGCTCGCCATCATGAAGGACAGCCGCGCCGGCTCCTACGGCGTGGTGGCGCTGATCCTCTCCTTCGGCATCCGCGCCGCCGCCATCGCGGCGCTGGCGGCGGTGCTCACGCCCTCCGGCCTCGGCATGGCG
>JBDHSZ010000087.1:0-14402 GCA_039812945.1 Shinella sp.
GGATATGGCGCATGAATGGGTCTCCCGAGAATGATTTCGGCCGTTTCTAGGCAAAACGGCCGTTCAAATCAATTCTCGGAACCGGCTGGGTCGATCATATTTTCTGATGGGAGGGCGTTACTCAGTCGTCCTCGCCGTGCCCGACGATCATCATGGCCTCGAACGCCATGCGATCGACCTTGCGCATGCGCTCGGATTCCGACTTCAACTGGCCGCAGGCGGCAAGGATGTCGCGGCCGCGCGGCGTGCGGATCGGCGAGGCGTAGCCGGCCTGGTTGATGAAGTCGGCGAAGCGCTCGATCTGTTCCCATTCCGAGCACTGGTAGTTCGTGCCCGGCCAGGGGTTGAAGGGAATGAGGTTGATCTTCGCCGGAATGCCCTTCAGGAGCTGCACGAGCAGCTTGGCGTCCTCCAGTGTGTCGTTGACGTCCTTCAGCATCACATATTCGAAGGTGATGCGGCGGGCGTTCGACAGGCTCGGATAGGCGCGGCAGGCGTCGAGCAGTTCCTTCAGCGGATATTTCTTGTTGATCGGCACCAGCATGTCGCGCAGGTCGTCGCGCACCGCATGCAGCGAGATCGCCAGCATGACGCCGATCTCCGAGCCGGTGCGGTAGATCTCCGGCACGATGCCGGAGGTCGACAGCGTCACGCGGCGCCTGGAGAGCGACAGGCCGTCGCCATCGGTGGCGATCAGCAGGGCCGTCTTGACGTTGTCGAAATTGTAGAGCGGCTCGCCCATGCCCATCATGACGATGTTGGAGACCTTGCGGCCCTCCGCCGGCACGATGGCGCCGGCCGGCGTGTCGCGGTCGGGGAAGTCGCCGAGCCGGTCGCGGGCGAGCAGGAGCTGCGAGAGGATCTCCTCGGCCGTCAGGTTGCGCACCAGCTTCTGCGTGCCGGTGTGACAGAAGGAGCAGGTGAGCGTGCAGCCGACCTGGCTGGAAATGCAGAGCGTGCCGCGGCCTTCTTCCGGAATGTAGACGGTCTCGATCTCGACGGGGCGGCCGGCGCCGCGCGCGGGAAAGCGCAGCAGCCATTTGCGCGTGCCGTCGCTGGAGATCTGCTCATCGACGATCTCGGGGCGGGCGATGGTGAAATGCCGCTTCAGCATCTCGCGCATGTCCTTGGAGACATTCGTCATGTCGTCGAAATCGGAGACGCCGCGCACATAGAGCCAGTGCCAGAGCTGGCTGACGCGCATCTTCACCTGCCGCTCCGCCACGCCCTTCTCGACGAGCGCGCGGCCCATGTCCTCGCGCGAAAGGCCGATCAGCGACGGCTTCTCGGCGGCCGGGCTGTTGCGGACGACCGGCGCCTTGACGGGCTCGGCCGTATTGAGAAAGTCCATGCTTGCCATCGGGTCATCCTCAAGAACAGGCGCGCCCGCGCAGGCTTCCTGCGTTGCAAGCGGTCCATGCTCGACTGAAGTTCAGCGGGCCTTCCAGTGCCGGCGGATGCGGCGGAAGCCCGATTGCCGGCCCTTTAGCATTGTTCCGGCGCAAAGTCACCTGCCCGCGGAAAAACGAAGGGCCGGCATCGCTGCCGGCCCTTGGAAGGGGAAGGATCGCGTGCCGCGATCAGCGGCAACCCTCGATCTGCTTGAGCGCTGCCGAGATGCCGGAGAGCGAATAGGAATAGGAGGTGCCGGTGCCGCGGCGCGACTTCGCCTGGACCTGCATGTCCTTGCCGCCCTTCATGGCCGCGACCAGCGCCGGTTCCTCGGCGGCGTTCTCGACCCAGGCGGAATTGCCCTTGGTGAACATGACGAAGGTGCGCCCGTCGATGACGACGTTGACCTTGGAGCTCTCCTGCAGCGGATAGCCCATCATCGCCTGCGGCTCGTAGCTGATGTTCTGGCCGGGACGCTGCGAGACGAGGAAGAAGACGTCGCCGTGGTCGACGCCGGCCGGGTTCTTCTCCTTCGGGACGGAGAGGACGTAGCAGACCTTGCCGCCGTTCGCCTGGTAGGAATAGGCGCCCCAGGCATTGAACTGCTGAATGCGCGTCGGCGTCTGCGCCGAGACAACGCCTGCGGTCGCAAGGACGAGGGCGAGTGCGGTTGCGAGCTTTCTTACGAACATGTTTTCCTGCCGGTTGTCTTGCCAGTGATGGCCGGCCGAAGGCGGTTGCCTTGCGCGCCGGTGTTCGGCCCTGCATGAGGACGATTTGATTTATTTTGACTTAATTCAGGTTACCAAACCGTCAACATGCGGGCATTTTACCAGGCCCTTCCGCGCCGCACCGGGACAAACCGCGTTGAGATCCGCCGCTGCCTTTCGTGAAAAGCGGGCGTGCCCAGTCCCCATTCGGTGAGATGAACCCGTCGAAAGGCCTAAAGGCACAAGGAATAGGGCAAGAATTTGACCCGAATCCGCGCCCGCCCGCCTAGCGTGCGGGTTGCAGGTCCGGCTCGTCCGCAAGCGCCTTGTCGGCGGCCGTGTAGTGGTCCTCGCGGATATGGCCGCGGATCGCCGCGAAGGCGGCCGTCAAGACGGCGATGTCGTCGGAAAAGCCGACGAGCACGAAGAAGTCCGGGATGCCGTCGAGCGGCAGCACGAAATAGGCGAGCGCCGCCAGCAGGATGCCGCGCACCCGGGTCGGCGTGCGCGGATCGAGCGCGCAGAAATAGGAGGCGACGAGATCGCGCGAGAAGGGAACCTGCCGCATCGCGCGCTTCAAGACCGGCCAGAACCGCTTCCTTATCCGGCTTTCCTGGCGCTCCTGTTCGGCTTCGTCTCCGGGCAGAAGGATTTCGCCGATCTTCACATCGTCCATGCGGGGCCTCCCTTGGGTGGCGGCGCCGGAACAGTCCGGCCGGAAACATATGGGAATGCCGTCACGCCGCTTCAACTCTTCGTGCGAAGGGCCGCCGCTTTCTCCATCGCCGCCGCCAGCTTGAAATCGAGCTCGGTCAGGCCGCCCGCGTCGTGATTGGTCAGCCGCACGTCGACGCGGTTGTAGACGTTGAACCATTCGGGGTGATGGTTGAACTTCTCCGCCGCCAGCGCGGCCTCGGTCATGAAGCCGAAGGCCTCGCGAAAACTCCTGAACCTGTAGCTTTTCCCGATGGCGATCCCGTCGTCCGAGCGGCTCCAGCCGTCGAGCGCCGCCAGCGCTTCGGATATCGCCGCCTCGCCGAGTTTTTCCTGTTTCATCGCGGTCTCTCCTTGTCGCCAGCATACAACATGAAAACGGCGCCCGAAGGCGCCGTGTTCCGTTTCCCGAAGACGGTCCTCAGACGAAGAACTGGCCGCCGTTCGCCGAGATCGTCGAGCCGGTGATGAAGCCGGCGTCGTCGGAGGCGAGGAAGACGACGATGCGGGCGATCTCCTCCGGCTCGCCGAGACGGCCGACCGGGATCTGCGGGATGATCCGCTCGTTCAGCACCTTCTCCGGGATGGCGCGCACCATTTCCGTGCCGATATAGCCGGGGCAGATGGCGTTGACCGTGATGCCCTTGGCCGCGCCCTCCTGCGCCAGCGCCTTGGTGAAGCCGAGGTCGCCGGCCTTGGCGGCGGAATAGTTCGCCTGGCCCATCTGGCCCTTCTGGCCGTTGATCGACGAGATGTTGACGATACGGCCGAAGCCCCGGTCGCGCATGCCGGTCCAGACCGGATGCGTCATGTTGAAGAGGCCGGTGAGGTTGGTGTTGATGACCGCGTTCCACTGGTCGGGCGTCATCTTGTGGAACATCGCGTCCTTGGTGATGCCCGCATTGTTGACGAGGACATCGATCGGGCCGAGATCGGCCTCCACCCTGGCGATCCCCTCGACGCAGGCCTCGTAGCTCGACACGTCCCACTTGTAGACGGGGATGCCGGTCTCCGCCTTGAAGGCGTTGGCCGCGTCGTCATTGCCGGCATAGCTTGCAGCCACCTTGTATCCGGCCGCCTTCAGCGCAACCGAAATGGCTGCGCCGATGCCCCGCGATCCTCCCGTTACCAATGCTACCCTGCTCATGTGGCTCACTCCCCTGAAGCTGTTTTTTGAGTCGACCCGACGCCCTGCCGGCGGCAGGTCATGGCAAAGCAGAATGTCAGTCGATGCTCAGAGGCTCTCGACGCACATCGCCACGCCCATGCCGCCGCCGATGCAGAGCGTGGCGAGGCCCTTGCGGGCGCCGCGGCGCTTCATCTCGAAGAGGAGCGTGTTGAGGATGCGGGCGCCGGACGCGCCGATCGGATGACCGATGGCGATGGCGCCGCCGTTGACGTTGACGATGGACGGATCCCAGCCGAGATCCTTGTTGACCGCGCAGGCCTGCGCCGCGAAGGCCTCGTTGGCTTCCACGAGGTCGAGGTCGCCGATCTTCCAGCCGGCGCGCTCGAGCGCCTTGCGCGAGGCCGGGATCGGGCCGGTGCCCATGACCTTGGGATCGACGCCGACCGTCGCCCAGGAGACGATGCGGCCGAGCGGCTGGATGCCGCGGCGCGAGGCCTCGGCTTCGCTCATCAGGAGGGCGGCGGCCGCGCCGTCATTGAGGCCGGAGGCGTTGCCGGCCGTCACCGTGCCTTCCTTGTCGAAGGCGGGGCGGAGCTTGGCCATCGAATCGAGCGTCGCGCCGTGGCGGATATATTCGTCGGCATCGACCGTCACGTCGCCCTTGCGGCCCTTGACGATGAAGGGGACGATCTCGTCCTTGAAGCGGCCGTCCTTCTGGGCGGCCTCGGCCTTGTTCTGCGAGGCGACGGCGAAGGCGTCCTGCTCGTCGCGCGAAAGCTGCCACTGCTTGGCGACGTTCTCGGCCGTCGTGCCCATGTGGTAGCCGTAGAAGGCGTCGGTCAGGCCGTCCTTGATCATCGTGTCGATCATCTTGAAGTCGCCCATCTTCACGCCGCCGCGCAGATGCGCGCAATGCGGCGCCATGGACATGGATTCCATGCCGCCGGCGACGATGATGTTCGCGTCGCCCGTGGCGATCTGCTGCATGCCGAGCGCGACGGCGCGCAGGCCCGAGCCGCAGAGCTGGTTCATGCCCCAGGCGGTCGCCTCCTGCGGCACGCCGGCCTTCATGGCGGCCTGGCGGGCCGGGTTCTGGCCCTCGCCGGCCGGCAGAACCTGGCCGAGGATCACCTCGTTCACCTCACCCGCCGCAACACCCGCGCGTTCCAGGACCGCCGATATGACCGTCGCCCCGAGATCGTGGGCGGGCGTGTTGGCGAAGGCTCCGTTGAAGGACCCGACCGCGGTGCGGGCGGCGCTGGCGATGACGATGGACGGGGTGCTCATGGTGTGCTTCCTCAGTTCTGACGGCCGAGCGGCCGGCCTTGGAACCGGGCCGGCGCACGAACGGCGCGAGCCCGGCGGTTCTCCCGAAAGCAAAACTGGCAAAGCGGAAGGGGAGAGTCAAACGGGATATCCGGTGACGCTAAAATTTCATGCGCGGCCCGGTGCGGCGCGAAAATCCGTGTCGGGCGGCATTGCTCGCCGCATCGCACAATTCGATTGTCACGGGGCGTCTTTTTTCGGATACTCGCCGGAACCAAAAAGGAAACAGGAACACGGGGATGAGGAGACCCTAATGGCCAGGAACGACGGTCAGATCGTCATCAAGAAATACGCCAACCGGCGGCTCTACAACACCGGCACGAGCACCTATGTGACGCTCGACGATCTCGCGGTCATGGTGAAGAAGGGCGAGGACTTCACCGTGCAGGACGCCAAGTCCGGCGAGGACATCACCCATTCCGTGCTGACGCAGATCATCTTCGAGCAGGAATCGAAGACCGGCAACACGCTGCTGCCGATCTCCTTCCTGCGCCAGCTCATCTCCTATTACGGCGACCAGATGCAGATGGTCGTGCCGAGCTATCTCGAGCACTCCATGCAGGCCTTCACCGAGCAGCAGTCGCAGATGCGCGAGCAGATCAACAAGGCCTTCGGCGACACGCCGCTCGCCAAGAACCTGCAGGTGCCGATGGCGCTCATCGAGGAGACGACGCGGCGCAACACGGAGCTGTTCCAGCAGGCGATGAAGATGTTCTCGCCCTTTGCCAATGCCGCGCCGCCGAAGGAGACGCGCAAGGCCGAGGCGAAGGATCTCGACGAATTGAAGGAGCAGTTGCGCGCCCTGCAGACCAAGCTGGACAAGCTGAGCTGAGGGGGCCGGCGCGGGGCTTTCCCGCGCCCTCTCAGAGCCCGATCGACAGGTCGCGGCTCGCCGTGCGGATCGAGACCGCGAAGCCGGCGATCACGTCGATGAAGATGATCGTCATCAGGATGAAGAAGATCTGCGTCGCCGCGCCCTGCACCAGCAGGAATTCGACGAGCGACACCACGAACAGCACCATCGACAGCATGTGATCGAGCAGCGCGCGCGAGCCCGGCCGCGTGGCCTTAAGGATCTCGAAGAAGAGCAGCGCCAGCGCGATGAGGATGATGAGGTCCCCGAAGGCCATTGTCCAGGTCGTGCCGGACAGCATGTTGACCGCCATCACCTCGCTGTCGAGCACGGCGATGCCGCTGGTGCCGAACAGCCCCGCCATGGCGAGGTTGTAGAGGGCGAAGGGGATGATCAGCAGCGGTATGGCCAAAAGCATGTGGAGCTCCCTGTGGCCGCGCGTCGACGGCGGCGCTCCGGCCCTCTTAGCCGAAGATCCGGCGCAAGAAAATGTCGCTCGCGGCAAAAGAAAAGGGCCCGGTCTCCCGAGCCCCGATCCCAGCGAGTGCCGAAACGCAGGTTATGCGCTTTCCTTCGGCGTCAGGACCTGGCGGCCGCGATACATGCCGGTCTTCAGGTCGATGTGGTGCGGACGGCGCAGTTCGCCCGAGTTCTTGTCCTCGATGTAGGTCGAGCCCTTCAGGGCGTCTGCGGAACGGCGCATACCGCGCTTGGACGGGGTCGTTTTTCTTTTCGGTACAGCCATTTGACTAACTCCACTTATCGGGCGAACACATCCTCACGGCACCGGACGGGCGACGGGACATGCCTTTTTCTCGGAAATTGGGCGGGCTTATACATGGCAAAACCCCGCTTGACCAGTCCCCGCACGGATTTTTTCGCTGCGGCCGCTCAGGCCTCGTCCTCGGGCACGATCCACGGCTCGGCAAGCGCCGCCGCCTGCCATTTGCGCCAGGCCGGATGCGCCTTCATGCGCGCCATATAGGCCAGTACCGTCTCGTCCCGCGTCAGGCAATAGATTTCCAGCCGGTTGACGACGGGCGCATACATGGCGTCGGCCGCCGAGAAGCCGCCGAACAGGAAGGGGCCGCCGGAGCGGGCGAGCGCGCCCTTCCAGATCGCCTCGATGCGCGCGACGTCCTCTGCCACGCCGTCCGGCAGGGCGATGGCGCCCGGCTTGCGGCGGATGTTCATCGGGCAGGCGTTGCGCAGCGCGCGGAAGCCCGAGAGCATCTCCATGGAGATCGACCGCGCCTCGGCGCGGTCCGCGCGGTCCTTCGGCCAGATGCCGGCTTCGGGGAAGAGTTCGGCGGCATATTCGATGATGGCGAGCGATTCCCAGACCCGCACATCGCCGTGATGCAGCACCGGCACCCTGCCGGTCGGCGAGATCGCGTGGAATTGCGGGTTGCCGGCGGCGAAGTCGAAGGGGATCACCTTGTCGGCGAAGGGCACGCCCGCCGCCTCCAGCGCCATCCAGGGGCGGAAGGACCAGGAGGAATAATTCCTGTTGCCGAGATAGAGGACGAGGTCAGACATGCCGGTGCTCCTTGCGCGCACCGGACCCTAGGCCCTCATGCGCGAAAGCACCAATGAAAAGCCGTGACGTCAGTCATAAAGGCATCTGATATAATCGCCGGAGCGGCTCGCCCGCCGCTCGATCAGGCCGGCGAGACGCTGCAGCCCGCGCCCCGGCTTGCCGGCATTGCGCTCGTAAGGGTTGGGCAGGGATACGGCGAGGAGCGCGGCCTGCCGGCGCGAGAGCTTTGCCGCCGGCACCTTGAAATGATGCTGCGCCGCCGCCTCGATGCCATAGATGCCCGGCCCCCATTCGGCGACATTGAGGTAGATCTCCATCAGCCGCCGCTTGCTCCAGACGAAATCCGCCGCCACCGCCAGCGGCAGCTCCATCGCCTTGCGCAGGAAGGAGCGGCCGTTCCACAGGAAGAGGTTCTTCGCCGTCTGCATGGGGATGGTGCTGGCGCCGCGCGTCTGCTCGCCGGCCAGCGCCTCGTTGACGACGGCCCGCATCTCGCCCCAGTCGACGCCGGCATGGCGGCAGAACTGGCCGTCCTCGGACATCATCACCGCCCGAACGAGATTGGGCGAGATGTCCTCGAAGGCCACCCATTGCCGGTCGTAGCCGCGCAAGAGCACGAGGTCGCGCAGCATGAGCGTGGAGACCGGGCGGACGAATTCGACGGCATAGAGCAGGATCAGCAGATAGGGCAGCGCCAGGACGAGGATCGCGGCGAGGACGATGCGCCGCCAGCTCCGGCGAAGCCGGCTCATCCAGCCGTCCCTCTCACCGGTCTCTCCCTTCATGTCTTCCCGTGTTTCCGGTACGATGTCCAAGAGCCGGCGCCCGTCCTTCCGTCGTTGCGCCTTCATACCGTCCCGGCTCCTCAAAAACCAGCGCCGCGCCGCGATTCTTTGCCGCCGTCCCGGCATTCCCGTTGCTTCGCCCGGTGGCCCATGCCAAAGAGCGGCCATGAGCGAGCGTCACCAGGAATTCCAGTCCCTTCTCAAGAGCCATGCCGCGGCGGTGGAGGCCCTGCTCGTCCGGCTGCTTTCGGCCGACCGGCAGGATGACGAGATCGCGCGCCCGGACCGCCTGCTCGCCGCCATGCGCCATGGCGTGCTGAACGGCGGCAAGCGGCTGCGCCCTTTCCTGGTCATCGAATCCGCCGCGCTGTTTGCGGGCGTCGAGCGCGAGGCGGCGCTGCGCATCGGCGCCGCGCTCGAATGCATCCATTGCTATTCGCTGGTGCATGACGACCTGCCGGCCATGGACGACGACGACCTGCGCCGCGGCCAGCCGACCGTGCATGTCGCTTTCGACGAGGCCGCCGCCATCCTTGCCGGCGACAGCCTGCTGACGCTCGCCTTCGACATCGTCGCCGCGCCGCAGACGCGCCTGCCCGACGCGGCCAAGACGGCGCTGGTGCTGGCGCTTTCCCGCGCCGCCGGCCTCGGCGGCATGGCCGGCGGCCAGGCGCTCGACCTTGCGGCGGAAAACGAGGCCCCCGACGAGGACGGCATCGTCACGCTGCAGGCGATGAAGACCGGCGCTCTGCTGCGCTTTGCCTGCGAGGCCGGCGCGATCGTCGCCGGCGCGTCGGAAGGGGATCGCCGGACGCTCAGGCGCTACGGCGAGACGGTGGGCCTCGCCTTCCAGATCGCCGACGATCTGCTCGATCTCACCGCCGATGCGCAGACCATGGGCAAGGCGACCGGCAAGGACGCCGGGCGCGGCAAGGCGACGCTCGTTGCCCGCCGCGGCCAGGCCTGGGCGGAAAACCGGCTGAGGGAACTCGTCACGGAGGCCGAGGCGCTGCTTGCGCCGTTCAGCCATCGGGCCGGCATCCTCGTCGAGACCGCCCATTTCATCGCCAATCGCAGGAACTGACGTCATGAGCAAATTCTGGTCGCCGATCGTCGCCACGCTCAAGCCCTATGTCGCGGGCGAGCAGCCGCGCATCCAAAACCTCACCAAGCTCAACACCAACGAAAACCCCTACGGCCCGTCGCCCAAGGCCATCGCCGCCATGCAGGCCACCGTTGCCGACAGCCTGAAGCTCTACCCCGATCCGGGCGCGCTGGCGCTGCGCCAGTCGATCGCCCGCTTCCACGGCGTCTCGGCCGACGAGGTCTTTGTCGGCAACGGTTCGGACGAGGTGCTGGCGCATGCCTTCGTCGCGCTTCTCAAGCACGACAAGCCGCTCGTCTATCCCGACATCACCTACAGCTTCTACCCGACCTATTGCCGCCTGTTCGGCATCGAGGCGGTCGAGATCCCGCTGAAGGACGATTTCACCATCGACCTTGCGGACTACGACCGCCCGGCCGGGGCGATCATCCTGCCGAACCCGAACGCCCCGACGGGCATCGGCCTGCCGCTGGCCGCCGTCGAGAAGCTCGTCGCTGCCCACCCGGACCTGCCGGTGGTGATCGACGAGGCCTATATCGATTTCGGCGGCGAGAGCGCGATCCCGCTGACGAAGAGATACGACAACCTGCTGGTCATCCACACGCTCTCGAAATCCCGCTCGCTGGCGGGCCTGCGCGTCGGCTATGCCGTGGGCCAGCGCCCGCTGATCGATGCGCTGGAGCGCGTCAAGGACAGCTTCAACTCCTATCCGCTCGACCGGGTCGCCCAGGCCGGCGCGGCCGCCGCCATGGACGATCGGGAATGGTTCGACGCAACGCGCGGCAAGGTCATCGAATCCCGCGAGCGCGTGACCGGCGCGTTGCGCCAGCGCGGCTTCGAGGTGCTGCCCTCGCAGGCGAATTTCGTCTTCGCCCGCCATCCGGGGCACAGCGGCGAGGCGCTGGCGAAGAGCCTGCGCGAGCGCGCCGTGCTGGTGCGCCACTTCGCAAAGCCGCGCATTTCGGATTTCCTGCGCATCACCATCGGCACGCCGGAGGAATGCGACCGGCTGATCGCCGCGCTCGAGGAGATCGTCTGATCGTCAGGAAGGTGGCCGGAGAGCCTATTCGGCCGCCGCCTGGCCCTGACCGTAGCGCTTCTCGATATAGTCGTTGACCAGCGCCTCGAACTCGCCGGCGATATTGGTGCCGCGCAGCGTCATCGCCTTCTTGCCGTCGACATAGACGGGGGCGATGGGAAGCTCGCCGGTGCCCGGCAGCGAGATGCCGATATCGGCATGCTTGCTCTCGCCCGGCCCGTTGACGATGCAGCCCATGACGGCGACCTTGAGCCCCTCGACGCCGGGATATTTCTCGCGCCAGACCGGCATGTTCTTGCGGATGTCGTCCTGGATCTTCTGGGCGAGCTCCTGGAAGACCGTCGAGGTGGTGCGCCCGCAGCCCGGACAGGCGGCGACGACCGGGATGAACTGGCGGAAGCCCATGACCTGCAGCAGCTCCTGCGCCACCTGCACCTCGCGGGTGCGGTCGCCGCCGGGCTCCGGCGTCAGGGAGATGCGGATCGTATCGCCGATGCCCTGCTGCATGAGGATGCCGAGCGAGGCGGAGGAGGCGACGACGCCCTTGGTGCCCATGCCGGCCTCGGTGAGGCCGAGATGCAGCGCATGGTCGGAGCGGGCCGACAGCATGGCATAGACGGCGATGAGGTCCTGCACGTTGGAGACCTTGGCCGACAGGATGATGTGGTCGCGCGCAAGGCCGATCTCCTCGGCAAGCTCGGCCGAGAGCAGCGCCGACTGGCAGATCGCCTCGCGCATGACTTCCTGGGCGGTCAGCGGCGAGCCGTTGTCCTGGTTCTCGTCCATCAGCCGGGTCAAGAGCTCCTGGTCGAGCGAGCCCCAGTTGACGCCGATGCGCACCGGCTTGTCGTGGCGGATCGCCGTCTCGACGATGGCGGCGAACTGCCGGTCCTTCTTGTCCTTGAAGCCGACATTGCCGGGATTGATGCGGTATTTCGCCAGCGCCTCGGCGCAGGCCGGATGATCGGCGAGCAGCTTGTGGCCGATATAGTGGAAGTCGCCGACGAGCGGCACGTCCATGCCGAGGCGGAGCAGCCGCTCGCGGATCTTCGGCACCGCCGCCGCGCTCTCGTCGCGGTCGACGGTGATGCGGACGATCTCGGAGCCGGCCCGGTGGAGCGCGGCGACCTGCGCCACCGTCGCGTCGATATCGGCCGTGTCGGTGTTGGTCATCGACTGCACGACGACGGGCGCGCCGCCGCCGACGAGCACGCCGCCGACATCGACGCCGACGGAGCGGCGCCGCGGCTTCGGTTCAAAATCGAAGGAAAAGGACATCGGGAGCCTCTTGCTCGAAAAGCGGCCGCGCGGGCGCGGCCTTTGCCCTCAGGTGGATCAGGAAACGGGGCTTGTCAACTGCGCCGGCGGACGGGCGCGACGATTTGATCGCCGCGCGGCCGCCCGTTCAGCGGCGTTCGTGCACGTCGGCATGCACCGCATGGCGCGACAGAAGCAGGATCACGACGAACAGGGCCGGCAGCAGCGTGAAGATCATCGCGAAGCCGATATGCTCGGCGATGAAGCCGAAGATGGAGGGGGCGAAGAGCGAGCCGGAATAGCCCATCACGGTGGCCACCGACAGCGCCACGCCCTGGGCGAAGCCCGGCAGGTTGCCGGCGGCGGAAAAGGCGATCGGCACCATGTTGGAAATGCCGACGCCGCAGAGCGCGAAGCCGACCATCGCCACATAGGGATCCGGCGCGGTGCCGGCCACCACCATGCCGATGAAGGCGAAGACGGTACAGGCGCGCAGCGTCTTCACCGCGCCGAAGCGGTCGCGCACGTGATCGCCGGCAAAGCGCATGACGGCCATGGTCAGCGAGAAGGTGCCGAAGGCGAAGCCGGAAAGGGCGAGCGAGGCGCCGAGCTCGTTGCGCATGTAGAGCGCGCCCCAGTCGAGGATCGCGCCCTCCGGTATCATGCCGAACAGCGCCATGAGGCCGATCAGCCAGGGCAGCGGCGTCGTCGGCAGGCGCACCTTCTGGCGCGCCTCGCCGGGATGCGGCGCATCGCGCAGGATATGCGGCCGGAGGACGGCGAGCAGCGCCGCTCCGCTGAGCGTGAGCAGCACGGCATGGCCCGTCACGCCGAGCGCGCCCATGAGGACGCCGCCGGTCGTCGCGCCGAGGAAGGCGCCGAGGCTCCAGAAGGCGTGGCAGGACGACATGATCGCCCGGCGCATGGCCTTCTCCACCTCCACCGCATTGCCGTTCATGGCGACGTCCATCGCCCCCATCAGGCCCCCGAAGAGGAAGATGGCGAGGGCGCCGAGCGGGATGGTCGGGGCGAGCGACACCAGCACCATGGTCGGCAGGAACATGAGCGTCGCGCCCTTGACCGTGCGCGCCGTGCCGAAACGGGCGATCAGCAGGCCGGCGATCGGCATCAGGATCAGCGAGCCGATGCCGAAGCACATGATCATCAGGCCGAGCCCGCCCTCGGACAGGCCGAGGCGGCTTGCGAATTCCGGGATCCGCGGCGCCCAGGCGCCGGCGAAGGTGCCGTTCAGCAGGAAGAGGCCGGAGACGGCGATGCGCATCGGCGGGAAATGCGACCTGGCGAAGGATTTGCCGGCAAGGGCGGTTTCGGGGATCGTCATGGGCGGTCCAGTGCTCGGGATTCGGGGCGCGGGCCTAGCCGGCCCGCAGGATATCGATGCCGGCGGCGGTGAGCGCCGCGGCCTCGGTTTCGTCGGCGTCCGCCTCGATCACGGCGCGCGCCACGCGGGACAGCGGCACGACCGAATAGGGGGCGGCGGTGGAGAGCTTGTCGTTGGTGATCGCGATCAGCACCGTCCTGCTGCGCGAGGCGAGGAAGCGCTTGAACTCGGCGTCCTCGAACGTGTCGGCGGTGATGCCCGCCTCCGGGTCGATGCCGCAGACGCCGAGCACGAGGATATCCGGGCGGAAGGCCTCGGCGTCGCGCATCGCCTTGGCGCCGATGGCGCCGCCGACGCGCGGGTCGATCAGCCCGCCGAGCTGGATCGTCGCGATGTCGCGCTCCAGGAGGGCGGCGGCGATGGCCGGCGCATTGGTCGCGACCGTCAGGCCGCTGCCGGCGGCAAGCGCCCGGGCGAGCGCCAGATTGGTGCTGCTCGCATCGAGGAAGACGGTCGATCCCGCCGGGACAAGCCCGGCCGCCGCCCGCGCCAGCGCCGCCTTGCTCTCGCCGGCGATGCCCACGCGCTCGTGCATCGAGGTCGGCGACAGGGTGAGGCGCAGCGCCCCGCCATAGACGCGCCGGCACAGGCCCGAGGCCGCCATCTCGCGCAGGTCGCGGCGGATCGTGTCTTCCGACACGCCGAGCTCCTGCGCCAGTTCCGCCGCGATCACCCGCCCCGAAAGGTCGAGCCGCGCGCGGATCAGCGCCTGCCGTTCGCCGAGAAGAAGATCCTGTACCGACATCACCAAGCCAGATCGTGCATGAATGCGTGACAATGCGCACAAACCGGCACGAACGTCAATGAACGGGAAGATCACGTTTGATTGCGCGGGCAAACAAAAACCCCGCCGTCTCCGGCGGGGTCGTTGCGATCAGCTCTTCGGCTGCCGGCGTTACTCGCGGTTGCCGAGGAAGCGCAGCAGGAACAGGAAGAGGTTGATGAAGTCGAGATAGAGCGTCAGCGCGCCCATGATGGCCTTGCGGCCGGCCACGGCGACGTCGTCGGCCTCGAAATACATCTCCTTGATCTTCTGCGTGTCCCAGGCCGTCAGGCCGGCGAAGACCAGCACGCCGATCGCGGAGATCGCGAAGTCGAGCGCCGAGGACTGCAGGAACAGGTTGACGAGCGAGGCGATGATCAGGCCGAA
>JBDHSZ010000088.1:0-14195 GCA_039812945.1 Shinella sp.
GCCAAGCGCATGGCGCAGGAAGAGCGCGAGGAGGGCGCCCGCCAGAAGGCGCTGTCGCGCGAGCAGGAATGGATCGCCTCCTCGCCGAAGGCCCGCCAGGCCAAGTCCAAGGCCCGCATCAAGGCCTATGACGAACTGGTCAAGGCTGCGTCCGACCGCCGGCCCGGCGACGCGCAGATCGTCATCCCGGTCGGCGAGCGTCTCGGCAACACGGTCATCGAGGCGGACAACCTCACCAAGGCCTATGGCGACCGCGTGCTCATCGAGAACCTCACCTTCAAGCTGCCGCCGGGCGGCATCGTCGGCGTCATCGGCCCGAACGGCGCCGGCAAGACCACGCTGTTCCGCATGATCACCGGGCAGGAGACGCCGGATTCGGGCTCGATCACCGTCGGCGAGACGGTCGATCTCGGCTATGTCGACCAGAGCCGCGACGCGCTCGGCGGCGACAAGACCGTCTGGGAGGAGATCTCCGGCGGCAACGACGTGCTCAAGCTCGGCAAGCACGAGATGAACAGCCGCGCCTATTGCGGCGCGTTCAACTTCAAGGGCGGCGACCAGCAGCAGAAGGTCGGCTCGCTGTCGGGCGGCCAGCGCAACCGCGTGCATCTCGCCAAGATGCTGAAGGGCGGCTACAACGTCATCCTGCTCGACGAACCGACCAACGACCTCGACACGGAGACGCTGGGGGCGCTGGAAGACGCGCTGGAGAATTTTGCCGGCTGCGCCGTCATCATCTCGCACGACCGCATGTTCCTCGACCGCCTCGCCACCCATATCCTCGCCTTCGAGGGCGACAGCCATGTGGAATGGTTCGAGGGCAACTTCGAGGACTACGAGCAGGACAAGATCCGCCGCCTCGGCGCGGACGCCGTCAACCCGAAGCGCGTGACCTACAAGCGCCTGACGCGCTGAGGATTGGGCGTCGTGAGCCGAGGCGCGGAGAAGGGGCATGTGCCCCTCATCCGCCTGCCGGCACCTTCTCCCCGCAAGCGGGGAGAAGGGACGAGCGGGAGCCGTTTTCCTCAAGATGCCATCTCCGGTGAAGGCCGGGGCCTTGCATCCTTTCCTTCGCCCCGCTTGCGGGGAGAAGGTCGCGGCAGCGGGATGAGGGGCGATTGCGCCCGGAACGTCTTTTACCGACTACTCGAAAACCCCGGTTCTCCGGGGTTTTTCTTTGGGCCTGTTGATGGGAAGATCGCGACGCGGATTGGCTCTTGCGCGACGCAGATTAATTACATAAACATATCTTTATGTCTTGATTGGAAAGATCATGGGCGACACGCAAAGACTCGGACTGGACGACATCGTGGAGATCCTCAAGGCGGCGGGCGAGCCGACGCGGCTGCGCCTGCTCGCGCTGCTCTCGCACGGCGACCTGACGGTGACGGACCTCACCGATATCCTCGGCCAGTCCCAGCCGCGCATCTCGCGCCACCTGAAGCTCCTGGCGGAGGCCGCGCTGGTCGATCGCTACCAGGAGGGGGCCTGGGCCTTCTTCCGGCTGAGCCAGGGCGGCGGCGCGGCGGCGCTCGCCCGCCAGTTGCTCGAGGCGGCCGATCCGAATGACGCGGTCTTCGCCCGCGACGACGAGCGGCTGCGGGCGCTCAAGAAGGTCCGCTCCGAGAAGGCGCAGGCCTATTTCAGCCGCAACGCGGCGGAGTGGGACGCGGTGCGGCGCCTGCATGTCAGCGAGGCGGAGGTGGAGGCGAGGCTTGCCGCGATGATCGGCACAGAGCCGGTCGACGCCTTTCTCGACCTCGGCACGGGCACCGGGCGCATCCTGCAGCTCTTCGAGGGGCTTTACCGCCGCGGCGTCGGCGTCGACGCCAGCCGCGACATGCTGGCGGTGGCGCGCGCCAATCTCGATCGCGCCGGCATCACCAAGGCCTCGATCCGCCATGGCGACATCTTCAACCTGCCGCTGGAACGCGACGAGTTCGATGTCGTGACGATCCATCAGGTGCTGCATTTCCTCGAGGAGCCGGAGGCGGCGATCGCCGAGGCGGCGCGCATGCTCGCCCCCGGCGGGCGGCTTGCCATCATCGACCTTGCGCCGCACGCGCTGGAGCACCTGCGCGACGAGCATGCCCATATCCGCCTCGGCTTCTCGCACCAGACGCTGTCCGAGTGGCTGGAGAAGGCGGGGCTGGCCGTCGAGGAGGTCGTCGACCTGACGCCCGCGCATCCGGCCGCCGACGCGCTCACCGTGACCATATGGCTTGCCCGCGACCAACGCGAACCGGCGGCCGACCCCATCGCAATCCGCAGGAGGAGTTGACATGAACCCGGCGACCGCCCGCCCAGCCCGCAAGGACATCCGTCTGTCCTTCGAATTCTTCCCGCCGAAATCGGCGGAGGCCGAAGGCCAGCTCTGGGAAACGGCGGCCGCGCTGTCGGCCTATCGGCCGGGCTTCATGTCGGTCACCTATGGGGCGGGCGGCTCCACCAGGGCGCCGACGCTGGCGACGGTCCGCCGCCTGCTGCAGATGGGCCTGCCGGCCGCCTCGCACCTCACCTGCGTCGGGGCGACCAAGGAGGAGGTCCATGCCGTGGTGGCGGAATTCCAGGCCGTCGGCGTCCGGCATTTCGTGGCGCTGCGCGGCGATCCGCCGGGCGGCGTCGGGGCGGCCTACCAGCCGCATCCGGGCGGCTATGCCAATGCGGCCGAGCTCGTCGCCGGCCTCAAGACGCTCGGCGATTTCGAGCTCTCCGTCTCCGCCTATCCGGAAAAGCACCCGCAGAGCCCCGATGTCGCCGCCGATATCGACATGCTCAAGCGCAAGGTGGATGCGGGCGCGACGCGCGCGCTGACGCAGTTCTTCTTCGAGAACGACGATTTCGAGCGCTATCTGGAGCGGGTGCGCCGGGCGGGGATAAGCATTCCCATCGTGCCGGGCATCCTGCCGGTGCACAATCTCGGCCAGGTGCAGAAATTCGCCGGCCTTTGCGGCGCCTCGGTGCCGGGCTGGCTGGCCGACCGGCTCAGCCCCTATGACGACCGGCCGCAGGAGCGCGCCGCCGTGGCGATCGAACTCGCTATAAGCCAGGTGGACGATCTCGTCGCCCGCGGCGTCAGCGAATTCCACTTCTATACGATGAACCGGGCCACGCTGGTCTCGGCGGTGTGCGACGGCGCGGGCTTCTCCCGGATCGGCCGCAGCCAGCCGGCCGGCGCGGCGGCCTGACGACCCCTATGCCCGAAACGAAAATGCATGGCGCCGTCTCCGGGGCCATGCATCGTCTTGAATAGCTTCGGCAGGGTTTGTTGGTCTTATCCCTGTCCCTTCTGCTTCGCTTTGGCCGCCTCAGATGAAGATCATCGTCGCGACGAAGAGGAACGCTGCACTGATCATCAGAACATTCAAGGAATGTGTGAGTCCCATGGCTACCTCCTTGCGTTTACGGATCGATATTACGACCGAAAAAAGCGGGTTGGAAAGGCATTTTGTTGCTGCGATGCAACATCCGGGCTGCGCCGGGTGGTTATTCACAAGGCTAACCTGCTGAATTTCCTCCTTTAATATGCGTGCCGCAAAAAATTCACAATCCTTACCGGATGACGAATGCCGGCATTGTTCATTTACCTTTGCGGCACAACCGGTTCTCCGCAATGCGCCGGATCGTCCTGAAACGGCCTTGCCGGCTCTTTGTTCCGGAGCCTGTCAGCGGCGCGTGAAACGGGCGAGGAGGCGCCCGTCGAGCACGACGAGGCCGAACAGCACCAGCGCCATGCCGAGGAGCCCGAACGGGGTCAGCCGCTCGCCGAGGAAGAGCATGCCGAGGAGGATCGCGCTCGGCGGCACCAGCAGGGTGACGAGCGAGGTGTTGGTCGCGCCGGCCGCGGCCATGATGTGGAAGAAGAGGATATAGCCGTAGGCGGTCGAGAGCAGCGCCAGCGCCAGCACGGCGAGCATGGCCGGCAGCGGCGGCAGGGGAAGCTGCCAGGGCGCGTCGAGGGCGAGGGAGACGGGCAGTATCAGCAGCGAGGAGGCGGTGAGCTGGCCGGCGGCGATGACGGGCGGGGCGATGCCGCGGAAGCGCTTGCCGTAGGTGGCGGCGAAGCCGTAGGAGACGGCGGCGAGCACCGGCAGGACGACGGCCCAGAGCGGCGGCCCGCCGTCGCCGGTGAAGGGCGCGAGCGCCCGCGGGCCGATCAGCACGGCCGTGCCGACGAGGCCGATCAGGCAGCCGGCGACCTTTTCCGGCGACAGTTTCTCGTCGGCGGTCATCCGGTTGGCGATGAGCACGGTGAAGATCGGCGTCGTGGCGTTGAGGATGGAGGCGAGGCCCGCGCCGATCTGCGTCTGGCCGGCGAAGATCAGCATGTGCGGCACGGCGTTGTTGATGAGGCCGAGCAGCAGGAATTCGCGCCAGCGCGCGCCTAGCGTGCGGTAGATGGCGAATCGGCCGGCGACGTAGATGTGAAGCGCGATGGCGGCGATGCCGACGCGCAGCAGCACGAGCGTCGCCGGCGGCACATGGAAGACGGCGACGCGGGCGAAGAAGAACGAGCCGCCCCAGATCATGCCGAGCAGCGTCAGCAGGCCCCAGGTGCGGGCGTTCATGCGGGTGGCCGTCAGCGTCTGTTCCATCGTCATCCCCTTGGGCCAGGAAGAACGACGCCCGTCCGGGGCGGCCGGACGGGCGTCGCTTCAGGTCATGGGGAACCTATAGCACCGGGGCGGCGGGCAGCCACCCGATTTTGCTCAGAGCGCGGAGAGCAGCGCCTGCGTCGCCCAGCCGTCGGCCGGCAGGCCGAGGCGGAGCTGCTCCTTCTGGATCGCCGCGCGCGTGCCCGAGCCGAGGATGCCGTCGATCTTGCCGACGTCGTGGCCGAGCGCCTGCAGCCTGGTCTGGAGCTGCTTCATGCTCTCCTCGGAAAGGCCCTCTTCCGGCGTGCCGCGCTCATAGGGCGGGGCGCCGGCGAGGCGGGTCGCGAAATAGGCGGCCGAGGTCGTGTAGATGAAGGACTGGTTCCATTCGAGGTAGATGTTGAAGTTCGGATAGGTGATGAAGGCCGGGCCCTTGCGACCCTGCGGCAGCACCAGCGAGGCCTCGAGGCCGCCGAAGGAGGTGTCGCCGTCGCGCGGCTTGACGCCGAGCGCGAACCAGTCGCCGGCCTTCATGCCCGGCTGCAGGCCCGACTTCTCGAAGGGCAGGGTATCGGGCACGGAGACTTCCTGGATCCAGGGCTGGCCCTTCACGAAGCCGAGATGGCGGATGAACTTCGCGGCGGTGAGGATGGCGTCCGGCGCGCTCTTCTTGACGTCGATATGGCCGTCGCCGTCGCCGTCGACGCCGAATTCGATGATGTCCTTCGGCAGCATCTGCACCTGGCCGATCTCGCCGGCCCAGGCGCCCGTCGTGCCGTTCGGGTCGAGGTCGCCGTGGCCGACCATCTCGATGGCGGCGAGAAGCTGCGGGTGGAAGAGTTCCGGGCGGCGGCAATCGTGCGAGAGCGTCACCAGCGCGTTGCGGGTGTTGAAATCGCCCTGCACGGCGCCGAAGTCGGTCTCCATGGCCCAGAAGGCGGCGATGATCGGACCGGGAACGCCGAATTCCTGCTCGGCGCGGGCGAAGACGGAGCTAAGCTCCGTCAGCTTCCTTCGGCCGATATCGAGGCGCGCCTGGCTGACCGTGCGCTTGGAGAATTCGAGGAAGGTCTGGCGGAAGACGCCCTGGGCGCGGTCGCGCGACAACACCTTCTGGTCGATGGCCGCGCCGGAGAGCGCCCGGTCGGCGACATCGGCGGAAACGCCTCGGCTCAGCGCCTCGGCCTTCACGCCCTCGAGGAAGGCGGTGAGGTCGCCGCCGCAGGCCGCCGTCGTCTGGGCATGCGCGCCGGCGGCGAAAAGAAAGGCCGTCAGGCCCGCCGCAAGTGTCGTCTTCAGGTTTTGCCGCATCTTCTGTGCTCCTTGGGGCCGTCGCCCCGCCATCTCGGTTGGCCCGGCTGTCTCAGATGCCGGCTGTCTCAGATGAATGTGACGGAAGCAAGAAGAAAAAGCCGGCCGCGGCGGGCCGGCGCGCTTTCTCACGCGAATGTTGCCGGCGTCAGCGGGAAACGGAGGCGACCCAGGCGTTCCAGTTCCTCGCCGAGCCCGCGAAGACGTTGATGTCGGTGTCGCCGGCTATGCCCGGCACGACGCCCGTCGAGGTATATTGCCAGAACGCCCATTTGCGCGCGGAATAGATGTTCTCCGGGTGGTCGGCGACCGAGCGCAGCCAGAAATGGTAGTTGCCGAAATGGCCGACCAGGTTGTCGCGGTGGAAATCGACGGTCGTGTAGATGATCGGCCGCTTGCCGTAATGCGCCTCCAGGCGGTCCATGAAGCGCTGCAGCGCGGCGCGCACCTCGTCCGCCGGCGGGCGCAGCTTGCAGGTCGGCGAGGCGGGGTTCCACTCGGCGTCCAGCACCGGCGGCAGCTTCACCGCCTCCTTGGGCACATTGGCGATGAACCAGTCCGCCTGGGCGTCCGCCGTCGAGCAGAAGTAATAGAAGTGATAGGGCGCGTGGGCGACGCCGGCCGACTTGGCGCCTTGCCAGTATTCGGCAAAGCGGCTGTCGATGCGGTCGGTGCCCTCGGTGGCCTTGAGGAAGGCGAAGGAGACGCCGCCCTTGCGCACGGTCGCCCAGTCGATGTCGCCGTTCCACTTGGAGACGTCGATGCCGTGGATATCGTGGCGGTGCGGATTGCGCGCGCCGAAATCCTGCGGGTCCTTGTCCTCGAAGCGCGGCGGCACCGAGGCGGTCGACACGAGGTCGTAATCGGTGGTCGAACAGGACGTGGCGAGGAGGGAAAGAGGCAGCAGAGCCAGAATGAGCCGACGCATGGAGGTCCCGTTGTTGCGCGTTTACCAATCCTGCCTCGAATGGGGCGGGCCGTAAAGGGGAGCGCGCGAGACGGGTCCTCGACCTATCGCCGATTTTCGTAAAATTACGGTTAGCGGGCGGTTAAGCCGGGGCGGCGGGCCGCCCCGGCCCGGCCTCAGAACTTCATGCTGACGCCGAGCATGATGGAGTGCGAATCGACATCGCCGTCCGAGCCCGGCACGTTGAAGATGCCCGATTTGCCGTAGTCGGAGTAGCGGTACTCGATGCGGCCGGCCACATTGTCGGTGAAGGCGTGCTCGACGCCCGCGCCGATGGTCCAGCCGTGCAGCGTCTCCTTCTCGCTCGTGCCGCCCGTGACGTCGTTCAGCTTGGCGTTGGTGAAGGCATAGCCGCCGGTGCCGTAGATCAGCGTGCGGTCGATGGCATAGCCGAGACGGGCGCGGACCGAGCCGCCCCAGGTGGTCTCGTATTCGAAGGTGTTGCCGGCGCTGGTGAAACGCTCGTCGTTGAAGTCGCGCTTCACGTCGGCTTCCACGCCGTAGACCCAGCCGTCGTTGAAGAAATTGTAGCCGGCATAGGCGCCGAGAGCCCAGCCGTCCATGCTGTGGCTGCCGGGCAGCCCGCCGCCGGTATAGTCGCCGTCGGCCCAGGCATAGCCGGTGTTCAGGCCGACATAGAAGCCGCCCCAGTCGTAGACGCCCGACACTTCGGTGATCGGCGCCTCCATGGGCGGCTCGACGACGGCCATGTCGGCGGCGAAGGCGGGCAGGGCGCCTGCGGTTGCGAGGATGCCGGCGGCGCCAAGGATGATGGATTTCATGTGATGGTCCTTCCCACTCGATGAACGCGCGAAGCCCCCACGCACGAATGACAACGCTGGCCCAACGCGCCGATCGGCCCATGGTTCCGCAGAAAAGGAAAACCCGTGGATTCTGGGGGGTGAACGCCAAGACACCCTTAACACTCTGTCATCCTTTGTCGGCTAGAACAGCATCAGGCCGATATGGGCCGGGGCCACCCTGTTGTCATGATAACAACGGTTTAGGGTTACATGATGTTGAAAACCTTGTTGCCGAGGATCGAGCAGCGCTATGCGCTGGCGGGGTCGGTCTTCGGAGCTTTCCTTCCAGCCGTCTGTCTTGCCGCCGACCAGCTCCTGCGCGACGACGCGCGGGCGAGCCTCTTCGGCTTCTCCGCGCCGACCGTGACGGCGCTGGCGCTGATGCCGGTGTTCTTCGGCGTCGGCTTCTACCAGATCGGCCGCTCGAAGGCCCAGCTCCTCGCCGAGCTCGGCCAGCGGCGGCAGACCGAGCAGCGGCTGACGCACGACGCCCATCACGACCGGCTGACGGGCCTTGCCAACCGCTATTGCCTGGAGCGTGACATCCAGGCCCTCGTCGAGGGGCGGGGGGAGAGCCGTCCGGCCCTGCTGCTCATCGATCTCGACCGCTTCAAGTTCGTCAACGACAGCCTCGGCCACGACGCCGGCGACCAGTTGCTCGCCGCCATCGCCGTCCGGCTCGGGCGGGCGCTGCCGCCGCCGGCGCGGGTCTACCGGCTCGGCGGCGACGAATTCGTCGTGACGATCGCCGGCAGCCCGTCGCAGGGCAAGATCGAGGACGTCTGCCGCACCGTCTGCGGCGTCTTCGAGGCGCCCTTCGACCTCAGGCGCCATCGCGTGGCGAGCGGCTGCAGCATCGGCGTCACCTTCATGGAGGCGGACGACACCTCCATGTCGGAACTGCTGAAGCGCGCCGACGTCGCGCTCTACGAGGCCAAGGAGACCCACGGCAGCGCCTTCCGCTTCTTCGACGCGGCGCTGGCCGCCGACGTGCGGGCGCGGGCGGCGATCGAGCACGATCTCGCGCGGGCGCTTGCGGCCGGCGAGTTCTTCCTGGAATACCAGCCGATCGTCGGCGTCGAGAGCCGCGCGGTGCGGGCCTTCGAGGCGCTCGTGCGCTGGCGCCATCCGCAGAAGGGGGTGGTCAAGCCGGATGTCTTCATTCCCGTCGCGGAACAGACCGGCCTCATCCTGCCGCTCGGCAACTGGGTGGTGCGGGAGGCCTGCCGGGAGGCGGCGAAATGGCCGTCGCCGGCCGGCGTCGCCGTCAATGTCGTCGGCGACCAGTTCAAGGACCGCGCCTTCGTCGATTATGTGAAGGCGTGCCTTGCCGAGACGGGCCTTGCGCCCGGCCGCCTCACCATCGAGGTGACGGAATCCGTCTTCTCGGTGGACGAGACGGTGATCCGCGAGAGCCTCGGCGAGCTGCGCGCCCATGGCGTGCGCGTCGCGCTCGACGATTTCGGCATCGGCTTCTCCTCGATCAACAACCTGCGCGCCTTCCCGATCGACCAGCTCAAGATCGACCGCTCGTTTGCCCGGGCGATGATGGAGAGCCAGCGCGACGCCGATCTCGTCGACATCATCCTCAAGCTCGGCCAGACGTTCCAGGTGACGACGACGGTGGAGGGCATCGAATCGGAAGGGCAGCTCGACTTCATCCGCCAGCGCGGGGCGTCGGAGGCGCAGGGCTTCCTGATCTCGGGGCCGGTCGCCGCGCCCGACGTCGCGGCCTTCCTCGCGCGCCAGCCGGACAGGCGGCTCATCGCCTGAGGCGCGAAAGGCCTTTCCTTGACGGGCAAATCCTGCTTGTCTCGGCCGGGTAAGGAGAGGCCGCGATGCGACGATTCTACAGGCTGGCCGCTTGGGCGCTTTGCCTCCTCGCCCTCGTCGTGGCGGTCGGGGCGAGCTGGCTCATCGTGTCGCCGCCCGCGCTGCTCAGCGTCGGGTCGGGCTATGCCGCCAAGATCGTCTGCTCCAACGTGTTCGTCGCCGGGCGCGACCCGGCCGAGGTGCTGGCCAAGGACGTGCAGGCGCCCGGCCATCCGCTGCTCAGGCTGATGCGGCAGCATGTCGATTTCGAGGAGAAGACCGTGACGACCCATCTGCTCGGGGCCTTCGCGCCGGGCCATGCGGTCTGGCACGAGGGCTTCGGCTGCGCCGGCGTGCCGGACGGTGATTTCCAGGCGGCGCGGCAGGCGGTGTCCGACGTGCCGCTGCCGCGCATCCCCACCGGCGATCCGGCCGTCGCCTGGCCGGAGGGCGAGGCGGTGACGCAGGACCCGCGGCTTGCCGCGCTGCTCGCCGACCCGGCGCTGGCCGGCCCGGACATGCGCGCGGTCGTCGTGGTGCATGACGGGCGCATCGTCGCGGAAGCCTATGGCGAGGGCTTTTCCGCCGCAACGCCGCTGCTCGGCTGGTCGATGACCAAGACGGTCAATGCCGCACTGGTCGGGCGGCTCGTCCAGGCCGGCGCGCTGTCGCCCGGCATGGACAACCTCTTTTCCGAATGGCGCGGCGATGCGCGGGCAAAAATCACCCTCGCGCAGCTTCTGGCGATGGAGAGCGGGCTCGCCTTCAACGAGAGCTACGGCGCCGTCGCCGACGTCACGCGCATGCTGTTCCTCGAGCCGGACATGACGCGCTTCGTTCTGTCGCTGCCGCTCGCGGCCAATCCGGGCGAGCGGTTCAACTATTCCAGCGGGACGGCGGTGCTGATCTCGCGGCTGTGGATGGAGGCGCTCGGCGGGCGGGCGCAGGCGCTGTCCTTTCCTGCAAGGGCGCTGTTCGCGCCGCTCGGCATGGCGAGCGCCGTGCTGGAGCCGGACGAGACCGGCATCTTCGTCGGCTCGTCCTATATGTATGCCTCGGCGCGCGACTGGGCGCGCTTCTCGCTGCTGCTCCTGAACGACGGGGTCTGGCGCGGCGCAAGGCTGCTGCCCGAGGGTTTCGTCGCGGCGATGGCGGAGCCGACGGCCGCCTCGGGCGGGGCCTATGGCCGCCTGCAGGCCTGGGCCAAGGGGCCGGGGGAGAAGAGCGACGCCGATTACGGCCTGCCGGACGAGGCGTTCTGGATGCTCGGGCATGACGGCCAGTCGGCGGCGATCATCCCCTCGCGCGGGCTGGCGGTGATCCGGCTGGGACTGACGCCGCCGAAACTCGGCTATCGGCCCCAGCCGCTGGTCAGGCGCATCCTCGACGTGCTGGATGCGTCGAAGCTCGAGGCCGGTCAGGCGCCGACCTGAGCGATCCAGTCGTTGAGGTTGTAGGTGTTGGAGATGCGCGCGACCTTGCCGTCGCGAATCTCGAAGAAGGCGCCGGCCGGCAGCACATAGGTCTGGCCGTTCGCTTCCGGCAGGCCCTCGTCGGAGGCGAGATACTGGCCGTTGACGACGAATTCGGCCGCCCCGCGCGTGCCGTCGTCGTTCGACAGGATGACCATGTCCGTCAGCGTCTCGCGGTAGCAGCGGTTCATATGCGCCATGAAGTCGCGGAAGGCCTGCTTGCCGACCTGGCGGCCGCCCTGGTTGATGTCGTGGACGACGTCGTCATGCAAGAGATCGAAGAAGGCCTCCATGTCCTGCCTGTTGAAAGCATCGTAATAGGCGCGGATCGTCTCTTTTGCCGGCATGTCGTTCCTCATATCGTTGTCTTACGGGCGCTGCCCTTATAACATCGTTCAAGCCTTTGGGAACATTTACGGATCATGCAGATCGAGATCGTCCACGGAAAGGCCGTGAGCCCGCATGTCGCGGACCTCGCGCGCCTGCGCACCGAAGTCTTCCGCGCCTTCCCCTATCTCTACGAGGGCAGCGAGGACTACGAGGCCGCCTATCTTTCGACCTATGCGCAATCGCCGGAAAGCCTCTTCGTTCTGGCGCTCGACGGCGAGCGGATCGTCGGCGCCTCGACGGGCGTGCCGATGACGGACGCCGCCGAGGTTTTTCAGGCGCCGTTCGCCGCCGCCGGCATCGATCCGGCCCGGGTCTTCTATTTCGGCGAATCCGTGCTTCTGCCGGCCTATCGGGGCAGGGGGCTCGGCGTGCGCTTCTTTAAGGAGCGCGAGGCCTATGCCCGCCGCCTCGGCCGCTTCGACTGGTGTACCTTCTGCGCCGTGCAGCGCCCGGCGGACCATCCGCTGCGCCCGGCCGGCTACGTGCCGCTCGACGAGTTCTGGCGCAAGCGCGGCTACGCGCATCGCGCCGATCTCGGCACGATGCTGGCCTGGCAGGATATCGATGAGGAGGGCGAGAGCGAGAAGCCGATGTCGTTCTGGCTGAAGCCGGTGCGATAGCCCCTCATCCCGCTGGCGCGACGTTCTCCCCGCAAGCCGGACGAAGGGGCGATCGGTCCGCCTGCTTATCTCAGGCCGGTCTCGTCCAGCAGGCCCTTGCGCTTGGCGTGGTAGTAATAGCCGGCGGCGTAGAGGCGCACCGCGCCGTCGTTCTTGTCGTCGGCGACCATCCACGCGCCGCGCAGGTACTTGCCGGCATATTTGATGTTCGTCTCGGCGTCGAACAGGCCTTCGGCCGGTCCTTCGTAGCCCATGCTCCGGGCCGTCGCGTATTTGATCTGCATCAGGCCGTAATGGCCGCGGTTGTAGGCTTTCGGATTGTAGGTGCTTTCACGCTTCACGACGCGGTGCAGCAGCGATTCCGGAATGCCGTAGAGGGCGGCATATTTCGTGATCAGCCCGTCGATCGGCGTGCCGGACTTGGTGAAGGGCTGCTCGGCCCGCGGCATCGTCAGGCGCGTCTCGGTGGTGAGGACCGCGTTGCTGACCAGCGCGGGCTTGGCCATCGGCACGATCTTGCGGCTGGCGACGAGCTGCTCGAGGCCTTCCGGCTCGCCGGTGTCGAAGCCCGGCTCCATGACGGTGACGCCGATGACCGTGTCATAGGCCTGCGGGATCTCGGCGACGGCGGTGACGCCGTTGCCCGTATTGCCGGCGAGCGCGGCGGCCGCGGCGGCAGCGCCCGTCTCGGCCCTGGCCTCGGCGAGGGCGGAGACCGGAACGGCGGCATTGTCGGCGACGGCGATCGGCGCCGGCAGGGCGGCGGCCGTGTTCTCCGTGCCCGGCTTGGCGACCGGCAGGGCGGCATAGGCGGCTTCGCTCGTCGCGGCGATGTCGGTCGTCGTAGCCGGGGCGGGCGTCACGGCCTTCGCCGTCATCGCGTCGTCGGCGACGCTGGCGCAGCCGGCAAGCGTTGCGAGAAGGCCGGCGCAGGCCAGCGTGGCGGCGCGTGCCGGACGGGAAACGGGGGTATCAGCCATGGTCGTCGCTCTCGGTTTGCCGGGGTGCGCGGGCGCCGCAACGCCCCCGCTTTTGCAAATCTATCGGCCGTGGCCGCGCCCCGCTCATAGCCGATCAGGCCGCAAGCGGCAACCCGCAGCGCCCGCGATGCGTCATGCCGCCGCCCGCCTGAGGCCCGCCGTCAGCAATCCCGCGCCGATCAGCAGCGTCCCGCCGGTGCGGTTGACGGCCTTCTGGACGGCGGGTTTTCGGATGGTTTTGCGCGCGGCGGAGGCGAGCAGGGCATAGGAGAAGGCGTTCAGCGTCGCCAGCACGAGGAAGGTCGCCTCGAAGATCGCCATCTGCGGCAGCACCGGGCGGGAGAGGTCGAGGAACTGCGGCAGGAAGGCCACGAAGAAGACGATGCTCTTGGGGTTCAGCGCCGTGACGACATAGGCGTGGGCGAAGATGCGCAAGGGCCTTTCCTCCGCCGGGGCCTCGGCCCCGGCGCTGATGGCGACGGGCGCGCGCCAGAGTTTGATGCCGAGCCAGACGAGATAGGCCGCGCCGACCCATTTGAGCACGGTGAAGACGGCGGCGGAGGCGGCGAGAAGCGCGCCGAGGCCGAGCATGGAGGCGGTCATGGCGGTGAAGTCGCCGAGCGCGACGCCGGCGACCGTCGCCCCGGCCGTCCTGCGGCCGTGGCCGAGCGCGTATGAGATGACGAGAAGGATCGTCGGGCCGGGAATGGCGAGCATCACGGCGGATGCGGCGGCAAAGGCAAGCCAATGGTCGAACGACATGGAAACTCCCCGGATCGACGGTCGATCCGGGGAGCAAGCCATTGCAAATTCCTGCCGTCAAGCGGCTTGTTTGCGCATGTCGTTATCGCAAAACCGCTGCACACTTTTGCGCGACATGCGTCACGCCGCCGGCTTCCACTTCTGGCCGATGGCGTCCATCACCTCGCCGAACCACTTCGCCGAGGTGTCGAAATGCTTGCCGCCCTTGATGCGCGGGAACTCGATGGTGCGCAGCTTGCCGCCCTGGCCTTCGTCGTGGCCGGTGACGCCGGAGACCTTGTTGAGCGCGCTCTCGACGGCAAGGTCGGTCATGCTCTGGATGAGGCGCAGGTCGTCGCGGTTCGCAGGCGCCGAGCGGGCGTAGTAGCCGGACTTCTGCACCATGGCGCGCTCGGCGCCGAGCAGCGCGGCGAACTGCTTGGAGAACCAGTTGCCGACATTGATCGTGTCGATCTTCACATGGCCGAAGGCGTCGCGCTTGAC
>JBDHSZ010000089.1:0-14163 GCA_039812945.1 Shinella sp.
TCGTCATAGTTGAAGAGGGCGCTCGCCGAGCGGTTCATCGAGCGGATATCGCCGTCCTGGCCGACGACGACCACGCCGTCCGTCGCCGTCTCCAGCACGGAGCGCAGCTCGCTGACCTCGATGCGCAGGGCGGAGATGGCGGCCTGCTCGGCGCTGCGCTCCTCGGTCTCGGCCGGCGCGGCGGGCGTTTCCGCCGGCGATAGCGCGGGCTTTTCCTGCACCGGCGTCAGCGCCAGCATGAGCGCCGTGCCGTCCTCCCAGCGGATCGACTGCAGGCGCGCGCGGACGGCGCTGGTGCTCTCGCCGTCGGCATGGCGCATTGCCATGGTGCCGTCGCCGTCCTCGGCCTCCCCGTCGGGGCCGGCGAGCAGGATGTCGAGCCCGCCCGAGGCTTCGAGGTCCTCGATGCCCGCATAGCCCGTCAGGCGGAAAAATTCCGGATTGGCATGGATCAGCCGGTCGCCGACATGCACCAGCAGCGCCACGGGCAGGGCGTCGACCACCGCGGCGGTGAGGCCGTAGTCCATCTGCCGGCGCGAGGGCGCGAAACCCGTGCGCTCGCCGGCATGCTCGCCGGGCATGAGGTCGTCGGCATGCGGGCCGATCTCGAGGCCGGGCATCTCCGCCTCGGCTTCGTCGCCGGCGGGCGTTTCGGCCGGCTGGCCCGTCTCGATATGCCAGTCGGTGTCTTCTTCCCCGGCGCTTTCGGTCGGCGTTTCCACGGCGTCGCCGGCCGGGCGGTCTTCCGGCTTGCGCTTGCCGAAGGTCTCGCCGAGTTGCCGGGCGATCTCCTTGAAGGCCGCCTGCTCGCCCGTGGAGAGGCCGTCGAACAGGCCGCCGCGATTGCGCCGCGTTTCGAGCTGCACGATCTTGTCGGAATGCCGGCGGGCAGGGTTCTCGACGAGGCGCAATGCCGGCCGCTCGCCGCGGAAGGCATCCGGCTCGTCGCCGGGCGTCTGCGTTTCGCCGTCGGCGGCTTCCTCCGGCGGGATGGAAGGATCGGCGACAATCTCGGTCACGGCCTCCGCCGTTTCCTCCGACGCCGGCTCCGCAAGCGTATCGGCTTCCTCTTCCGCATCGACGGCGTCGGATAGCGCCAGGCCGCGCGCGTGGGGATCGGCCTCGGCGTCGGCGATGCGCACGATGCCGAAGCCGCGGAAGCCGTCGAACTCGCGGTTGCGCGAATAGGTCGGCAGGGCGGCGAGGTCGACCGGCACGACGAGATTGGTGCCCTCGACCGGCCAGAGGATCGTCTTGCCGGACCAGGTGTCGCGGCGGCGCAGGAGATCGCCGATCCGGCCTTCCGGGTCGAGGTCGAAGCGGCGGGCGACGTCCGTGAAGCGCTCGCCGGAAATGCCGGCGGCGCGCGGGCCGACGGCGGCGGCGAATTCGTCGGAGATCTCGCTGAAACAGCCCTCGGCGTCGATCTTCCAGACGAAGCGGATCGGCCGGCCCTGCGGATTGAAGACGAAGCCGGAATCGTCTTCGGCGATATCGCTCCCGGCGGCGCTCCCGGGCTGCTCGGCGGCCGGTTCCGTCTCCGCATCGGCTTCCGGCACCGCCTCGTCGGCGGCGGGCAGGGCCTCGGCCGGTTCCTCCGCCGCGGTGTCGGCGATGTCCTCGTCCGCGACCTCTTCCACGGCAGCCGTGACGTCTTCCGGCGTCTCCACGGCCTCGGCCGGGATTTCCGTCTCCTCGGGCGCGATCTCCGCGACCGGCTCCTCCGCCTCGTCCTCATGCGGATCGAGGTGCCCAAGGATGGTCTCGACGGCGAAGAGCAGGTGCAGGGCGGGGTCGGCGGAGATGCGGCCGATGGCGGCGGGAAGGTGCCCCCGTCCGGTCGCCACGGGGCGCTTGACGAGATGATCGGCGCTGCGGCCCGCGGCCTCGACCAGCGAGCGGCGGGTCTGCGGGCTGATGGCGAGGCTGTCGAAACCCTCCGAGGCGGCGACGACGGCGCCCTCGCCGTCGAGCACGGCCATGTGGGTGTCCGGGTCGTCGAAGCCGGTGAGCATCGCGGCGGCGGCGTCCTGCCGCCCGGCCGCGACCGGCGCGCTGAACAGGATGGCCTCCTCGCCGGGGCGGATGGTGACGGTCTCGACCGTCGCGGTCACCGGCACGCTGCGAAAGCCGCTGCCGATGCGCATGAGGAAGCTGCGCCGCTCGCCGGGCGCCTGCGTCTGGCGGGCGGTGGCCGCGAGCTGGCGGAAGGCGACGTCGGTGCGGTCGGGGCCGGCATCGAGGAAGTCGTAAATATTGTCCTGCCCGAAGAGCGCGGCGCCCCGGCCGTTCGACCAGAGTACGCGCGCCATGTCCTTCGAGAACAGCACCACGGCCTCGCCCCGGGCAAACGGCAGGCGCACCCGCTCGTGAACGGCGACGTCGATGAAGGGGTACTGCTTTGCGGACATGTTCAGGCCTGTGTCTGCTTCCGGCGTCCCGGCTTTCGATTAACGCTTTATTAATAGCCGCGCAGGGCCGGGGGGTCCAGCGCCGAAGCCCTGCCGCGCCGGGCTTTCGGGCGGAAGGGTTAACGCCGCCAAGGATCTTATTGTGCATCGCACAAAATTGTTGCAATGCAAAAGGAGATCGACTATATAGAGCCCATCCAAGAACCCGGCGCCTCTGAAGAGGGCCAAACCAAGGAGCGCATGACATGGCTGCCAAGAAGACCGACGACGTATTCTCCATCGCCTCGATCGACCCGTCCAAGCTTTCCGAAAGCTTCCGCGAATTCGCCGAAAAGGGCGCGACGCAGACCAAGGAAGCCTATGCCAAGATGAAGGAAGCCGCCGAAGACGCGACGAAGACCGTCGAAGCGACGCTCGAAAGCGCGCAGGCCGGCTCCGTCGAACTCGGCCTCAAGGCCATCGAAGCCCTTCGCACCAATGCCGAGAACTCGCTTTCGCACATGGAAGCCCTGCTCGGCGTGAAGTCGGTCGCCGAACTCTTCGAACTGCAGACCGCCTTCCTGCGCAAGCAGGCCGAAGTGGTCGTCGAGCAGGCCAAGGGCCTCCAGGAAACCTCCAAGAAGGTTGCCGAGAAGGTCGCCGCTCCCGGCAAGACCGCCGCTGAGAAGGCCATGAAGTCCTTCAAGGCCGTCTAAGCCGCGAACGGCATGGGCCTCGGCCCTCTATCGGAATGGCCGGACGGATGTCCGGCCATTTTCGTTTGTGGGCGACGCAGAAAAGGCTTGAAAAATGGTGCGGCTGCCCGTATGTGACGCACCAACGGCGCCGAAAGCGCCCTGTGCGGTTGTAGCTCAGTTGGTTAGAGCGCAGGTTTGTGGCACCTGAGGTCGTAGGTTCGATTCCCACCAACCGTACCATTTCTCCCTGCAAGATCCAGATTATCGGCAGTTTGGCTGCGTTGCCCGGCGCATGCGCCACGAGGCTGGCACATGCCGGGCCGGATTCGCCTATGCGCTTCCCTAAAGCGCTGTAAACGCTTCGTTTACCACGCCGGCGGCGTTCATTCCCGTTTTGGTGCTGTATTAGGAATCCATTGACCAATGAATCCTTAGGGTCGGTTCGTTCTCATGAGGGGAGCCGGTCGGCATGACGCGCGGCCGCGATGCAAATGGGGTTCTTCAAATGCACATGACGTGCGTCAAATGGCTGGCGCTGCCTGCCGGCTTTCTCGGACTGTTCCTTCTCTGGTTGCCGATCAGCCTCCAGGCCCAGCTCATCCTGAGCTTCGCCGTGCTCGGCGTGATGTTCCTGGCGATGACCCGCCCGCAGAGCACCGTCTTCAGGCTCGTCACCTTCACCTTCGCCGGTATCCTCGCCATGCGCTACGCCTTCTGGCGCACCACCGAGACGCTGCCGAGCATCCATGAGCCGCTGAACTTCATCCCCGGCCTGATCCTCTATCTCGCCGAGATGTATTGCCTCGCCATGCTGGCGATCAGCTTCTTCATGCTGGCCGATCCCCTCAAGCGCAAGGCGCCGGAGGTGCCCGACGCGGCCAGTCTGCCGACCGTCGACGTCTTCATCCCCTCCTACAACGAGGAGCCGGAGCTGCTGGCCGGCACGCTGGCGGCCGCGAGATCCCTGATCTATCCGAAGGACAAGCTGAACGTCTATCTGCTCGACGACGGCGGCACGGAGGCCAAGCGCAACCACAAGGACCCGCGCGTCTCCATTCCCGCCATCCGCCGCCACGAGCAATTGAAGGCGCTCTGCGCCTCGCTCGGCGTGCACTATCACGCCCGCAAGCAGAACGACCACGCCAAGGCCGGCAATCTCAACGAGGGCCTCAAGGTCTCGAACGGCGAGCTCGTCGTCGTCTTCGACGCCGACCACGCGCCGGTGCGCGAATTCCTGCGCGAGACGGTCGGCTACTTCGCGAAGGACAGGAAGCTCTTCCTCGTCCAGACGCCGCACTATTTCCTGAACCCCGACCCGCTGGAAAAGAACCTCCAGACCTTCGCGCGCATGCCCTCGGAAAACGAGATGTTCTACTCGATCCTGCAGCGCGGGCTCGACAAGTGGAACGCCTCGTTCTTCTGCGGCTCGGCCGCCGTGCTGCGCCGCGCGGCGCTGGCGAGCGCCAACGGCTTTTCCGGCCAGTCGATCACCGAGGACTGCGAGACGGCGCTGGCGCTGCATTCCAAGGGCTGGCACAGCCTCTATGTCGACAAGCCGCTGATCGCCGGCCTGCAGCCGGAGACCTTCGTCTCCTTCATCGGCCAGCGCGCCCGCTGGTGCCAGGGCATGCTGCAGATCCTCATCCTCAACCGGCCGTTCCTCGCCCGCGGCCTGACGCTCGCCCAGCGCATCTGCTATGCCGGCATCAACCTCTTCTGGCTGTTCCCGCTGTCGCGGCTCGCCTTCGTCTTCTCGCCGCTGCTCTACATCTTCTTCTCGCTGGAGATCTATCAGGCGAACATCCTCGAATTCGCCTCCTATGCGGTGACCTACCTCATCGGCTCCTTCGCCATGCAGAGCTACCTCTACGGCCGCGTGCGCTGGCCCTGGGTGTCCGAGCTCTATGAATATGTCCAGTCGGTCATGCTGTTCGGCTCGATCGTCAGCGTCATCCGCAATCCGCGCAAGCCCACCTTCAACGTCACCGCCAAGGGCCAGACGCTCGACCGCTCCATGCTGTCGCCGCTCGCCCGGCCCTATTTCATCATCTTCTTCATCCTGCTGGCCGCCGCGCTCTATTCCGGCTACCGCTTCCTGACGGAGCCGGTCGCCACCGAGCTGCTCACCATCGTCGCCGGCTGGAACCTCATCAATCTCGGCCTTGCCGGCGCGGCGCTCGGCGTCGTCGCGGAGCGGCGGGAGCTGCGCCGCAACCAGCGCCTGCCGGTCAAGCGCCACGCGCTGATGAAGGCGGGCGGCAAGCTCAGCAACATCATCGTGCAGGACGCCTCCTTCGGCGGCGTCTCGGTGGAATTCGTCGAGGCCGCGCCGGAGATCGACCTGGAGAACCCGCTCGAGGCGACGATCCAGCTCCGCCGCGCCGGCCAGGTCATCGCCTTCGACGTGGTCTGCCGCTCCGGCCGCAGCGCGGGCGAGGGCACGGTCTACGGCTTCGCCTACAAGGAACGCACGCCGGAGACCTTCCTCGCCATCGCCGAGCTGATGTATTCCGACCAGGCCGTGCTGCAGGAGCGGCTGACCCGCCGGCAGGTGCGCCACAGCTTCTTCTGGGGCACCTCGCGCTTCATCCTGTGGAGCATCCGCGAGACGCTGCGGGCGCTGCGCTATTCCGCCGGCCTCATCCGCGAGAACGCCGTCAAATCCTCCGCCGACGCGCCCATCGTCGTCATGGAGACCAATGCCCGGATTCCCGGCCGCTCCGCCGAGCTGCCGCCGGTCCTCACAGGAACCCAGGCCTATGGCTAAGCCCCATCTTCTCGTCCCCCTCGGCCTCGCCCTCCTCGCCGCCGCCGCCGGCTCCGGCCGCGCGGAAGGCCTCGTGGCGGATGCCGTCCGGCCGCTGCTGGAAGGCACCGCGCTTTCCGCCGGCTTGCTGCCGGACAGCGGGAAAGCGCAGCCGCAAGAGGCCGCCGCCCATCTCGTGCCCTTCGAGCAGTCGGCGGAGGCCTTCACGCTCTCCGGCGAGGACGACGTCGCCACCTTCACCTTCGCCCTCGACGGCCCGCAGGCCGCGGCCGGCGGTACGCTGAACCTTGCCTATGTCAACGCCGTCTCCGTCCTGCCCGACACGGCGCGGATGGATATCGAGATCAACGGCCGCGACGCCGGCAATTTTCCGATCGCCTCGCCGAACGGCGTGAAGACGGAAAAGCTTCGCCTCGGCGCGGAGTTCCTGAAGGCCGGCCGCAACGAGGTGCGCCTGCGCGCCCGCCAGCATCACCGGGTCGATTGCTCGCTGGAGGCGACCTACGAGCTGTGGACCAGGCTCGACCCGTCGCTCACGGGTTTCGCGGCGGCCGCGCCGTCCGCCTTCACCGATTTCGACAGCCTGCTCGCCGTCGCCCGCACGCCGGCGCAGCGCACGGATATCCGCCTCGTCGTGCCCGGCACGCTGACCGCCGCGGCGCTGAACGAGGCCGCACCCGTCCTGCAGGCGCTGATCCTCTTCCTGAACCGGGACGACGTGACGGTCTCCGTCGCCGACAGGCCGGGCGCCGGCCCCGGCATCGACCTCGTCATGGCGATGGACCGCGCCGGTTCCGACACTCTTGCAAGGCTCGGCCTTGCCGCCGCGCCGCGCGGCCTTTCCGTCAAGGCCGGTGCCGGGGATCGCGCGACGGTCGTCCTGCGCGCCGCCGATTCGGCCGATATCAACGCGGCCGTCCTTGCCGCCGTGAAGGGGCCGATGGCCGACGGCCTGAGGTCGGGCGTCTTCGACAAGGGCAGGGGCGCGCTGGTCGTCGATGCCGGCGAGCGCCGCACGCTCGGCGAAACCGGCTACGAGACGCGCGTCTTTTCCGGCCGCCTTTCGCGCACCGGCTTCACCGTCGAGATGCCGGCGGATTTCTACCCGGCCGAATATGCCACCGTCGACCTTCGCCTCGCCGCCGCCACCTCGCCGGGGCTGGAGCAGACCGCCCAGCTTCTGGTGCGCGTCAACGACAAGGTCGTGACGAGCTATCCCTTCCGCAATCGCGAGGGCCAGCAGTTCGACGGCAAGCGCATCGAACTGCCGCTGCGCGCCTTCCGGCCGGGCGTGAACCGCGTCGAGCTGCTCGCCGAGCTGCCCGTCGCCGCCGACGCCGCCTGCCGGCCGGAGGAGCGCGAGGACGACAAGCCGCGCTTCATCCTGCTCGACACCACGGCGATCGAGGTGCCGGCGCTCGCCCGCATCGGCCGGCTGCCGGACCTCGCGGCGCTCGCCGGCAAGGCCTATCCCTATGGCGGCGGCAAGCCGTTCGATCTCGTCATCGACCGGGCGGATGCGCAGTCGGTCGGCGCGGGCCTCACCATGCTCGCGCGGCTTTCCCTGTCGGCCCGCTCGCCGCTCAATGCGAAGATCGCCATCGGCGCGCCGGCCGGGGCCACGGGCCGCGATGCGCTCGTCGTCTCCTCGCAGCACGATTTCGCCGAGCTCGGCCCGGCGGACAAGACGGCCTTCCCGAGCGCCGGCTCCGTCGCCGAGCTGACGAGGCCCGACCCGGTCGTCACCGCCTCGGTGCCGGCGGGCAGCGGCGACGACACCGCCGACCTGCTGCAGGCCTTCCACAATTCGACGGCGGCCGAGGACGACGCCCTGTCCTTCGGCTCGCGCGCCCGGCTCTGGCTCTCCGCCGCCTCGAAGGGGTTCGGCCGCTGGCTGAGCTACGAGGACGCCGGGGGCAAGCCCAAGGCGCCCCACGGCGAGGGCGCGCTGGTGACGCTCTCGCAGATGCGCTCGCCCGACGGCGAGGCGACATGGACGGTGATCAAGGCCAATTCGCCGCGTGATGTCGATGCCGGCGTGCAGCGGCTCGTCGAGCCCGCCGTCTGGCGCGACCTGCAGGGCGGCGCGGCCTCCATCGAGACGGCGAGCCTCTCGCTGGTCAGCCTGCCGGCCGCGGACCGCTACGTCGCGGACCTCGCCGACCGCAGCCCCGGGAACCTCCGCCGCGTCGCCGCCGCGTGGTTCTCCGACAATTTCCAGATCTATGTGCTGCTCGTGCTCGCCAGCCTCGGCATCTTCGCCGCCTGGCTCGGGCTGACGGTGCCGCGCAAGGGCGTGAGGTCCGACAAATGAGAACGCTTTCCCTCGCCGTGCTTCTCCTCGGCTCGACGGCGCTGGCCGCGGAGCCGAAGCCCGCGCCCGACGCGGTGGAGCTCGCCGCCCTCTATTATTATGCCGAACAGAAGCAGCAGGACCGGCTAGAGGCCGAGACCGACCGGCTGCGGCAAAAATATCCCGATTTCGTCGTCCCCGCCGACGTCTATACGCCCGCCGCGCGCCAGGTGGACGAGAGCACGCTCTGGGCGCTCTACGAGAAGAACGACTTCACCGGCATCGAGGCCGAGATCGGCCGCCACCGTCTGGACAATCCCGACTGGACGCCGAGCGCGGATTTCTCCGAAAAGCTCGCCCGCCGCAAGCAGCGCGTCGAGATGACGGCCGCCACCGCCCGCAAGGACTGGATGGGCGTCATCGAGGCCGCCAGGACGCTCGACCCGTCGAGCGAAAGGGAGGTCGATCTCGTCTGGATGCTGCTCGACGCCTATGCCGGCACGGGGGCCAAGGACGCGCTCGCCGAAACCTATCGCGGCCTGCTCTTCCGCGAGGGCGACAAGCGCCTGCCCGATGCGCAGATCCTGACGACGTTGCAGAAGTCCACCCGCGATTTCACGTCCGCGCAGGTGCGCGAGGCGATGGGCCGCCTTGCCGCCTCGCCGCTGCTGCAGGCCGGCCTGCAACCGGTCGAGCTCGACCTGACGCGCAAGGACGTCGCCGATTTCAACGCGGACGAGAAGCGCCAGACGCCGATCGCGGAAAGCGAGGTCGCCCCGTTGCGCGCGGCGGCGGAGACGGGCGAGCGCCCGGAGGACCTGTCGCTGCTCGGCTGGTACGACCTGAAGCTCAAGGCGCCCGAAAGCGCCGAGCGCTGGTTCCGGGCCGCGCTCGCCAAGCGCCGCGACGCGGAGAATGCCAAGGGCCTCTATCTCTCGCTCGCCGCGAAGAACAGGCAGGACGAGGCCTATGCCGTCGCCGTGGACTATATCGAGGAATTCTCCAGGGACCCGGAATTCCTGATGAACGCGCTGTCGCTGCGCTTCTCAAAGCCCGACCAGCCCGATGCGGACGTGAAGACCGTCACGGCCTATTCCAACGCCATCCTCGCGACCTCGAATGCCGACCATGCGGAGATCCTCGCCTGGTACGCCTACAATTCCCGCCAGTATGAGGCGTCGAAGGCCTGGTTCGTCAAGGCGCTCGACTGGGAAAGCGCGCCGGTGCGCGTCAAGGGCCTCGCCCTCAGCCTGCTGCGCCTCGGCGAGAAGAACGACTATGCGACCCTCGAGGACGAGTATCGCGACATCTATCCGGAGATCTGGGCGGAGATAAAGGTCGCGACGCCGCCGAAGGCCGCTCGCCGCAGCGTCGCCGTCGAGATGCCCGTGGCGTCGTCCGGCTCGTCCGGCGGCAGCGGCTACCTTGCCCATTTCAAGGCGAAGCGCTTCAGCGCCTGCATCCGCGACATCGCCGCGATGGAGGCGCGCGGCGCGGCTTCCGCCGACGCCATGCTGATCAAGGGCTGGTGCCATCTGGAGCTGAGCCGCCTTGCCGAGGCCCGCGGCGCCTTCGAGGCCGCGCTCGGCAACGGCCGCACCCGGCAGGACGCCGCCTATGGCGCGGCGCTGACCCTGCTGCGCGGCCGCCTGACGGACGATGCCGAGGCGATGATCTCGATGTATCCGCTGTCGGAAAAGCGCGACCGGGAGATACGCGCCGAGATCTACTGGCAGCGCGCCCGCTCGGCCTTCGACCACAAGCAGTACCAGCGCGTGCTGGATGCGCTGAACGCCCGCGCGGCGCTCGTCGCCGAGCCGGCTGATCTCAGCCAGTTGCGCGGCTGGGCCTATTACCATCTCGGCAACCGGGGGCAGGCGCAGGCCGTCTTCGCCCGGCTGAACATGCATCTCTACGATCCGGCGGCCGCGCGCGGCCTTGCCCAGTCCTCCACCCGATAGGTTACCCATGCGCTGGCCGATCCTCGCCGTCCTTCCGTTCCTCGCCGCCGGCTGCACCGTGGTGCCCGATCCCTTCCTGTCGACGGGCGCCATCCGGCCGGATGCGCCGCCGATCTCGACGGAGGTCTCGCCGGACTTCGCCGCCGCCTACCTGCCGTCGGTTTCCGGGCGCATCGAAAGCGTGCGGCAGACGGCGCGCGACGGCTTCTTCGAGCAGGCGATCGTCTATTCCAACGCCACCGCGTCGGCCGGCGAGAACGTGCTGACCGTCCGCGTCGGCACGCCCTCCGAGGGGGCCGCCTTCCTACGCGCGCCGACGCGGCGGGCCATCCTTGCCGAGATGCGGCAGGCGCTGCCGGGCGTCGCCATGAAGATCGATCCGGCGATGGGCGAGAACGTCCACGGCGTCTACGGCTACGCCACGGGACCGCTCGGCGCCTCGGGAAGCTGCCTCTATGCCTGGCAGTTCGCCAGGCGCGTCTCGCCGGTGAAGGACACCGCGATGGGCCGGCTGGAGACGGGCAACTATTCCGCGCAGGTGCGCCTGCGCTTCTGCCACCCGACCATGCCGGAGGATCGCATCGCCGTGCTGATGGGCGGCATGCGGCTGAAGCCGGTGACGCGCGACACCTTCGCCCTGCTGCAATATGCCGGCGGCACCGGCTATGCGCGCCGCACGCCCGTCGAGCCCGTCGTGCTCGCCGAGGAAAGCGCGGAGCCGCGCCGCACGGCGAAGCGCCGCGTCGCCCAGGAGGAGAAGCGGGCGGAGGAGCCGGCCGTCATCCGCAATGCCGTGCGCGTTCCCCTGCCGGGCGAGACGGCGGAGAAGAAGGCCGTGGCGTCGGAAACGGCCAGGAAGCCGGCCGGCGGCGCCGTGGTGCCGCTGCCGGAGACCGCCTCCAACTGAGCCGTCACAGGAAGATGGCGTGTTCCCGCCGTACGAGTTCCTGCACGAATTCGGCGACGGTGCGCACGCGCACGAGGTCGCGCGCGCTTTCGTGCCAGGTCGTCCAGTAGGCGCGGCGGATCGAACTGGCCGGCAGCAGGCGGACGAGTTCGGGATATTGCCGGGCGATATAGTCGTGCAGGATGCCGACGCCCGCGCCGGAGCGCACCGCCTCCGTCTGCCCGGTGGCGCTGGAGATCTCGAAGCCGGCATCCCAGCTCCGCATGATCTCGCCGGTGAAATTGAGCGAGGCGGTGAAGATCAGGTCCTCCACATAGCCGATGCGCCGGTGCGCCTTCAGCTCCTCGACGGTCTCCGGCGTGCCGTTTTCCGCAAGATAGTCGCGCGAGGCATAGAGGCCGAGCGTGTAGTCGGTGAGCTTGGAGGAGACGAGGCGGCCCTGTTCCGGCTGCTCCAGCGTGATCGCGATGTCGGCCTCGCGCTGGGAGAGCGAGAAGGAGCGCGGCACGGGCACGAGCTGGATCTTCAGCTCCGGGTGCCGCGCCGTCAGCCGCCCGAGCCGGGGGGCGAGGAAGGAGACGCCGAAGCCGTCCGGCGCGCCGACGCGCACGGTGCCGGCGACGGCGGTGTCGATGCGGCCGATGCTCGCCTGCACCGCCAGCATCTCCGTCTCCATCCGCTCGGCCGAGCGCAGGAAGGCCTCGCCCTCGGCGGTCAGGTCGCAGCCATTGGTGCGGCGGATGAGAAGGCGCGTCTTCAGCGCCTCCTCCAGCGCGCTGACGCGGCGGCTGAGCGTGGCGTGGTTGACGCCGAGGCGGCGGGAGGCGGCGAGGATCTGGCCGGTGCGGGCCACCGCCAGGAACATGCGCGCGTCATCCCAGTTCATCGCCCCTCCGGCTTTAATTTCTGCACAACGGTTCCTTACAGGAGGTGATTGTGTTGTGCAAATTGTAGTGCGATGATCTCCTCATACCCACGGAGGACTCCCCAATGTACCAGATCGGCCACTTCATCAACGGCAAGCAGGTTCCCGGCACCGGCGGCCGCACCGCCAATGTCTACAACCCGGCGACGGGCGAAGTTCAGGCGCAGGTCGCGCTTGCGAGCGAGGCGGACCTTCAGGCCGCCGTGGACGCCGCCAAGGCCGCCCAGCCGAAATGGGCCGCCACCAACCCGCAGCGCCGCGGCCGCGTCTTCATGAAGTTCGTCGAACTGCTCAACAGGCACATGGACGAGCTTGCCGTCCTGATCTCCCGCGAGCACGGCAAGACGGTCGAGGATTCCAAGGGCGACGTCATCCGCGGCCTCGAGGTCTGTGAATTCGTCATCGGCATCCCGCATCTTTCCAAGGGCGAGTTCACCGAGGGCGCGGGCCCGGGCATCGACATGTATTCGATGCGCCAGCCGGTCGGCATCGGCGCGGGCATCACCCCGTTCAACTTCCCCGGCATGATCCCGATGTGGATGTTCGCCCCGGCCATCGCCTGCGGCAACGCCTTCATCCTCAAGCCCTCCGAGCGCGATCCGTCCCTGCCGATCCGCCTTGCCGAACTCATGATGGAAGCGGGCCTGCCGGCCGGCATCCTCAATGTCGTCAACGGCGACAAGGCCGCCGTCGACGGCATCCTCGCCAATCCCGACATCGCCGCCGTCTCCTTCGTCGGCTCCACGCCGATCGCCCGCTACGTCTACGGCACGGCCGCCATGAACGGCAAGCGCGCCCAGTGCTTCGGCGGCGCGAAGAACCACATGATCATCATGCCCGACGCCGACCTCGACCAGGCCTGCAACGCCCTGATGGGCGCCGGCTACGGCTCGGCCGGCGAGCGCTGCATGGCGATCTCCGTCGCCGTCCCGGTCGGCGAGGAGACCGCCAACCGCCTCGTCGAGAAGCTGACGCCGATGATCGAGAGCCTGCGCATCGGCCCCTATACGGACGACAAGGCCGACATGGGCCCGCTCGTCACCAAGGAGGCCAAGGCCCGCGTCCTCGGCCTCATCGACAAGGGCGTCGAGGAAGGCGCCAAGCTCGTCGTCGACGGCCGCGGCTTCAAGCTCCAGGGCTATGAGGACGGCTATTTCGTCGGCGGCTGCCTGTTCGACGACGTCACGCCGGAGATGGACATCTACAAGACCGAGATCTTCGGCCCGGTCCTCTCGGTCGTGCGCGCCAAGACCTATGAGGAAGCCCTCAGCCTGCCGATGAAGCACGAATACGGCAACGGCGTCGCGATCTACACCCGCGACGGGGATGCGGCCCGCGACTTCGCCAGCCGCGTCAATATCGGCATGGTCGGCGTCAACGTGCCGATCCCGGTTCCGCTCGCCTACCACTCCTTCGGCGGCTGGAAGTCCTCGGCCTTCGGCGACCTCAACCAGTACGGCTCGGACTCGATCAAGTTCTGGACGCTGACCAAGACCGTGACGAGCCGCTGGCCGTCCGGCATCAAGGACGGCGCCGAATTCTCGATGCCGACGATGAAGTGACGCCGTCGGCGCCGCACATGAAAAGGGCTCCCGCAAGGGAGCCCTTTTTTTGCTTTCCGGGGAGGGGCCTTACTGCGACGGCCCGTCGTTGTAGCCGACCTTGTCGACCAGCTCGGAGGCCTTCTTGCGGTTCGCCGCGATCTCGACCAGCGGCAGAGGGTCGGGCTTCAGCGTGCCGAAGGCCTTGACGACCGCGGAGGGCTCGGCGCCCGGCAGGACCGGATATTCGTAGACCTGCTCGGCATAGATCTTCTGCGCCGTGCCTTCCGATAGGAATTCCATCAGCTTCAGCGCGTTGTCCTTGTTCGGCGCGTTCTTGGCGAGCGCCATGCCGGACACGTTGACATGCGAGCCGCGGTCGCCCGCGTTCGGGAACAGCACCTTGATGGCCGCCGCCCATTCCTTCTGCTCCGGCTCCTTCTCGTTGGTCTGCATGAGGCCGACATAGTAGGAATTGCCGAGCGCCAGGTCGCATTCGCCGGCGAGGATCGCCTTGGCCTGGTCGCGGTCGCTGCCGTCCGGCTTGCGGGCGAGGTTGTTCTTGAGGCCCGTCAGCCACTTCTCGGCCTCGGCCTCGCCGTGATGGGCGATCATCGAGGCGATCAGGCCGATATTGTAGGAGTGCTGGCCGTCGCGGGTGCAGATCTTGCCCTTCCACTT
>JBDHSZ010000090.1:0-14133 GCA_039812945.1 Shinella sp.
GCGGCGCTGGAGGAACTCGGCAACCGCAACGAGGGCGAGCCCGTCGTCAACAAGCTCCTCTCGCTGTTCATATCGCTGCACAGGTTCAGGCTGATGAAATAGCATCGGCCGGAGGATCCCCCGGCACTCCCCGCATGGGGGATCCTCGATTGATCTCGGCCCGGAAAGCGGTATTTTCGGGCCGACCGATCCCGTCCGAGGGCAAGAGATGCTGCATTCGCGCGTGCTGCGCTATATCGACGAGGTGGCGCGGCTGGGCTCCATCCGGGCGGCGGGCGATCACCTGAACGTCGCCCCGTCCGCCATCAACAAGCATATCCTCCAACTGGAGGAGGCCATAGGCGAGCCGCTGTTCGAGCGGCTGCCCCGCGGCCTGCGGCTGACGCCGGCCGGCGAGATCCTCGTCGCCCATGTGCGGCGGACCATGAAGGAATACAGCCAGGTCGAGGCGGAGATCCGCGACATCAAGGGCCTGCAGAGCGGCGAGGTGATCGTCGCGACGACCAATGGGCTCGCCGAGGGCATCGTCGCCAAGACGGCGACGGGCTTCTGCGCCCGGCATCCGCGCATCAGGCTCTCCATCCGCAACATGCCGATCCGCGAGATCGTCAAGTCGGTCGCTGACGGCGAGGCCGATCTCGGCTTCGCCTTCAACCTGCCGACGACGGCGCAGCTCGAGACGCTGGTGCGGTTCGAGACGCGCCTCGGCGCGGTGGTGTCGAGCGACCATCCGCTCGCCGGGCTGGAGATGATGCCGCTGAAGAGCTGCATCGGCTATCCGCTGATCTTCGCGGACCGCTCGATGGTGATGCATTCCATCGTCACGGAGGCTTTCGTGACGGCGGGCCTCGTTGTCGAGCCGACCTTTATCACCAATTCCATCGAGGCCATGAAGTCCCTCGCCGCCCTCAGCGACGGCATCGCCTTCCTCAGCAAGTTCGACGTGGCGGAGGAGCAGCACAACGGCACGCTCTCCTATGTCTCGATCCGCGACGGCACCTTCGGCAAGAACGTGCTGTCGCTCGTCCAGCGCGAAAAGCGCGGCCGGGCGCTGGCGGCCTCCATCTTCGCGGAAGACCTGAAGCGCTCGCTGCACTGACGGGTCTGCCGGCAGCCTATTCGATGACCGGCGGCGCCTCGTCCCTGGCGCGGCCGCGCAGCGTGCGCTCCGGCATCAGGTGGAAGACGGCGAGCGCCATCGCCATCGAGACGGCGCAGGTGATGAAGATCCAGGTGAAGGGCGTCGCCGACGCGGCGGCCGCCTCCGGCGCCGGCACGCCCTCGCCGATCAGCGGCAGGCCGTTGCCGAGCGCGATGGCGCCGAGGATCGCCACGCCGAGCGCGCTGCCGAGCGAGCGCAGGAAAGTCAGCACGCCGGTGGCGACGCCGAGATGCGCCTGGTCGACGGCGTTCTGCACGGAGACGGTGGCGACCGGGAAGGTCATGCCCGTGCCGAAGCCGAGGCCGAGGATCAAAAGCTCGAGGACCGGCAGCGACGCCCGCCCGGCGAGGACCGCCAGCGCGATCAGGCAAAGGATGGCGAAGACGACGCCGGCCAGCGCGATCCGCTTGTAGTGGACGACCTTCGGGATCGTCCGGCCGCTGGCCGTCGCCCCGAACACGGTGCCCATCAGGAGGCCGACCATCGTGAAGCCCGCGTCGCCGGCCGACAGGCCGTGGAATACCTGCGCGTAGAGCGGGATATAGACCGAAAGCCCGACATTGGCGGCCTGCACCAGGAACATCGCCAGCGCGCCGTAGCGCACCACCGGATCGGCGAGGACCTCCAGCGAGACGAGCGGCTCGGCCGCGCGCCTGAGGCGCAGGGCGAAGGCGGCCCACAGCACGGCCGAGCCGGCGATCAGCCCGGCGATGACGGGCGAAAGCCACGCATAGTGGCTGCCGCCCCAGTTGAGGGCGAGGAGGAGAAGCGAGGTCGCGGCGATGAGCAGCGCCGCGCCGGCCGCGTCGATGCGGTGGGGGCGGCTCGGCCGGGGCAGCTTCTTCAGCGGATTGCTGATGATCGCCACCACCACCAGCCCGAGCGGCAGGTTGATCCAGAAGATCAGCGACCAGTGCAGATGCTCGGCGAAGGCGCCGCCGAGAAGCGGCCCGGCGACGCTCGCCACCGCCCAGGTCCCGGAGATCCAGGCGGCGTAGCGGGCGCGCTCGCGCGGCGGCACGAGGTCGCCGATCACCGTCTGCGACAGCGCGAACAGGCCGCCGCCGCCGAGGCCCTGCACCAGCCGGCCGACGATCAGCGTCGGCATGTTGGGCGCCAGCGCGCTCACCAGCGAGCCGACGAGGAAGATGGCGATGGCGGCGAAGATCGTCGGACGCCGTCCGTGGATGTCCGATATCTTGCCGTAGAGCGGGGCCATGGCGGTCGCCGTCAGCAGATAGCCGGTCACGATCCACGGCAGGTAGTCGGCATGGCCGAGGGCGTGGCCGATGGTCGGCATGGCGGGGGCGACGATGGTCTGGTCGAGCGCGGCCAGCAGCATGGACATCAGGACGCCGGCGATGATGACGTTCTTCTCGCGCTCCGTCAGGGACGGCGGCGCCGCCGTCGTTCCGTCCGGGTGATGGGGATCGTTCATTCAGGCCGTCCGATATCTCGCCGGGCCGGGGCGGCCGGCCGCATGGGTGCCGTCCCGTAAACACCTTCTGCGCCGCGAAGTCCACCCAATAGCGCGAAGGCGGTGGCGAAGCGGCCGCCGGCGGCGTAGAAGGAGCGGCGACAACGGGGGATGGACCTGATGACGACGATCACCATGGACGACGCTCTGGCGAAGGCCGGCACGGGGCCGTTCCAGCGCAGGCTGATGGGCATATTCGGCCTCGTCTGGACGGCGGACGCCATGCAGGTGCTGGCCGTCGGCTTCACCGCCGCGCCGATCGCCGCGACATTCGGCCTGACCGTGCCGCAGGCGCTGCAGACGGGCACGCTGTTCTTCCTCGGCATGCTGATCGGCGCGGTGGCCTTCGGCCGGCTCGCCGACCGGATCGGGCGCCGCAGGGTGCTGATCCTCACCGTCGCCTGCGACGCGCTGTTCGGGACGCTCTCGGTCTTCGCGCCGGACTTCACGATCCTGCTCGTGCTGCGCTTCCTCACGGGCGCGGCCGTCGGCGGGACGCTGCCCGTCGACTATGCGATGATGGCGGAGTTCCTGCCGGCCCGCAATCGCGGGCGCTGGCTGGTCCTGCTCGAAGGCTTCTGGGCGGTCGGCACGCTGATCGTGGCGCTCGCCGCCTGGCTGCTCAGCACCGCGGGCGTGGCGGATGCGTGGCGCTATATCTTCGCCGTCACCGCCGTCCCGGCGGTGCTCGGCATCGGCCTGCGCTTCCTCGTGCCGGAATCGCCGCTCTACCTCCTCCGCTCGGGAAAGGCCGGGGAGGCGAGGGCCATCGTCGACCGGATCCTCGTCGCCAACGGCCGCGCGCGGCTGGCCCCGGATGTCTCGCTGGCCCTGCCGCCGCCGGCGCAGGGCGCGGGCATATTTTCCGGGCCGCTGCGCCGGCGCAGCCTGCTGATCCTGGTGATCTGGCTGCTCGTCTCGGTCTCCTATTACGGCGTGTTCACCTGGATGCCGCCGAGGCTTGCGGGCGAGGGGTTCGGCTTCGTGCGCGGCTACGGCTTCCTCGTGCTGATCGCGCTGGCGCAGATCCCCGGCTATGCCCTGGCGGCCTATGGCGTGGAGGCATGGGGCCGCCGGCCGACGCTGGTGGGCTTCTGCCTGCTGTCCGCCGTCGGGTGCCTTGCCTTCGTGGTGGCCGGCGGCACGGCGATGATCGGCGCGTCGCTGCTTCTCATGAGCTTCGCGCTGCTCGGCACCTGGGGGGCGCTCTACGCCTATACCCCGGAGCTCTACCCGACCGAGGCGCGGGCGACGGGGATGGGCGCGGCGGGCGGCATGGCGCGGCTCGGCGGGCTGCTTGCGCCCTCGCTGATCGGGCTTTTGGTCGCGCAGGGCTTCAATCTCGCCATCGGCGTCTTCGCCGGCCTGCTCGTCCTGGCGGCGGGCGCGGCCTCGCTGATCAATGCGGAGACGCGGCAGGCCGCGCTGGACTGAGGCCGCTCAGTGCAGCGTGTCCTTGGCGATGGGCACGATCCGCATCGAATCCTCGCCGCGATGGAAGGCGATGGCGAGGCGAAAGGAATGGGCGATGCGCAGGGCCCGGTCGAGGAAGAGATCGGCCACCTCGGGCGGGCACAGCCGCTCGACCGTCATGCGGAACAGCGAAAGCCAGCGGTGGAAATGGGCTTCCTGAAGCTCCGGGATGGCAAGATGCGGCGAGAGCGGCCGGCCCTCGTAGCGGTCGGTGCGCAGCAGCGTCGCGGACCAGAAATCGCACATCCGGGCGAGATGCGCCGGCCAGTCCTCGGGCGCGATATGGCCGTTGAAGATCGGCCCGAGCAGGTCGTCCCTGCGGATATCGTCGTAGAAGCCGTGCACGACGGCGTGGACCATCGCCTCGTCCAGCACCTCCGGCAGCGGCTTGCCGTCGATGACGATGGTGCGTTGGGGAGCGGGCCTGCCCTTCATCGGTTTGCCTTGTCCTGGTGCCGGATCGATTGAAGTATCTTGAATACCACTTTTGCCGCAAGGGCGCGCGGTTTGAAAGTGCCATAGCGTCGCAGGCCGGTGCGAAGATGCAACGCAGGGGAGGAGAGGCACGACAAAATCGCGCCCTCGGCAAGATTCTTGCGGCGGAGCGGGACGAGACGGGGTAATCCGTCGGCATGATGACGAGACCGATAGCGAAAGCCCTTTTTCCCGATGTCTGATCTGCTGAAGCGTTTTGCATCCTATTACCGCCCGCACCGCGGCCTGTTCGCGCTGGACTTCTCCTCCGCCGTCGTCGCCGGCCTGCTGGAGCTCGCCTTCCCGGTCGCGGTGACGCTGTTCATCGACCGCCTGCTGCCGACCGGCCGGCTCGATCTCATCGCGCTCGCCGCCATCGGCCTGTTCCTGATCTATTTCGTCAATGCCGGCCTGCAGGCCATCGTCACCTATTGGGGGCACATGCTCGGCATCCGCATCGAGACGGAGATGCGCCGCAAGGCCTTCGACCACCTGCAGAAGCTCTCCTTCGGCTATTTCGACAACCAGAAGACCGGCCATCTCGTCGCGCGGCTGACCAAGGACCTCGAAGAGATCGGCGAGGTCGCCCATCACGGGCCGGAGGACCTCTTCATCGCCGTCATGACGCTGATCGGCGCCTTCATCCTGATGCTCTGGGTGCATGTGCCGCTGGCGCTGATCACCGCCGTCATCGTCCCGCTGACCGCCTTCGTGACGACCCACTACGGCGCGCGCATGACCACGACCTGGCGCGCGCTCTACGGCCGCGTCGCCGAATTCAACGCCCGCATCGAGGAGAATGTCGGCGGCATCCGCGTCGTGCAGGCCTTCGCCAACGAGGACCACGAGCGGAAGCTCTTCGCCGAGAACAACCACAACTATCTCGCCACCAAGCTCGAGGCCTACCGGGTGATGGCGGCCTCGGCCTCGCTGTCCTATCTCTCCATGCGCTTCGTGCAGGTGGTGGTGATGCTGGCGGGCGCCTGGTTCGTCACGCGCGGCGAGCTTTCGGCCGGCGGCTTCGTCGGCTTCCTGCTTCTGGTCGGCGTGTTCTTCCGGCCGATCGACAAGATCAACTCGATCATCGAGACCTATCCGAAGGGCATCGCCGGCTTCACGCGCTACACGCAGTTCCTCGACACCGAGCCGGACATCAGGGACCGCGACGGGGCAAGGGACGCCGGGCGGCTCAGCGGCGACATCGACTATCGCGACGTGCATTTCGGCTATCGCGGCGACCGGCCGATCTTCGGCGGGCTCGACCTGTCGATCCGGGCGGGCGAAACCATCGCCTTCGTCGGCCCCTCGGGGGCGGGCAAGACGACGATCTGCTCGCTGCTGCCGCGCTTCTACGAGGTGACGGGCGGCGCGATCGCCATCGACGGCGTCGATATCCGCGACATGACGCTGCGGTCGCTGCGCTCCAATATCGGCATCGTGCAGCAGGACGTCTTCCTGTTCGCCGGCACGATCCGCGAGAACATCGCCTATGGCCGGCTGGAGGCGACGGAGGCCGAGATCGCCGAGGCCGCGCGCCGGGCCCGGCTCGACGACGTGATCGCGAACCTGCCCGACGGCTTCGACACGATCATCGGCGAGCGCGGCGTAAAGCTCTCCGGCGGCCAGAAGCAGCGGCTCGCCATCGCCCGCATCTTCCTGAAGAACCCGCCGATCCTCATCCTCGACGAGGCGACCTCGGCGCTCGACACCGAGACGGAGCGGGCGATCCAGCAGTCGCTCGCCGAGCTTTCGGCCGGCCGCACCACGCTGGTCATCGCCCACCGCCTCGCCACCATCGCCAATGCCGACCGCATCCTCGTCGTCGACGGCGGCCGCATCGTCGAGAGCGGCAGCCATGCCGAGCTGATCGCCCGCAAGAACGGCCGCTATCGCAACCTCCAGGCCGCGCAGGCGGAAGGCGGATCGGTCCATCCGTTCCAGCGCAAGGGATAGGCCGCCGCGTCGGCAAGAATTTGTGCTTGCAAGGCGGGCCGGGAGAATTTCCTCTCTGGGCTCGCGGCCGATTCGCCGCCACTATCCCGGGACGACATGACAAAGCAGGAGACAGAAATGCTGACCGCGACCCCCACCCGGCGCACCGTCCTGCAGGCGGGGGCCGCGCTGCTCGCCTCCACCGCCCTGCCGGTGCTTGCCCTTGCGCAGGAAGCGCCCTCCGGCGGCCGGCTGATCGTCGCGGCCGATTCCGAGCCGAAGAACCTCAACCCGGCCATCGTCGCCTCCAACGGCGTGTTCTTCGTCGCGAGCAAGGTGGTCGAGCCGCTGGCGGAAGCCTCCTTCGACGGCAAGGACGGGCTCGCCCCGCGGCTCGCCACGAGCTGGGAGGGATCGCCGGACGGGCTTTCCGTGACGTTCCGGCTGCGCGAGGGCGTCACCTGGCACGACGGCAAGCCCTTCACCTCCGCCGACGTCGCCTTCTCGGCGCTGAGCATCTGGAAGCCGCTGCAGAATCTCGGCCGCGTGGTCTTCGCCCATCTGGAGGCCGTCGAGACGCCCGACGATATGACGGCGATCTTCCGCTTCTCCCGGCCGACGCCGCTGCAGCTCGTCCGCAACGCGCTGCCCGTCGTCAGCAGCGTCGTTCCCAGGCACCTCTACGAGGGCACGGACATCGCCGCGAACCCGGCGAACATCCAGCTCGTCGGCACCGGCCCGTTCCGCTTCGCCGAATACAGGCCGGGCGAATATTACCGCCTGACCCGCAACGAGGCCTATTGGGACAGGTCGCAGCCGAAGCTCGACGAGATCGTCTTCCGCGTGCTGCCGGACCGCGCCGGCGCGGGCGCCGCGCTGGAGGCGGAGGAGATCCAGCTCGCCGCCTTCTCCGCCGTGCCGCTCACCGATCTCGACCGCATGTCGAAGCTGCCGGGTATCAAAGTCATCACCAGGGGCTACGAGGCGCTGACCTACCAGCTCGTCGTGGAGATCAACCACCGCCGCAAGGAACTGGCCGACCTCAAGGTGCGCCAGGCCATCGCCCACGCCATCGACAAAAAATTCGTGGTCGACACGATCTTCCTCGGCTATGCCACGGCCTCCACCGGCCCCGTGCCGAAGAACGCGCCGGAATTCTACGAGGCCGACGTGCCGGACTACGCCTTCGACGTCGCCAAGGCCAATGCGCTGCTCGACGAGGCCGGCCATGCGAGAGGCGCGGACGGCACGCGCTTCTCGCTGAAGCTGCGCCCGGCGCCCTATTTCAACGAGACACGCCAGTTCGGCGATTACCTGCGCCAGGCGCTCGCCGCGATCGGCATCGACGCGCAACTGGTCAACGCCGATTCCGCCGCGCACCAGAAGGCGGTCTATACCGACCACGATTTCGACCTCGCGGTCGCCCCGCCGGTCTTCCGCGGCGATCCGGCGATCTCCACCACCATCCTCGTGCAGTCCGGCATCCCCGCCGGCGTCGGCTTCTCCAACCAGGGCGGCTATGCCGACGCGGAGCTCGACGCCGTCATCGCCAAGGCGGCCGAGACGGTCGACACGGCGGCGCGCACGGAACTCTACCGCACGTTCCAGAAGCTGGTCGTCGCCGACCTGCCGCTGATCAACGTCGCCGAATGGGGCTTCATCACGGTCGCGCGCGACACGGTGCTGAACGTCGCGAACAATCCGCGCTGGGCGGTCTCCAACTGGGCAGATACCGCGCTGCAACCGTGATAGGGTCTGCCGCCCGAAAGAACATCGCAAGGTCTGGCGCAGCGTGAACCGTGCCCTCCGATTGCTGAGACGCCGCGCGATCGGCAGCATCATCGTGCTGCTGATCGTCGTCGTGCTGACCTTCCTGCTGCTGGAGGCGGCGGCGGGCGACGCCGTCGACGCCTATCTCCTGTCGATCGGCGGGGGCGATGCGGCGATCGCCCGGTCGCTGCGCGCGGCCTACGGGCTCGACCGGTCGATGCCGGCGCGGCTCTGGCTGCATCTCTCCTCGCTCGCGCGGCTCGATCTCGGCTGGTCGGTCGCCTTCGACCGGCCGGTGCGCGACCTGATCCTCGAACGCCTGCCCAACACGCTGCTCCTGATGGGCAGCGCCACGGCGCTGTCCTTCGCCGCCGGCTCGGCGCTCGGCATCCTCGCGGGGGCGAAGCCGGGAAGCGGCCGCGACCGCCTGCTCTCCACGCTGTCGCTGATCCTCTACGCCATTCCCGGCTTCTGGCTCGGCCTCGTCCTTTCCATCGTCTTCGCCGTGCAACTGCGCTGGCTGCCGACGTCGGGCATCGAGACCATCGCCTCCGGGCGGACGGGCCTTTCCCGCGCCGCCGACATCGCGGCCCATCTGGTGCTGCCGGTCGGCACGCTGGCGCTGGTCTACATGGCGCTCTTCCTGCGCGTCATGCGCGCCGCGATGGCCGAGGTCTGGCGGCTGGATTTCGTGCTCTTCGCCCGTTCCAAGGGGCTTTCGCGGGCACGGATCGTGCTCCGGCACGTGGCGCGCAACGCGCTGCTGCCGCTCGTCACCATGCTCGGCCTGCAATCGGCCGCCATGCTCGGCGGCAGCGTCGTCATCGAGAGCATCTTCGCCATACCCGGCTTCGGGCGGCTGGCGCAGGAGGCGGTGAGCGGCCGCGACACGGCGCTGCTGACCGGCATCATCGTCACCAGCGCGGTGCTGGTCATCCTGGTCAATCTCGCCGTCGACATCGTCTATGCCGCGCTCGACCCGCGCGTCGGGGCTTCGGAGCGCGGCGCATGAGGACGGTGCGGACCCTGCTGCGCACGCCGGAGGGGGCGATCGGGCTCGGCCTTCTTGCCGTGCTCGCGCTCGTCGCGCTGCTCGCGCCGGTGCTGTCGCCGGGCGATCCGCTGCGGATCGCCGGCCGCGCGCTGATCGCGCCCTTCACCGACCCGGCCTTTCCGCTCGGCACCGACCGGCTGGGGCGCGACGTGCTGGCGGGCATCGTGCACGGCGCGCGCACCTCGCTTGCCGTCGGGCTCGCGGCGGCGCTCGCCGCGCTTGCCATCGGCCTTTGCGTGGGGCTTGCGGCGGGCTTTGCCGGCGGGATCGTCGACGAGGCGCTGATGCGGGTGACCGACGCCTTCCAGATCGTGCCGAGCTTCCTGCTCGCGCTCGCCTTCGTCAGCGTCGTCGGCGCCTCGGCGCCGGTCGTCGTGCTGGCCATCGCGCTCGGCGCCTGGGCCGATCCGGCGCGGCTGACGCGGGCGCAGGTGCTCAGCGTGCGCGAGCGCGACTATGTCGCCGCCGCGCGCGTCATCGGCATGCATCCCGCCGAGATCGCCGTCCGGGAAATCCTGCCGAACGTCCTGCCGCCGGTGCTGGCGCTGTCGGCGATCATCGTCGCGGCGGCGATCCTGACGGAGGCTGCGCTCTCCTTCCTCGGCCTCGGCGATCCGAACATCGTCACCTGGGGCTCGATGATCGCGGAAGGGCGCAATGTCCTGCGCTCCGCGCCGTTCCTGTCGATCTTCCCGGGCCTCGCGCTGGTGGCGACGGTCGTCGGCGTCTATCTCCTGAGCGAGGGGCTCGGCAAGGCGCTCGCCGATGGGAGGGAGGCATGACGGCACTATGCGAGATCCGGCAACTCCGCGTCACCTATCGCGGCCAGCCCGCGCCCGCCCTTGACGGCATCGACCTCGATATCCGCGCCGGCGAGCGGCTGGCGATCATCGGCGAGAGCGGATCGGGCAAGAGCACCTTCGCGCGGGCGCTCGCCGATCTCCTGCCGGGCGGGGCATCCGTTGCCGGAGAGCTGCGCTGGGCGGCAGGCCATGCGCCGCGCGCCGGCCGCGATATCGGCTTCGTCTTCCAGGATCCCGCCGCCAGCCTCAACCCGGTGCTGACCATCGGCGAGCAGGTCGCCGAGGGCGCGCGCCGCCATCTCGGGCTTTCCCGAAAGGAAGGGCGGCTCCGGGCGCTGGAGATGCTGGAGCGGGTGCGTCTTCCCGATCCCGAAAAGACCCTCGACGCCTTCCCGCACCAGCTTTCCGGCGGCCAGCGCCAGCGGGTGGCGATCGCCGCGGCGCTGGCCGCGAAGCCCGGCCTGCTGATCGCCGACGAGCCGACCAGCGCCCTCGACATGGTGGTGCAGGCGGAGATCGTCGCGCTGCTCGGCGACCTCGTGCGCGACGGCGGCATGACGCTGGTCTTCATCACCCACGACATCGCGCTCGCCTCGGGCTTTGCCGACCGCGTGGCGATCTTCCGCGACGGAACGCTCGTCGAGGCCGGGCCGACCGGCCGCGTCCTCGCAGCGCCCCGCGCCGCCTATACCGCCGCCCTGATCGCCAGCCACCGCGATCTTGCGACACCGCCGCTGATCGGCGAGGCGGGCCGATGACGCTGCTCGAGGCGAAAGACCTTTGCAAGCGATACGCCTCCGGCGGCCGGCAGGTCGCGGCGCTCGACGGCGTGTCGCTGACCCTTGCGGCGGGCGAGACGCTCGGCCTTGCCGGCGCGTCGGGCAGCGGCAAGTCGACCCTTGCGCGCGTGCTCACCCGCCTCGTTCCGCCCGATGGCGGGGCGGTCCGCTTCGAGGGCGAGGACTGGCTCGCCCTTTCCGGCGAGGGGCTGCGCCGGCGGCGGGCGCGGATGCAGATGGTCTTCCAGGACGTGCTCGGCGCGTTCAATCCGCGCGCCACGGTCGGCGCCGTGATCGGCGATCCGCTGCGCATCCACGCCGTCGTGCCGAAAGCGGATCGGGCAAGGGAGGTCGCCGCGCTGCTCGACCGCGTCGGCCTGCCGGCCTCCTATGCCGCGCGCTCGATCCGCGACCTCTCGGGCGGCCAGCGCCAGCGCGTCGCCATCGCCAGGGCGATCGCCCCGCGGCCGGCGCTGGTCGTTCTCGACGAGGCGGTGTCCGCCCTCGACGTCTCGCTGCGCGAGAGGATGCTCGAACTGCTCGTCGCGCTGCAGCGGGAGCGCGGCATCGCCTATCTCTTCGTCTCGCACGATCTTGCGGTGCTTTCCGCCGTCTCCCACCGCCTCGCCATCATGGAGGCCGGCCGGATCGTCGAGACCGGCCCCGCCGCGCAGGTGATCGGCGATCCGCGCTCGCCGGCCGGCCAGGCCCTCGTCCGCGCCGTGCCTGTCCTGAAGCGTCCGGATTGATCGGATGGGGAATGGAGCGCGCCCGTAAAATCTGCTATGGCTCATGAACGCTTGCCGCCTATAGTGCGCGGCAAAGGGAACGGGAGGTCCGATGGCGTTGGATGTTCGCACGGCGAGGGAGATGAACGCGGCGTCGGCGCCGAAGGCGTTGCGGGTCGGCTTCATCCTGTCGAAGAGTTTCACCCTCTCCGCCTTCGCGCTGTTCGTGGATACGCTGCGGCTCGCCAGCGACAGCGAGGACCGCTCGCGCCGCGTCAACTGCGACTGGGACGTCATCAGCAGCACGCGCAACTTCATCTCCTCGTCCAGCGGCATCCAGGTCGCGCCGACCGCGCCCTTCGCCGATCCCTCCGTCTTCGATTACATCGCCGTGGTCGGCGGGCTGCTCAGCGTCGAGGAGCCGATCGACAGCTATGCCAGGACCTATCTGCGCAAGGCGGCCAATGCCGGCGTCGGGCTGATCGGCCTGTGTACCGGCAGCTTCATCCTTGCCGAGGCGGGCCTGCTCAAGGGGCATACGGCCTGCGTGAGCTGGCTGCACCACCGCGATTTCCGCGCCCGCTACCCCGATATCGAGGCGACCTCCGAGCAGATCTTCCGCTTCGACGGCAAGGTCGCCACCTGCGCCGGCGGCAGCAGCGTCGCCGATCTTGCCGCGACGCTGGTGCGCCATCATGTCGGCGAGGCGGCCGAGCGCAACGCGCTGGAGATCCTGCAGATCCGCCACCGGCGCGACGCCACGGACCTGCAGCCGCGCAATCCGCTCGGTCTCGAAGCCCGCGACCGCCGCGTGCATCTCGCCATCATGATGATGGAGCAGCACACGGAGGACCTGCTGTCCATCGACAGCATCGCCTCGATGACCAATGTCTCCCGCCGCCAGCTCGAACGGCTGTTCGAGAGCGACATGGGCGCCTCGCCGAGCGCGATCTACATGAAGATCCGCATGGCCGCCGCGCTCAACATGGTGATGCGCACCAACAAGCCGCTGATCGAGATCGCGCTCGAAACCGGCTTCGAGAGCCTGTCGCACTTCACCCGGCGCTTCCGCGCCGCCTTCGGCGACACGCCCTCGCAGATCCGCCGCGACGGCCGCAGGCAGGCGGGCTGACGGCGATTCTTCCGGCGGGCTGGAACCAAGCCGCGCGCCATCCGTTCGGTCTCGATTGCTGACAAGGAGACCGCAATGGCAAGCAATGACGTCCAATCCCAGATTTCCGCCCTGCGTGACGAGATCGCCGCCCTGCAGAAGGATTTCGGCGAGCGTAGCGCCGAGGCCTACGAGACGGTGCGCGAGCGCGCCGGCAGCGCCGTCGAGGCTGCCCGCCCCGCCGTCCGCTCGGCCACACGCTATGTCCGCAACGAAGGCGCCGCCGTGGCGCAGGCCGCCCGCGAGCATCCGGCCGCCCTTTCGACCGTCGTGCTGACGGCCGGCCTTGCCGGCATCGTCATCGGTTACCTGCTCGGCTCCCTCGAAAGCGAGCCGCCACGCCGGCACCAGCGCTGGTTCTGAGGATAAAAGAAAGCCCGGCATCGCCGGGCTTTTTCATGGCTTGGGCGAAAGGCTCGCTCACCGATGGCGCAGGCCGCAGAGATAGCCGATGAAGGCGGCGCCGGCCAGCGCGGCCAGCGGATTGGCCTGGATGGTGCGGCGGGCCTCCTCGCGCAGCGACTCCGCCTTGGCGGCCGCGAGCTGGCCGGTGCCTTCGGCGATCAGACCGGCAGATTCCTTCAGCCGGCTGATTTCGGCCTTCAGCGCCTCGATCTGCTCGTCGACCGTGGCTTCCGCCGCCGCGGCCTTCGCTTCTTCCGAAATGCTGTCGCGACCTTCAACGACGCCAAGCGTGCGTTTGCCGGTGCTCTTTTCGTCAGCCATGGACATGTCTCCTGGATTGATGGAATGGCGTGAAGGAGAACTTCCGCCGCGCCGGTTGGTTCCCGCCGATGATTCAAACTGTGATCTTTCCGGCGCGAGAGTCCGGTTGACTCTTGCCGGAACTAAGAACAAATAGAGAACGATTACCTGTCGAACCCGGGAGCCGCCAAGCCGATGTCCGCCTCAGCCCATGCCGTTGTCGCCGACCTGCGCGACCGCATCCGGCAGTTCGACGGCCGCGCCCTGCGCGACCGGGCGGTGCTGCCCTTCGGCGTGCCGGAGATCGACGACAGGCTGCCCGGCGGCGGGCTGGCGCTCGCCAGCCTGCACGAGGTCTGCGGCGGCGGCAACGACGCCGTCGAGGCGGCCGCGGCCATGCTTTTTACCGCCGGCGTCGCGGCGCGCACGCGCGGGCAGGTGCTCTGGTGCCTGACGCGGCCGGACCTCTTCGCCCCGGCGCTGGCGCAGGCGGGGCTCGCTCCCGGCCGCGTCATCTATGTGGAGGCGGGCGACGAGAAGAGCCTGCTCCTCTGTTTCGAGGAAGGGCTGCGCCATGGCGGGCTCGGCGCCGTCGTGGCGGAGGT
>JBDHSZ010000091.1:0-14050 GCA_039812945.1 Shinella sp.
TCGCCAAGGCCTATCCGGCCCGCATCTTCGATGTCGGCATTGCCGAGCAGCATGCCGTGACCTTTGCCGCCGGCCTTGCCGCCGAGGGCTACAAGCCGTTCTGCGCGCTCTATTCCACCTTCCTGCAGCGCGGCTACGACCAGGTGGTGCACGACGTCGCCATCCAGGGTCTTCCCGTTCGCTTCCCCATCGACCGCGCCGGCTTCGTCGGCGCCGACGGGCCGACCCATGCCGGCTCCTTCGATACGACCTATCTCGCCACCCTGCCCGGCTTCGTGGTGATGGCCGCCGCCGACGAGGCGGAGCTCAAGCACATGGTCCGCACCGCCGCCGCCTATGACGACGGGCCGATCTCCTTCCGCTATCCGCGCGGCGAGGGCGTGGGCGTCGACCTGCCGGCGCGCGGCGAGATCCTCGAGATCGGCAAGGGCCGCGTCGTCAAGGAAGGCACCAAGGTCGCCCTGCTCTCCTTCGGCACCCGCCTTGCCGATTGTCTGCTGGCCGCAGAGGACCTCGACGCATCCGGGCTTTCCACCACCGTCGCCGACGCGCGTTTCGCCAAGCCGCTCGACCACGACCTCATCCGCCGGCTTGCCCGCAACCACGAGGTCCTCATCACCATCGAGGAAGGCGCCGTCGGCGGCTTCGGCAGCCATGTGCTGCAGTTCCTCGCCATGGAGGGCCTGCTCGACCACGGCCTCAAGGTGCGCCCGCTCGTGCTGCCGGATATCTGGATGGAGCAGGCCAAGCCCGAGGCCATGTATGCCAAGGCCGGCCTCGACCGCGCCGGCATCGTCTCCACCGTCTTCCAGGCGCTCGGCCAGAAGGCCGTGGGCGTCGGGGCGGCGGGCTGATCTCCGGCCGGCAGGGCCTCACGCTTTCTCAACCATCGCGCTTTGCAAGCGCGTAACCACGTCCCTTGGTCGTTGCGAAACCTCCGGTCGCTAATATGCGGGCAACGACAAGAACGACCGGACAGGGACTTTCATCATGCGCCACGCGCTGCTTGCGGCTTTCGCCGCCACGCTTTGCCATGCCTCCTTCGCGGCGGCCGAGGAACGGCCGCCGCACGACCCCGCCATCGAGGCCGCGGCCATCGCCATCCTGCAGAAGAAGCTGCCGGACATGCGCAAGTCGCACGATATCGGCGAGGAGCCCGTCATCGTCCACCGGGCCCGCCCCGAGGAAAAGCCGCAGGGCATTTCCGCCCTTGTCGACCTCGACGGCGAGCGCCGGCTTTCCGGCCGCATCATCTGGCTCTGAGCTTGGGGCTTGCCTCTTTGCGCCCGAGAGGCCATGAGAGGCGAATGTCCCATTCCGATGAAACGATCCGTCTCGACCAGCTCCTGCTGAATGCCGGCCTCGTCGCCAGCCGCTCGCGGGCGCGCGACGCGATCGCGCGCGGCACCGTCACGGTGAACGGCCGCGTCGTCACCAAGCCGAGCGCCGGCTTTCCCGCCTCGGCCGTGCTGGCCGTGGACGATCCGGCGCAGGCCTATGTCTCGCGCGCGGCGCTGAAGCTGGCGGCGGCGCTCGACCGGTTCGCGCTCGATCCCGAAGGCCTCGACTGTCTCGATATCGGCGCGTCCACCGGCGGCTTCACGCAGGTCCTCTTGGAGCGCGGCGCGGCGCATGTCGTCGCCGTCGATGTCGGCCACGACCAGTTGCATGCCAGCCTGCGCGCCGATCCGCGCATCACCAACCTGGAGGGGCTGAACGCGCGGGCGCTCGGCCGGGCCGATCTCGGCGGGCGGTCGATCCGCGCCGTCGTCTCCGACGTCTCCTTCATCTCGCTGAAGCTCGCTTTGCCGCCGGCGCTGACGCTGGCCGAGCGCGGGGCCTTCTGCGCCCTGCTCGTCAAGCCGCAGTTCGAGGCGGGCCGCGAGGCGATCAGCAAGGCGGGGCTTTTGAAGGACCCGGACAGCGCACCGGCGGTGGCGGCGGAACTGCAACGCTGGCTCGTCGAGGAGATGGGCTGGCAGAGCCTAGGGCTTACGCCCTCGCCCATCACCGGCGGCGACGGCAATCACGAATTCCTGCTTGGAGGGCGAAAGCCATGACGACGGAAACCCTCACCATCGCGCGGCTCGGCAGCGGCGGCGACGGCATCGCGGATACGGCCGGCGGCCCGGTCTACGTGCCCTTCACGCTGCCCGGCGAGACCGTCGCCGTCGCGCGGGTGAAGAACCACGGCACGGTCATGTCGATGTCGGTGGCCTCGCCCGAGCGGGTGGAGCCGCCCTGCGTGCATTTCGGCCCGGACGGCAGGAACGGCACCTGCGGCGGCTGCACATTGCAGCATGCCGGCGATACCCTCTACCACGACTTCAAGCGCGGCCTCGTCGTCAACGCCCTGAAGAGCAAGAGCCTGACGCCCGACGTCGCGCCGCTCGTCGTCGCCCGGCCGGGCGAGCGTCGCCGCGTCGCCTTCACCGCGCGCAGGACGGAAAAGGGCATGCTGCTCGGCTTCAACCAGGCCGGCAGCCACCATATCGTCGCCATCGAGCACTGTCCCATCGCCAGCGACGGCATTGTCTCCCGGCTGGCGGACATCCGCGACGTCGCCGCCGCCATCGCCACGTCGAGCGAGCCCTTCCGCCTGACCGTGCTGGAAACCGCGACCGGCCTCGACCTCGCCTTCGAGGGCGTGAAGAAGGTCGGCGACCGGGAGCGGCAGGCCGTCACCCGATGCGTCCTTGCGACACGCGGCATCGCCCGCGTCTCCAATGACGGCGAGATCCTCATCGAGCCGGTGAAGCCGGAGATCGACTTTGCCGGCGTGCGTGTCTTCCCGCCGGCCGGCGGCTTCACGCAGGCGACGAAGCCCGCCGAGGAGGCGATGGCCGCGCTCGTGCTGGAAGCGCTCGGCAAGGCCAAGCGCGTCGCCGACCTCTTCGCCGGCTCCGGCACCTTCGCGCTCCGCATCGCCCGCAAGGCCAAGGTGCATGCGGTGGAAGGCGACGAGGAGGCGCTCAAGGCGCTGGACCACGCCGCGCGCAACACGCAGGGCCTCAAGCCCGTGACGGTGGAGCGGCGCGACCTCTTCCGTCGCCCGCTGATGGCCTCGGAGCTGAAGGTCTACGACGCCGTGGTCTTCGACCCGCCGCGCGCCGGCGCGGAAGACCAGTGCAGGGAGCTCGCCCGCTCCGGCGTGAAGACCGTCGTCGCCGTCTCCTGCAATCCGGTCAGCCTTGCCCGCGACCTCGCCATCCTCACCGCCGCCGGCTACCGCATCCGCCTCGTCACCCCCATCGACCAGTTCCTCTGGTCGGCGCATGTGGAGGCCGTGGCGGTGCTGGAGAAGTAGGCGTCAGGCTCATTGCTCCCAAGGGTTCACGAGAGGAACGCCCATCGGGGCGAAATCGGCGAGGTTGCGCGTCACCAGCGTCATGCCGTGGACGAGCGCCGTCGCGGCGATGAAGGCATCCCGCTCGGGCCGGGGGTCCGGCACGTGCAGCCGGGCGCAGGCCAGCGCGACGGCCCGGTCGACCGGCAGCGTGCGCTCGGAGAATTCGGGAAGGACGGTCTCCTCCAGCCAGACCCGCAGGCGCGCGCCCTGCGCCGGATCTCGACGTTCCATCAGCAGCACCCCGAGGTCCAATTCCATCAGCGTGACGGCCGAAACGTAGCAGGTCGCGGCGTCCCGCGCCGAGAGCCAGGCGATGACGTTGGGGTCCGCCTTTTCGCCGCCCGCCTTGCGCAGCTCGGAAACGACGTTCGTGTCGAGCAGGAACATCAGGAAAGGTCGGCCGGGCGCGGCAGCTCGCGGCTGCGCGGAATCTCCAGCTCGGTATCCTCCAGTCCCGGCATCGATAGCGCCTCGACGATGTTGCGGCGGCGGCCGGTGATCCGCTGGTATTCCTCATAGCTCAGCAGCACATGCGCGGTCCGGCCCCGGTTTGTGATGAAGACGGGGCCGCTGCGCGCGGCCTTCTGCGCCTGATTGGCGTTCTGCTGAAACTCGCGGCTCGACAAGGTGGTGATCGTCATGGTGATCCTCATCAGATGATATGTTGGTACATTAGAACATCCACCCCGGCATGACAACGCCGCCCCCGATTTCGAATCCGGGGGCGGCGCAGGTTGGTCGGGCGTGATGCGATCAGGCCGCGCGGCGCGAGGGCGTGGCGTGGGTGGTGGCGGCCTGGCCCAGGCGGAACTGGGCGAGCAGGGCGTTGAGCGCGGCGGCCTCGGTGGCGAGGCCGTGGCTGGCGGCGGTCTGCTCCTCCACCATGGCGGCGTTCTGCTGCGTGCCCTGGTCCATCGTGTTGACGGCCGTGTTGATCTCCTGAAGGCCGGTCGACTGCTCGCGCGCGGCAAGCACGATGGCCTCGACATGGCCGTTGATCTCCTGCACCTCGCGCACGATGGCCTCCAGCGCCGCCCCCGTCTCGTCGACTAGCGACACGCCGGAGCGCACCTGCTCGCCGGAGGTCGTGATCAGCGCCTTGATCTCCTTGGCCGCATTGGCCGAGCGCTGGGCGAGCTCGCGCACCTCCTGCGCCACGACGGCGAAACCCTTGCCCGCATCGCCCGCACGGGCCGCTTCCACGCCGGCATTCAGCGCCAGCAGGTTGGTCTGGAAGGCGATGTCGTCGATGACGCCGATGATGTTGGAGATCTCGTGCGAGGATTTCTCGATGCCCTGCATGGCCGAGACGGCGCGGCGCACGACCTCGCCGGATTTTTCCGCGCCGGTGCGGGTGCGCGCGACCAGCGAGCCGACCTCCTCGGCGCGGCGGGCCGAGTCCTTGACCGTGGTGGTGATCTCCTCCAGCGCGGCGGCGGTCTCCTCGACGGAGGCGGCCTGCTGCTCGGTGCGGCGGGCGAGGTCGTCGGCGGCCGAGCGGATCTCCGTCGCGCCGGCGTCGATGGCGCGGGCGTTCTGGCCGACGGTCGCCATCGCGGTGTGCAGCTTGGCGAGCGAGTGGTTGAAGTCGGTGCGCAGGCGGTCGAGATGGCCGGCGAAGGGCGTCTCGATGCGATGGGCGAGGTCGCCCTCCGCCAGACGGCCGAGGCCGTCGGCCAGCGCCTCGACGGCCTGCCGGATCTCGGCGGCTTCGCGGGCCTTGGCGGCCTCGCGCTCGCGGCGCTCGCTTTCGGAGAGCACGCGGCCTTCCTCGGCGGCGTTCTCCAGGCGGGAGCGCTCGATGGCGTTGTCGCGGAAGACGGCGACGGCGGCGGCCATCCGGCCGATCTCGTCGGTGCGGTCCTGACCGGGGATCTCGGTGCCGACATCGCCCGAGGCGAGCCTGTCCATGGCCGAGGTCATGTCCTTGACCGGGCGCACGACGAGGCGCGAGAGCACGGTGGCGAGGAAGCCCATCATGACGATGACGGCGAGCACCGTGGCGATCGTCGCGGCGATGCGGAACTGGTCGATGGCCGAATAGGCCATGGTGCTGTCGATGGTGAAGCCGAGATACCATTCCACGGACGGCAGGCCGGTGACCGGCACGAAGGAGACCAGCACCGGCTTGCCGGCATAGGTGGTGCGCGCGATGCCGGCGCCGATGGCCGGGGTCGCGTCCGGGAAGGCGTCGGCGAGCGTCCGGGTGACGAGCGCCTTGTCCTGGTGCACGAGGACCTGGCCGCTGCTGCTGACGAGGAAGGCGAAGCCCTTGCCGCCGAGATCGACCGAATCGATCATGTCGACGAGGGTCTTCAGCGAGAAATCGCTGCCGGCGACGCCGAGCAGCCGGCCGTCCCGCCTGACGGGGGTGGCGGCGCTGATGATCAGGTCGTTGGTGGAGGCGTCGACATAGGGCTCGGTCAGCACCGGGCCGGCCGCCTTGACGGCGTCCTGATACCACGGGCGCTGGCGCGGATCGTAGCCGTCCGGCATTTTGGAGCGCGGCCACATGGTGAAGGTGCCCGCCTCGTCGCCGACATAGGTGGTCATGAACTGGCCGACCAGCACGTCGTTCTGCAGGACGGCCGTGATGCCGGCCGGGTCGGCGGCCTTGCCGGCGGCGTCGGCGGCCATCTCGGTCAGCGCGACGCGGGCGTTCAGCCAGTTGGCGATGCTCTGCGCGGCCTGCTTGCCGGAGGAGGCGATGTTCTCCTCGACGGAGGTCGTCAGCACGCCGCGCTGGAGGCTGTCGATATAGAGGGAGAAGCCGGTGAAGGCGGCGACGACGACGAGGGAGGCGACGACGAGAATGCGCGTCATGAGATTGGTGCGCTTGGACATGGGACGCAATATTCCTTCGGACGCGCGCGCGGACGGGCGCGGGCGCGATGCTGAACGGCATGCCGGAGGGCGGAAATCGGACGCATCATGCGGCCGCCGGCGGAGAGCCGGAGAATGGCCGCACGATAAGAAGACGTGTTTAAGGCCCGATTAAAATTGACAACCCACAATTGGCGAGGCGTCAGCCCCTGCCGCGCGCCATGAAGGCCTCGAAGGCGGCGCGGGCCTCGGGGCTCTTGAGCTGCGCCGCGAAATGGCCGGCCTCCTCGTCGATGCGCGCGGCGACGTCGGCCCGCTCGCCGCGGATGAGGGCGCGGGCGATGGCGAGCGCCCCCGGCGGCTTGGCGGCGAGGCGCATCGCGGCGGCGAGCGCCTGCTCCTCGACGGCCTCCGGCTCGACGACGGCGTAGACAAGGCCGGCATCCTTCGCCTCGGCGGCGGAAAAGCCCTCGCCGGCGGCGAGCAGCGCGAAGGCGCGCTGGTGGCCCATCAGGCGCGGGGCGAGCAGGCTGGAGGCCGCCTCGGGCACCAGCGCGAGGTCGACGAAGGGCGTGCGGAACTGCGCGCGGGCGGAGGCATAGGTCAGGTCGCAATGCAGGTGGATCGTCGTGCCGATGCCGATGGCGAGGCCGTCGACGCCGGAGACCAGCGGCTTGCCGTGCGCGGCGAGCGCGTGGAGGAAGTCGATCACCTCGCGGCCCATCGTGCCGCCCATGGCGAAGGCCATGAAGTCGTTGAGGTCGTTGCCGGCGGAAAAGCAGCCGCCGGAGCCGAGGAAGAGCGTCGCGCGCACCGCGTCGTCGGCATCGCCGGCCCTCAAGGCATCGGTCATCGCCTGGTACATGGCGCGGGTGATGGCGTTCTTCTTCTCCGCGCGGTCGAGGCGGATCACCTGGACGCCGGGCGCGCCCTGCGGGCGCTCGACAAGGATATGGTCGGTCACTGTTTCCTCCTGGGGGCCTGACCCCTCCCCCGCGATCGGGGAGAAGGGCAATGCCGCACTGTTTTGCGAAAAGATCAAGGCCTCGCTTGACGGGAAGGCGTCGGGGGTCGTCCGCTCTCAGCCCAACGCGATGCGCGCGGCTTCCAGGCTCGGCGCGCCCGTCATCACGCGGTCGCGGAGCGCCGCCGTCTCGCCGATGACGTTCTCGGCGGCGAAGCGGCAGAGGGCGGCGCGCTCGGCGTTGCGGCCGTCGCCGCCGTCGGCGAGCGCGCCCTTGGCGAGATAGGCCCCCGTCAGGACGAGGCCGAAAAGACGCTGGTAGGGCGTCGCGCCGGCAAGGGCTTCCGCCTGCCGGCCGGCCGCAAGCGCGGCGAGCAGCCATTCGGTGGCGGCTTCGAGATCGGCGATGGCGGCCTCGAGGCGCAGGCCCGTCTCGCCGAGGGCGGACGCATTGGCGGCCTCCGCCGCGATGGCGCGCAGCTCGGCGATGAAGCCGCGGACATGGTTGCCGTCCGAGAGCGGCAGCTTGCGCGTCACGAGGTCGATGGCCTGGATGCCGTTGGTGCCCTCGTAGATCGGCGCGATGCGGGCGTCGCGGTAGAGGCGCGCGGCCCCCGTCTCCTCGATGAAGCCCATGCCGCCATGCACCTGCACGCCAAGCGAGGCGACGTCGACGCCGGCATCGGTGGCGAAGCTCTTGGCGATGGGGGTGAGCAGGCTGCCGCGCTCGGCCCAGTGCCTCGCCTCCTCGCCATGCGACAGGTCGACGGCGTGGGCGCAGGCATAGGTGATGGCGCGCGCGCCCTGGGTCAGCACCTTCATGGTCAGCAGCATGCGGGCGACGTCCGGGTGCTCGATGATCGGGCTCATGCCGGAGCCCTGCCAGCCGGGGGCCTTGCCCTGCGTGCGCTCCTTCGCATAGGCGACGGCCTTCTGCGTCGCCGCCTCGGCGGTCGCCACGCCCTGCATGCCGACGGCGAGGCGGGCGTTGTTCATCATGGTGAACATGCAGGCGAGGCCGCGATTCTCCTCGCCGACCAGCCAGCCGATGGCGCCCGGCTCGTCGCCGAAGCGGCCGTCGCCATAGATCATGGTGCAGGTCGGCGAGCCGTGGATGCCGAGCTTGTGCTCGATGGAATGGCAGTGGACATCGTTGCGCGCACCGAGCGACCCGTCCTCGCCAACGAGGAATTTCGGCACGAGGAAGAGCGAGATGCCGCGCGTGCCGGCGGGGGCGTCCGGCAGGCGGGCGAGGACGAGATGGACGATGTTGTCGGTGAAGTCGTGCTCGCCATAGGTGATGAAGATCTTCTGGCCGAAGAGGCGGTAGGTGCCGTCGCCGCGCCGTTCGGCGCGGGTCTTCATCACGCCGAGGTCGGAGCCGGCATGCGGCTCGGTGAGGTTCATCGAGCCCATCCATTCGCCCGAGACCATCTTCGGCAGATAGGTGTTCCTGAGATGATCGGAGCCGTGCGCCTCCAGCGCCTCGATGGCGCCGGTGGTCAGCGTCGGGCCGATAGCGAAGGCCATCGAACCGCCGTTCCACATCTCGAAGGCGGCGACGTGCAGCATGTGCGGCAGGCCCTGCCCGCCGAAACCGGGCGAGGCCGTCAGCGCGTTCCAGCCGCCCTCCGCCCAGGCCTTGTAGAGCGCCGGCCAGCCGTCGGGCATTTTCACCGCGCCGTCGACGAGCCGCGCGCCCTGCCGGTCGCCGATCGCGGCGAGCGGGGCGATCTCCTCGCTGGCAAAGCGCCCGGCCTCGGCGAGAATGGCATCGACGAGATCGTCGGTGAGATCGCCGAGCCTGCCGCTCTCCAGGGCGGGCGTAAGCCCCGCCACATGCTTCAGCGTGAACGCAATCTCCTCGACCGGCGCCTTGTACATCGTCATCCTCCTCCGGCGCGCCCCGAGGCCGGGGCGCGGTTAGCTGGCGAGCAGATTATTGATTTTTACGTAAACGTCAATGTGCCCGGCGGACCGTCCGCAGAAAACAGGCCATGCTGTCGTCCGACGGCCGAGGAGACCTCAGCGATAGGGCGAGCGGCACTGGCGGCGCGGGCCGTTATAGGGCTGGAACGTGTTGTCGTAGGCCCGGTAGGAGCGATAGCGGTTGGCGCACCAGCGCACATGCGAGCTGCCGCCGACATAGGCGCGGCGATCATTGGCGACGGCGCTGCCGATCATCGCGCCCATGCCCATGATGGCGAAGGGCACCCAGGCATTGTCGCGGTGGCGATAGCGGTGGCCGTAGCGATAGCCGCCGCGCCAATTGTCGTAGCGGCCGCGCGGATACCAGCGGCGGCCCGCGTCATGGCGGTGGCCGCGCCAGTAGCGGCGGCCGTGAAAGCGATGGTCGACGAGCTGCACGCTTTCGCCGGTCTGGACCGGCTGGACCTTCGCCACCGGCAGCGGCATCGCCCCGGCGGGCACCAGCGGCGTCGTGGCGAACAGCGCTGAAAGCGCGACGACAAGGGATTTGCTCGTGAGTCTCATGGCGTTTCTCCCGAATGGAGGGATCGCCCGGGCTTTCGCCACAAGGCGAATTTGCAATGAAAACGCGGGGGCGATGCCGATTGTTCCGCGAAAGGCGCGTTAGCCGGCCGTTAACCATGTCGGCGCACCATCGCCGCTTGCGCAGGATCCGCGATTCGCGAAGGAGCGTCCATGACACCGAAGCAGCTTTCCGGCCTCGCCGCCCTCCTTCTGTCGGCGGCGCTTTGCGCCCCGGCCGGGGCGGCCGACGTGGAACCGTGGAAGAAGCCGGAAAACGCCATCGTCATCGACGCCTATGAACTGAACGAGATCGACTGGTCGCAGATGCTCTCCGACAAGCGCATCGCCGGCTTCATCTCCAAAGCCTCGGACGGGCTGCCGGAAAGCTACACCTGCAAGGGCGAGCACAACGGCGACACGGTCGGCCACTGCAAGACCATGTGGCGCAAATACGCCGTCAGCCGCGAGCTCTACGAGACGCGCCGGCTGCTGGCCCGCTCGAAGGGCCTGCTGTGGGGCGCCTATCACCTCGCCCGTCCCGGCAACCCGATCGACCAGGCCAACCATTTCCTCGACTACGCCAAGCCGCAGGACGACGAGATGATGGTGCTGGACATCGAGGGCATCGACCCCGACAACTACATGTCGCTGAAGGACGCCCAGGTCTTCGCCGGCCACGTCAAGACGCGCACGGGCCGCTATCCGGTGCTCTACACCAACCACGCCACCGCCCGGCACATCGCCGCCAACCGCGATACGTACCGCATCCTGTCGCGCCTGCCGCTGTGGTATGCCCGCTACAAGCCGGGCATTACGGGCAGTTTCCCGATGGGCAACTGGGACAGTTACGCGCTCTGGCAGTTCTCCGCCGCCGCCAACTGCACCAAGCGGCGCTGCCCCTACCGGGTGAAGGGCGCGCTGAACGACATCGACGTCAATGTCGCGCCGATGAGCAAGGCCCAGCTCAGGAAGGTCTGGGCCTTCGGCAGCCTGCTGCCGGAAAAGCCCTTCGAGCCGCTGGACGACATCCTCACCGCCTCCATTCCCGCGACGGCCACGCTGAAGGCCAGCGTGGAAGCCGTGGCCTTCACGGGAGCCGCGGCGCAGACGACGGGCGCGCTCACCCTCGCCGCCTTCCCCGTCAGCGTCGCCGCCGACGCGAAGGCGGGGCTTGCGGCGGCGGCCGCCGTGACGGCCACGCCCGGCAGCCGCGTGGTCGAGACCACGCTGCCGAACCGGCAGGATCTTTGATCCCTTCTGGCTGCCAGCCCCTCCCGCAAGCGGCCGATTGAGGCACGTCGTTGCCGAGCACCCTTCTCCGTCCGGTAGAAAGACCAGCTTTCTTCGCCTTCGGCGTCCCCCTCATCCGCCTGCCGGCACCTTCTCCCCGAGGGGAGAAGGGGGAAGGACGCACCGTAATCGTTCCATAGGCGATTGCCCTCCCCTTGCAGGCCGGGAAGGCAGCAAGAGGTTACCAGCCGCCTCCACCGCCGCCGCCTCCGCCGCCGCCCGAGGAGCCGCCGCCGGACGAGAAGCCGGAGGAGGAGCTTTTCGGCGGGGCGGGCAGCGAGGCGCTCATCGTGCCGGCCATGGAGCCGGCAAAGCCGCCGATGCGATCGGTGAAGCGGCCGGAGGAGAAGCCGTCGCCGTGATACCAGCCGGGCTGGTAGGCGGCGGCCGCGCCCGCCGCGGCGGCGGTGAGCAGCCAGCGGTCGAAGGTCTGCGACCAGGGTTTCTCCACGCCGAGCGCCACGGCATAGGGCAGCAGCGTCTCGAAGTGGCGCGGCGACATTTCCGGCGCGCCGGCCATGTTCATCCGGTCCTTCTCGGCGAGCGTCAGGTATTGCCGCAGGCCCTCGATGCCGTCCATCATCTTGCGGCCGAGCGGCGTCGGCGCGCCCATCAGGAAGAAGAAGACGATGTTCGTCACCACGATGCCGCCGACGGCGGCGAACAGCGGCAGGTGGCCCGTCGCGGCGCTTTCGGCGAAGAGCGCGACGGCGATGCCGCCGAAGACGGTGACGAAGACCGACCCCACGAAGGCGATGACGACGACGGCCATGATGCGCGCGCCGAGCGACTTCGCCTGCCGGAAATTCCGCCCCAGCGCCAGCGCGAAGACCGACACGAAGACCGAGGCGAAGACCGGCAGGACGACCAGCACGATCCCCTCCTCCGGCAGCGAGCCGAACAGCACCAGCGCCGCGAGGCAGACGAGGGAAAGCAGGATGCCGCATATCACCTGCGGCCAGTTCGCCAGGTAATATCTGTGCCGGTGCTCCTTCTCCATCGCGTCGCGGAAATCGGCGCCGAGCCGCTGGACGCGCTTGCCGTTGGACTTGTCGATGGCAAGGCTCGACCCGGCGGAACCGATCGCGCCGAGCAGCACCCTCTCGCCGGTCGGCAGCGCCGCATCCGCCGGCGTCTGCGTGCGGCTGACGACGATCGATTTCCTGAGGTCCTGCAGTTCGACGAGGCCTTTCACGGCGAGATTCAGGAAGGAGGCGGAGACCGCCGTCCAGCCCTGCCCGCCGAAACCCTTCTCGTCGATATAGTTGACCAGCGCCGGCGAGATGCCCTCCGGCGCATCCCAGCGCGGCACGACGACGCCGCGCGGCGGATCGCGGCCGACGGAGAGCCAGGCCCAGAGATAATAGCCGACGACGAGGACCAGCCCGCCGAAGGCGAGGAAGAGGTTGCGCTTGTCCTTGAGGAACAGCATGCGCTCCTCGGCCGCCGTGGGCTTGTCGATGCTGCCCGCCGGCATCCTGATGGCGATCGTCAGGCCCTCCTCCGGCCCGAGCGGGCTCGTCGTCTCGAATGTCGCCGTGTTGCCGCGGTTCTCGGCCCGCGCGTTCCTTTCCGTCGCGCCGAAGGGGCCGGTGAAGAAGGTGAGCGCCTTCGCGGTGACGCCGCGCGGCAGCGTCACCGTCGCGCTCGCCCGGCGGATGGGGAAGGCCCATTGCGTGCCGGTGACGTTCCAGTAGAGCTCGTCATGGGTGTCGAAGAAGCGGATCTGCCGCGTCGTCTCGTAGGTCAGGCGATAGTCGTGGAAGCCGCGATCGAGCAGCGTGTCGGCGGAGCCGAAATAGATGCGCACGCCGCGGCGCACGTTCTCGGTGCGGTAGGGCTCCGGGCGGCCGTCGCGCTCGACACTGATGATCCTGAAGCCGACCTCCTTCTCCCGCCCCTCGGCATCGGTGAAGGTCAGCGGGAAATCGCGATAGATGCCGCGCCTTATGGCATTGCCCTCGGCATGGACGCGGATCGTCTCCGTCACCGTCAGCGTGCCGTTCTTCGCAAGCGCGATATCGGAATGGTAGCGCTCGAAATATTCCTCCGCCCGCGCCGCGTCCCCGACCAGAAGGCAGAGCCAGAGCGTCAGGAAAGCGGCGATCCGCGGCATGGGGGGCTCCTAGAACTTCACGGTCGGCACGGCCCGGTCGGCCGGGTTGTCGATCTCGAAATAGGGCGCCTTGGCGAATTTGAAGAGGGTGGCGAGAAGGTTCGACGGGAAGCTCTCCACCTTGACGTTGAGATCGCGGGCGGCGCCGTTGTAATAGCGCCGCGACATCTGGATCTCGCCCTCGATGGTCTCAAGCGACCGCTGCAATTCGGCAAAATTCTGGTTGGCCTTGAGATCGGGATAGGCCTCGGCGAGCGCGAAGAGCTTGCCGAGCGCCTGGCCGAGCAGGCCCTCGGCCTGCGCGCGCCCGGCGACGTCGCCCGCCGGCACCGCCTGCGCCCGGTTGCGCAGCTCGACGACCTTTTCCAGCGTCTCGCGCTCGTGCGCGGCATAGCCCTTCACGGTCTCCAAGAGGTTGGGGATGAGGTCGGCGCGGCGCTTGAGCTGCACGTCGATGCCCGACCAGGCCTCCTCCTTCATCTGCCGCGCCCTGACGAGGCCGTTGTAGACGACGATGGCATAGACGACGACCACCGCCGCGATTGCAAGACCGATCATGGCGTTACCGTGCTCCCTGTTGGCATCCGTCCCGGACATTAGCATCCGCGACGCCGCTGGAAAGCCCCCCTTTCATCAGGTGTCACCGGGGGAACCGCGCCGCGCGGCGCTTTGCCCGATAGTCGCTTCATCGGCAACACGAACCGCAGAAGCAACCGCCATGAAAGCCCTCGTCCTCACCATCAACGTCCTCGGCTTCACCGCCCTCTTCCTCGCCTATACGATGGGCGCGGCAGTCGACCGTCCGTCGGGTGTGCGCCGGGCCCTGCAGACCTATGCCGGCCAGGTGCCGACCGGCGCGATGCCGACGCTGAAGCCGGTGTGGGAATTGGGTGTGAAGGTTTCGGCTGTCGTGTAAGGCCGCTCAGGCGGCGTCCCTGCCCCAGTTCGCCCCGCCGGCATCCGTCAGCAGGAAAGCCTCGCCGCAGGCTTTCGCCAGCGTGCGCACGCGCAGGAT
>JBDHSZ010000092.1:0-13957 GCA_039812945.1 Shinella sp.
GCTCCAGATGGCCCTGCATGTTGTTCAGCGTCACCGACAGGCGGATGGATCCGCCGTCGAGCGTCACCCGGTTGTCCGGGTCCGGCAGGTCCTCCGACAGCGCGATCCAGTCCATGCCGCGGCGCGCCATCGCGTCGCCGAGGGCGCGGGGAAGATAGGGCACGTTCGCGGTGAGCATGCCGCCCTGCAGCTTGCCGAGCATCTGCATGTGGCCCATCGGCCAGCGGAAGGCGTCGTCGCCGAAATACCAGTCGTTGATCGCCAGGGTCTTCTGGAATTTCGTGGTGTTGACCCGGTGGGAAAGCCCCATCAGCGCCGTCTGATTGTGCACCATGTAGTGGCGGCCGACGACGCCGGAGCTGTTCGCCGCCCCGGCGGGCGCGGCCGAATCCGCCGAGCGCAGCAGCAGCGCCGCGCTGTTGACCGCGTTGCAGGAGACGACGAAGAGCGGCGCGGCAAGGCGGCGGACCTCGCCCTCGTGCTCCACCTCGACGGCCTCGACCCTGCGGCCATCGCCCGAAAGGATGAGCCTGCGGGCGAGCGCCCGCGTCTTCAGGTCGACCCGGCCCGTCGCCAGCGCCGGCTCGAGCGCGCAGGTCTCCGCGTCGTTCTTCTGGCCGATCCGGCAGGGGAAGCCGTCGCAGGTCCGGCAGAGGATGCACGTCCCGGCGGGCTCCGCATTCACGCCGTTCGGCATGGCGGAGGCCGAGATGCCCTGCCCCCTCAGCCGCTCCGCGAGGGCCGCGACGACCGGCTCGGACCGCACCGGGCCGAAGGGATAGGGCGCGCTGCGATACGGCGCGGTCCGGTCCGCCGCGTCCTCGCCGTGCACGCGGAACATCCGCTCCGCCTCGCAATAATAGGGCTCCATCTCGGCATAGGTCACCGGCCAGGCGGGGGAGACGCCGCCATGGTGCTCGACCACCCCGAAATCGCGCTCGCGCAGACGGAACAAGGCCGCGCCGTAGAATTTCGTCGAGCCGCCGACATTGTAGTACATGCCGGGATCGAACGGCCGGCCCGTCCTGTCGAGCCAGGTGTCCCTCGCCTTGTACTTCCTGTCGAAGAAGACGGTCTTGACGTCCCAGTTCTCCGGTTCGCGGGGAACGAAGTCGCCGCGCTCCAGGATGAGCACCCGCGCGCCGGCCTCCGCGAGCCTGCGCGCCGTGACGCTGCCGCCGACACCGCTTCCGATGATGATGACGTCGTAGTCCATATCCGTTCCCCGGCTTCTCCAGCGTCGCGATGCGAGCCGCATGGCTGTGGTTTTTCCGCGTTTGCGTCTCTACCATCGCCCCGGATGACCGAGAAGGCGGATTCGAGGCGTTTGCGTCAGTGTGCGTCACATATCGCGGGGCTGCGAACTTGTCCGCAAAGGCCGCAGAATGGCGAATGTCACGACGATCCGGCCGCCGCCGGCAGGCAATCGCGGGGCGGTCCCGAGAAGGTGAGGAAACCCATGGCAGAGTTCGATTACATCGTCGTTGGCGCCGGTTCGGCAGGCTGCGTACTCGCCAACCGCCTTTCCGCCGATCCCCGCAACCGGGTGCTGCTGCTGGAGGCGGGCGGGCGCGACAACTATCACTGGATTCATATCCCGGTCGGCTATCTCTACTGCATCTCGAACCCGCGCACCGACTGGTGCTTCAAGACCGATGCGGAGGCGGGCCTCAACGGCCGCAGCCTTTCCTATCCGCGCGGCAAGGTGCTCGGCGGCTGCTCGTCGATCAACGGCATGATCTACATGCGCGGCCAGGCCGCCGACTACGACCGCTGGCGGCAGATGGGCTGCGTCGGCTGGGGCTGGGACGACGTCCTGCCGCTGTTCCGCCGGCAGGAGGATTTCCACGGCGGCGCGTCCGAGGCGCATGGCGCGGGCGGCGAATGGCGGGTCGAGAAGGCCCGCGTGCGCTGGAAGGTGCTGGACGCCTTCCTCGACGCCGCCGAGCAGGCCGGCATTCCCCGCACCGACGACTTCAACCGGGGCAGCAACGAGGGCGGCGGCTATTTCGACGTCAACCAGCGCAGCGGCATCCGCTGGAACACCTCCAAGGCCTTCCTGCGGCCGGCGCTTCGCCGCCCTAATCTCAAGGTCGAGACCGAGGCGCATGTGCGCCGGCTGGTGATCGAGGACGGCGAGGTCAGGGGCGTCGACTATCACCGGCGGGGCGAGGACAGGCGCGCCGGCGCGCGGGCCGAGGTGATCCTCGCCGCCGGCGCCATCGGCTCGCCGCAGATCCTCGAACTGTCCGGCATCGGCGACGGGGCGGTGCTCGGCGGCATGGGCATCGAGGTCAGGCAGGCCGTCCCCGGTGTCGGCGCGAACCTGCAGGATCATCTGCAGCTCCGGCTGGTCTACAAGGTCTCCGGCGTGCCGACGCTGAACGAGAAGGCGTCGAGCCTGATGGGCAAGGCGGCGATCGGCCTCGAATATGCGCTGAGGCGCTCCGGCCCGATGGCGATGGCGCCGAGCCAGGTCGGCATCTTCACGCGCTCGGGGCCGGAGAAGGAGACGCCGGACCTCGAATTCCACGTCCAGCCCGTCTCGCTCGACAAGTTCGGCGACAAGGTGCACAGCTTCCCCGCCATCACCGCCTCCGTCTGCAATCTGAGGCCGGAAAGCCGCGGCTGCGTGCATCTGCGCAGCCCCGACTACCGCGACCAGCCGGCGATCCGGCCGAACTACCTGTCGACGCCGGGCGATCTGGAGGTCGCGGCTCGCTCCATCCGCATCGCCCGCGCCATTGCGGCCCAGCCCGCCTTCACCCGCTTCGACCCGGTCGAGTACCGGCCGGGCCCGGCGCTGCAGACGGACGCCGAATTGCAGAAGGCCGCCGGCGACATCGGCACGACCATCTTCCATCCGGTCGGCACCTGCCGCATGGGAAGCGACGCCGCCTCCGTCGTCGACACCCGCCTGAAGATGCGGCGCGTCGGCCGGCTGCGCATCGCCGACGCCTCGGTCATGCCGACGATCGTTAGCGGGAACACCAATTCCCCCACCCTGATGATCGCCGAGAAGGCGGCGGGCCTCATCCTGGCCGACAACCGCTGAGCCGCGGCGGCCGGCCCGGCACGGGGCCTATGCCGCCGGGAAGGCCTGCCAGCTTTTCGTCTGCGCCGAGCGCACGCACAGTTCCGACAGCAGCACGCCGCGCAGGCCCTCGTCGAGCCCGGTCAGCGGGACGCGCCCGGCGGCGCGCCAGTCCCTGCCGGCGGCGAGCGCGTCGGCATAGTCGGAATAGAGCACCGCCAGCGCCTCCAGATAGGCTTCCGGATTGCCGGCCGGAAGGCTCACGCATGCCGCCCCGTCCTCGGTCATGTCCGCCCCGCCGCGCCGGTAGATCATGTCGGCCCTGGCGAGGCGCGACAGATGCAGGGTCTCGGGCTGCTCCTGGCGCCATTCCAGCGTGCCTTTGGTGCCGACGATCTTGAAGCGCAGGCCGTTGCGGTGGCCGGGCGCGGCAAGGCTGCACCACAGCAGGCCCTCCGCGCCGTTGTCGAACTCCATATGCACGACGTCCGTGTCGTCGAGGCCGAAGCTTTCGACCGTCCGCGTGAGCCGCGCATAGAGATTGACGCAGCGCTTGCCCGAGACGAATTCCAGCATGTTGAAGGCATGGGTGCCGACATCGCCGAGCGCGCCCGTCAGGCCGGCCTTGGCCGGATCGCCGCGCCAGACGCCGCCCTTGCCGAGCTTGCCCGGATCGTTGGCCAGCCATTCGAGGAGATATTCCACATAGAGGAACTTCACCTCGCCGATCTCGCCGTCGCGCACCCGGGCGCGCGCGTCGCGCACCATGGGATATCCGGTATAGGTATAGGTGACGGCGGCGAAGGTGCCGTCCCGCTCGGCAAGCGCGATAAGCGCCCGCGCCTCCTGCGAGGTGTTGACCAGCGGCTTGTCGCAGATCACCGGGATGCCGGCCTCCAGCAGCAGCCGGCAGGGCTCGAAATGAAGGTGGTTCGGCGTGACGACGACCGCCACGTCGATGCCGTCCGGCCGCGCGGCCTCCGCCGTCGCCAGCTCGGCGAAGCTGGCATAGACCCGGTCGGCCGGCACGCCGAGATCGCGCGCGGCCGCCGCCGAGGCGGCGGGATCGGCGGAGAACACCCCGGCGACGAGCTCGAAGCGGCCGGTCAGCCGCATCGCCGCGCGGTGGATGCCCGCGAAGAACGCGCCCTTGCCGCCGCCGATCATCCCCACCCGCAACGGCCGCGATGCGCGGCCGATATCGTTCACCAGGCTCATGATTGTCTCCCGTTCAAGCTGCGGCCAGTCTGATCGCCCTGCGGCGGCTGGCAAGTTCGCATCGCACCGTTAGGTGACGCAGCATTGCGCACCTCGCCCCCGGGAGGGGCCGGCCGCGGCAGACGCGCGATGTGCTTCAAGCTGCGTCATGAGTCGGCAATTTGCGAAATTGTCTCACCCGGACGCGGGGCTACTCTATCATGCAATTCCCGACAGTCCGCCCCGAGGAGATGGACGTCGGCATAATCAGCAAGGGGAACAACCATGACCGATGTCGCCACAGCCCGGCTGCGCGCCGCAAGACCCGGACCGCTGCGCCGCTTCCTGTCACCACAGCACCCGGCCGTGATGGTTCAGCGCGTGATGCTGCTCGTCCTGATCGTCAGCATCCTCGCCCTTTCGATCGCCAATCCGAGTTTCCGCAATCCGGCCAACCTGCTCAACATCGTGCAGCAGGCCTCCATGGTCGGCATCGTCGCCTGCGGCATGCAGTTGATGATCATCTCGGGCGGCTTCGACCTGTCGGTCGGCGCGACGGCCGCGGCGGCCGGCTGCATCGCCGCCTCCGTGTCGCTCTCCTTCGGCGTGCCGGCCGGCATCGTCGCCGGGCTGGTGCTCGGCCTTGTCATCGGCATCGGCAACGGCTGCCTCATCGCCCGGATCGGCATGAATCCCTTCGTCGCCACCTTCGGCACGCAGGCCATCGTGCTCGGCACGATGTATGCGCTGACCGAGGCGCGGCCGATCGCGCCGCTGCCCCGCGAATGGCGCGAGCTCGGCTTCACCCATATCGGCGGCCTGACCTTTCCCAGCATGGTCTTCATCGTCGTGGTCGTCGTGCTGGCGGCGGTGCTGCGCTTCACGCGCTACGGAAGCCATGTCTATGCGGTCGGCAGCAACAAGATCGGCACCAGCCGGGCCGGCGTCAACGTCGACCGCGTGCTGATCGCCACCTATGCGATCGGCGGCGTCTGCGCGGCGATCGCCGGCCTGCTGCTCACCTCGATCGCCGGCATCGGCAGCCCGCAGGCCGGCACGACCTGGGCGCTGCTGTCCATCGCGGCGGTGGTCATCGGCGGCACGCCGCTGTCCGGCGGCCTCGGCGGCATCTCGTCCGCGGTCATCGGCATCTTCGCGCTCACCATCCTGAACAACGCGATGACCCTCTACAGCATCTCGGCCTTCTGGCAACCCGCGTTCATGGGGACGGGCGTCCTCCTGGCCGTCGGTTACGAAGCAATGCGGCGCGGCCGCAGGCACTAACCAAGAGTGGAACCAAACCCGGCGGAAAAACCGCCGTCACACCGGAGGAATAGCATGAAGATCACCCGTAGACTGTTTACCGCCGCGTCCGTCGTCATCGCCCTTAGCGCGACGTTCGCCGGCCCGGCGACGGCCGAGACCAAGAAGATCGGCGTCCTGATCTACAGCATCGGCGTCGACCCGTGGATGAACGTCGCCGCCAAGTCGCTGGAGGAAGACGCCAGGAAGCTCGGCTACGACGTCACCATCACCGACGGCCGCAACGACATCGCCCAGATGAACGCCGCCATCGACCAGTTCGTCATCCAGGGCTATGACGCGATCATCGTCGCCCCCTCGGATCCCGACAGCCTCGTCGGCACCGTCTCGAAGGCCGTCGAGGCGAAGATCCCGGTCATCTCCTATTCGATGGGCCTGTCGCCGGAAGCCAACGCCACCTCCGCCGTCGGATCGAACGAGGAGCTGATCGGCCAGGAACAGGCCGAACTGGCGATCAAGCTTCTGAACGGCAAGGGCAATGTGGCGATGATGACCGGCATTCTCGGCACCTCGCCGCAGATCGGCCGCTCCAAGGGCCAGCATGACGGCCTCAAGGCCGCGCCGGACATCAAGATCGTCGAGGAGCAGGCCAACGACTGGGCGCACGACAAGACCGTCGCGCTCATCTAGGACTGGCTCTCCAAATATCCCAAGGGCGAGCTGAACGCCGTTTTCGCGCACGGGCCCGAGCTCGTGGCTGCGGCGGAATACGCCAAGTCGCAGGGCCGCGACGAGATCCTCTTCTTCGCCGTCGACTATCCCGAGGACGCCCGCCGGGCGATCCAGGAAGGCACGCTCACGGCGACGGTCTCGCAGAGCCCCGCGCTGCTCTCCGAGCTTGCCGTCGATGCGGCGGACAAGGCGATCCGCGGCGAGGCGATCGAACCGAGGATCATCATCAATACGCCGGTGGTGACCAAGGACAATGTCGAGCAGATGCCCGCCGACTATTGATAGGACGGCCGATCCGCGGCGCTCGCGCCGCGGATCGCAATCATCGAGCAAGGAATGGGAGCGTGTGATGCACATGTCCGTTGTCAGGAAAATCGACGAGGCCGCAGAGCCGGATCGCGCGGTGCCGATCGTGGAAGCCGTCGGCGTGGCGAAGCACTATGGCGGCATCGTCGCGCTGTCCGGAGCGAACCTGAAGGTGATGCCCGGCGAGGTCGTCGCCATCGTCGGCGACAACGGGGCCGGCAAGAGCACCTTCGTCAAGATCCTCTCCGGCGCGCAGTCCTGCACCGAGGGCAGGATCAGGGTCTCGGGCCGCGAGATGACCTTCAACCGTCCGTCCGACGCCCGCGAGGCGGGAATCGAGACCGTCTACCAGGACCTCTCGCTCGCCGAGCATCTCGACGTCCTGACCAATCTCTTCCTGGGGCGCGAGGAATACTATTTCCGGCTCGGCGGCCTCAGCATCCTCAACCGGCGGCGGATGATCGCCCGCGCCGAGCAGCTCCTCAGCGAGATCGGCGTCAACGTGCCCGGCGTGCACGACCTGGTCGGCGGCCTGTCGGGCGGCCAGCGCCAGGGTGTCGCCATCGCTCGCGCGGCGGGCTGGGGATCGCAGCTCATCATCATGGACGAGCCGACGGCGGCGCTCGGCGTGCAGGAGACGGCCCATGTCCACGACATCATCCGCGGCCTGCAGGCGCGCGGGGTCGCGGTGCTGCTCGTCAGCCACAACATGAAGCAGGTGATGGAGCTGAGCAACCGGGTCTATGTCTTCCGGCGCGGCCGCATCTCGGCCGAGCTCCAGACGGCGGCTACCACGACCGACGAGATCATCGCCTACATCACCGGCGCGCGCGGATGACGTTCACGGCGCATCGGCATGCCCGATGCGCCGTGAACGTCTGATCTAGCCGAAGCAGAGCCGCAGCAGGCTCTTCCAGAAGCCGGGGCGGTCGCCCCGGCCTATCTTTCGGCGGTGTTCGAAATAGTCCGGTCTTGCACATGCCAGTGCCAGCGCCTGCCTGAACATCCTTGCCTCCTCCCGAACGTCCTCACGCCATGAGAGAAGGAAAATCCTTTTCGGCGACGGGCTCAACTTCGCACCCGCGCCAAACTTGAAGCGGATTGACGCACATCGCCGGACGGATCGTCAGACGGCCCGCGTGATGCCGCCGTCGACGCGGATGTTCTGGCCGGTGATATAGGCCGCGCCGTCCGAGGCGAGGAAGGCGATGGTCGCGGCGATCTCCTCGCTCGTGCCGTAGCGCTTCATCGGCACGCCGTCGCGCCGCTCCTCCGTCGCCGGCAGGCTGTCGATCCAGCCGGGCAGCACGTTGTTCATGCGGATATTGTCGGCCGCATAGGCGTCGGCATAGATCTTGGTGAAGGAGGCAAGGCCCGCGCGGGCGACGGCCGAGGTCGGGAACATCGCGCTCGGCTCGAAGGCCCAGGCGGTCGAGATGTTGATGATGACGCCGGATTTCTGCTGCTGCATGATCGGCGTCACGAGGCGCGTCGGGCGCACCGCATTGAGGAAATAGACGTCGATGCCGGCATGCCAGTCCTCGTCGGTGAGATCGAGGATCGGCTTGCGCGGCCCGTGGCCGGCGCTGTTGACCAGCACGTCGACGCGGCCCCAGCGCTCCATGGCGCCGTCGACGAGGCGCTTCAGGTCGTCGTTCGACTGGTTGGAGCCGGTGACGCCGAAGCCGCCGGTTTCCGCCGCCAGCGCCTCGCCCTTGCCGGAGGAGGAGAGCACCCCGATCCTGAACCCGTCCGCCGCCAGCCGCCGCGCGGCCTCCGCGCCCATGCCGCTGCCGCCGGCAGTAATCAATGCGACCTTCTGTTCCGCCATTGGAAAATCCTTTCGTCATCTGTTGGCCGGCCGCCATTGTGGCACGCCGCATCCCGTCGTGACCAAACAGAAATACACGCATTTTCCTGTAGGAAAACTATCGGCTGCCCTCGGCGTCGCGCCGGCCGGCGGCCGAGCGGTGCTCGGCGCTTTCACCGAGCAGCCAGTTGCGCACCGCCTCGACGGAGGCGGGATAGCGGGCCTTGCGCGGCGCGACGATGTAGAAATCCGCCTCGACGCGCAGCGCCGTGTCGAACAGCCGCACGAGATGGCCGGCCGCGACGTCGTCCTCGATGAGGAACTCGCTCGCCAGCGCCAGCCCCTGGCCGCCGCGCGCCGCTTCCAGCGCAAGCGCCGTCTGGTTGAAGCGGATGTTCTTCGCCGCCATCACCGGCGCCGCCTTGCCGAGCGCGCGCTCCAGGAAGCGCGGCCAGAAATTGTGCGCATCGTGCAGCAGCGCATATCCGGCGAGATTCTCCGGTATCTCCGGCCGGCCGAGCTTCTCGATCAGAAGCGGGCTGCCGAGCGCGATGACGACCTGCTCGAACATGAGGTCCGCCTGGAGGCCGGGGCCGAAGGGCGGGCGGCCGGAGCGCACGGCGAGATCGACCGCATCGGTCTGGAAATTGGCGATCCGGTCGCTCGCGAGAATCCGCATGTCGATCTCCGGATGCGCCGCCGTGAAATCCGGCAGGCGGGGGATCAGCCATTTCGAGGCGAAGGTCGGCGTGACGCTGATCGTCAGGTGCTGCGGCTCGGGCCGCAGCGTCTCCGTCGCCTCGGAGATCAGCTCGAAGGCGCGGCGGATGCTGCCGACATAGCTGCGCCCCGCCTCGGTGATCGCCAGCGTGCGCGGATGGCGCTCGAAGAGTTTCAGGCCGAGCTCGGCCTCCAGCCCGCGGATCTGCTGCGCGACGGCGCCCTGCGTGACGCCGAGCTCTTCGGCCGCCAGCCGGAAGTTCAGATGCCGCGCCACGACCTCGAAGACGCGCACGCCGTTGAGGGAGGGAAGTTTTCCGATGCGATCGGCCATCTGCCTGTCTTCCGCCGGGAGGAACGTCAAGATCGCCGCTATAGCAGCTTTTCCCCGCCATGGCCCAGCCGGCGTGTAGAAAAGATGCGCCTTCCCTGCGGCCCGCCCTTCCGCCCTTCTCAGGCGGGCCACTCTTCATGCAGTAGATTTTCTATCGAAAAACGGCAGGGGAACTGTTTCGACACCCTGCCGGGACCCTGCTACACATTTCGCCGAGGCCTTACGTGGCGGCAGGCGGAGGAGGAGCCCCTGCCCCATGCCGGCCCAGTCCCCGGAGGAGGAAGAGATGAGATCGATGAAGGTTCGCAGCATTCACGCCGCACTGGCCTGCGCCTCGCTGGGGGGCGGGCTCGTCCTTTCCGCGGGCGCCGGGGCGCAGACGAAACCCGCCCTTCCCGCCGCCGTCGCCGAAGCGGGCGCCATCAATGTCGGCACCTCGCTGCAATGGCCGCCCTACGAATACCAGGACGAGGCGGGCAATCCGGCCGGCTTCGACATCGAGCTGGTCAGGCTTCTTTCCGCCGAACTGGGCGTCGAGGCGAACATCACCAGCGTGCAGTTCCCGGCGGTCATCCCGGGCATCCAGAGCGGCAAGTTCGATCTCGCCGTCAACGAGCTCTTCGACACGGTCGAGCGCCAGAAGATCGTCGACATGGTCGATTATCTGAATGTCGGCCTCGTCGTGATGACCGCCGGCGATCCGGCGGCCATTTCGCCCGGCGACCTGTGCGGCCATTCCGCCGCCGTCACCAAGGGTGTCGCGCAGATCGCCGTCGTCGAGCGCCTGTCGGGCGAATGCGCGGCGGCGGGCAAGCCGCCGCTGGCGATCGTCGAGATGCCCGACGCCTCGCAGACCATGATGGCCGTCGTCAGCCGCCGCGCCGACCTGATGTTCGGCGACGCCGCGGTCGCCCATTATCTGGAGAGGACCAGCGGCAAGCTGAAGGCCGTGCCGGGCATCGTGCCCGGAACGCGCGGCCTGGTCGGCATCGCCGTGAAGAAGGGCAATGCCGGGATGGCCGGGGCGCTCAAGGGCGCGCTGGAGGCGATCATCGCCAATGGCAGCTACGCGACCCTCCTCGAAAAATACGGGCTCGGCGACGCCGCCGTCGAGAGCGTGACGATCAATGGCACGAAATGACGAGGACGAGCACAGGGAGAGCACAGCCGTGTCCGCAAGCCTGACCACGACCGGCGGCGTCGCCGCCTTCGCATCCGATGCCGGCCGGGCGGCCGCGCCGCGCGCCGTCACCCGCAGGGCGCGCCCCGTCCGGCGTGTCGCCGAGGCGCTGGTCCTCGTCGCCGCGCTGTGGATCGCCTGGACGCTTGTCACCAACGAGTTCTTCCACTGGGACGTCGTCGGCCGCTATCTCTTCGACGGCCTCATCCTGTCCGGCCTGCGGCTGACGCTGCTGCTGACGGTCATCTGCATGGCGGTGGGCTGCGTGTTCGGCCTCGTGCTCGCGGTGATGCAGCTCTCGTCGAGCCCGGTCATCCGCCGGGCGGCCGGCGGCTATGTCTGGTTCTTCCGCGCGACGCCCGTGCTCGTGCAGCTCGTCTTCTGGTTCAATCTGGCGGCGATCTTCCCCGACATCGCGATCGGCATCCCCTTCGGCGGGCCCAAATTCCTTTCCGTCGACGCCAATGTGCTCGTCACGCCCTTCTTCGCGGCGGTCGCCGGCCTCGGCCTGCACGAGGCCGCCTATATGGCGGAGATCATCCGCGGCGGGCTCAACTCCGTCGACCGCGGCCAGAGCGAGGCGGCGACCTCGCTCGGCTTCGGCAGGCTGCGCATGCTGTGGCGCATCGTCCTGCCGCAGGCGATGAGCTCCATCATCCCGACCACCGGCAACCAGGTCATCAGCATGCTGAAATACACCTCGCTCGCCAGCGTCGTCGCCCTGCAGGAACTGCTCAGCAGCGCCCAGACGATCTACAGCCGCACCTTCGAGGTGATCCCGCTGCTGCTCGTCGCCGCCATCTGGTATCTCGTCATGACCTCGATCCTCTCGCTCGTCCAGCGGCGCATCGAGCGGCACTATGCAAGAGGAGCCGCGCGATGACCGCACGCTTCACCGATACGCCCCCGTCCTTTCTCGTCGAGGCGAAGGGCCTGCGCAAATCCTTCGGCGCGCTGGAGGTGCTCAAGGGCATAGACCTGACCGTCGCGCCGGGGGAGGTCGTCTGCATCGTCGGCGCCTCGGGCTCGGGCAAGAGCACCTTCCTGCGCTGCATCAACGACCTGGAGAAATTCGATGCCGGCGAGCTCACCGTCGACGGCGAGCCGGTCGGCTGCGAGCTTCGGAACGGCCGGCTGCACGAGCTGTCGCCCGCCGCCGCCGCGGCCCGGCGCGCCCGGATCGGCATGGTCTTCCAGCACTTCAATCTCTTTCCGCACATGACCGTGCTGGAGAACATCATCGAGGCGCCCGTGCAGGTGCTGCGGCGCCGCAAGGCCGACAGCATCGCGCTCGCCATGGCGCTGCTCGAGCGGGTCGGCATGCACGAGCGGCGCGACGCCTATCCGAGCCAGCTTTCCGGCGGGCAGAAGCAGCGCGTGGCGATCGCCCGGGCGCTTGCCATGGAGCCGCGGCTCATGCTCTTCGACGAGCCGACCTCGGCGCTCGATCCGGAGCTGGTGGGCGAAGTGCTCGCCGTGATGGCGGACCTGGCGGAAAGCGGCATGACGATGGTGATCGTCACGCACCAGATCCTCTATGCCCGCGATATCGCCCACAAGATGATCTACATGGACGGCGGCCGCGTCATCGAGCAGGGCACGCCGGCGGAGCTGATCCAGAACCCGGGGAACGAGCGCACGAAGACCTTCATGGCCAATGTGATGCGAACCCATTGACCCATCGTCCACCCGCGCACCACAGCCGCGGCCAATCCAAGGAGTCCACATGAGCATCGAGGTTATCCAGGGAGACCACCTGCCCAAGCCCATATCGCACTATTCGCCGGGCATGATCGCTGGCGACTACGTCTTCGTCGCCGGCCAGGTCGGCGGCGACCCCGTCACCGGCGAGATCGACGGCGACATCACCGCCCAGACGCGCCGGGCATTGCTGAACATCGAGCTCATCCTGAAAGACGCCGGCTGCACCCTCTCCGACATCTGCCGCGTCTTCGTCTACCTGCGCAATCTGGAGGACTACGACGGGATGAACGCGGCCTATGCCGAGATCATGAAGCCGCCCTTCCCGCCGCGCTCGGCGGTCTATGTCGGCATGCCGCGCAACCTGCTCGTGCAGATCGAGGTCTTCGCCCTGCGGCCGTCCGGCAAATGACCGGACGCCCGGCGGGCGGGAGGCCGTGAAGCTAGCCTTCCCGCCGGGCAGCGGGGTCATTTCCGCCGCCGGCGCTGGATAAGGCGCCGTGAAGGCGCTAGAATCGATGGAAGGGGCGAGATCACCGCCGGACGCAGGAAGGCATGGCGAAGGGCAATGAGGAGCGCCCGCCGGGCGGGCCGGCTCGAGAGGAGACCGCAATCATGGCCATACGCCACGCAAGCGCGGGAGAGATCGTCGACCTCGGGCCGCTGGGCCCCGGCCTTGAGGAGGCCCGGACGACAGCGCTGGTCAGGACCTCGATGTTCGAGGCGATCCGCCTCATCGTCCACGCCGGCAAGGACATCAGGACCCATGCCGTCGACGGCCCGGTCACGCTGCACTGTCTCGAGGGCCGCGTCCTCATCGGGCTGGCCGGCTCCGACATCGAGCTTGCGGCGGGGCAATGGCTCTATCTCGAAGGCAAGGTCCCGCATTCGCTGCGGGCGATCGAGGACGCCTCCCTCCTGATGACGATCCTGTTCCCGCCGGCGGAAGGGCCGCGGAGCGCCGCCGCCCCGCAGCAGGACTGAGCCACCCTTCCCTGTCCGGATTGCGACGCCGCGCATGTCGCTATGGCTCTGCAACGGCGGGCGCGGATGGAGTATGGTCCCTGCATCTTGGGTGCCGCATCGCACGGTCGCGATGTGGAGAATTGGGAAGCCGGTGAGAGTCCGGCGCTGCCCCCGCAACGGTAGCAGAGCGAAACGTCGACGAAGGCCACTGGGTTTGTCCACCTGGGAAGGCGTCGATGGTCCGAAAGGACGGCTCTGGAGCCCGGAAACCAGCCCGAGATGCGATGAAACGACTGATTGCGGTGGGCGATCGGGCGACGGCGCAGCCTCGGCCGCGCCCGAGCGCGACTCCACCCGTCAGTCCCTTTTGGGATCAGGACAATGGACATTCGCAGCGAAGCGCTCCGCAGACTCAAGAACCGCCGTGACGGCCACAGCCTCGAACAGGCCTTCTACGTCGACCCCGACTATTACCGGCTCGACCTCGAGACGATCTGGTATCGCGACTGGCTGTTCATCGGCCACGATTGCGAGATCCCGAAGGCCGGCAACTATTTCACCGTCCAGGTCGGCGATTATCCGGTCGTCGTCACCCGCGACCGCGCCGGCACCATCCGCGCGCTGCACAATTCCTGCCGCCACCGCGGCTCGCGCGTCTGCACGCAGCATCGGGGCACCTCGGCCAAGCTCGTCTGTCCCTATCACCAGTGGACC
>JBDHSZ010000093.1:0-13916 GCA_039812945.1 Shinella sp.
TCCACGACGAGGATCATGTTTCCCAGTCCGTTCATACGGGCGAATTGCGCTTCAGCGGCCATGTCGGATGTTCCTGTGAAGACCCGTCGCGGGCCTTGCGCGTATATGGCGCAAACGGGCCGCGATTACCAGATGGAGTCTTCATGCCTTGACTTTCCGGCCTCCTTCCTGTTTAAGCCGCGCATCTGCGACAAGTGAGAATGCTTGAAGCCGCCGACCGGGACGAAACGATCCCGGAGGTCAACACCCGACAGCGCGATGCGCCCTCGGGTGCTTTTCGGCTTTGCGTCTTGTTTTTGACGCCGATTGCACCGACGTTTCCGCGTGACGCGGAAACAAGAAGGAAGACGTGATGTTCGAGACACTCCAGGACCGCCTTGGCTCCATCCTGAATGGACTGACAGGCCGCGGCGCGCTTTCCGAGGCCGACGTCTCGGCGGCGCTGCGCGAGGTCCGCCGCGCGCTGCTCGAGGCGGACGTGGCGCTGGAAGTGGTGCGCTCCTTCACCGATGCGGTGCGCGAGAAGGCCGTCGGCGCGGAAATCGTGAAATCGATCAAGCCCGGCCAGATGGTCGTCAAGCTCGTCCATGACGAGCTGGTCGCCATGCTCGGCTCCGAGGGCGTCTCCATCGACCTCAACGCTAGCGCCCCCGTCGTCATCATGATGGTCGGCCTGCAGGGCTCGGGCAAGACCACCACGTCGGGCAAGATCGCCAACCGGCTGAAGACGCGCGAGAAGAAGAAGGTCCTGATGGCCTCGCTCGACACGCGCCGCCCGGCCGCGCAGGAGCAGCTCCGCCAGCTCGGCGTGCAGACCGGCATCGACACGCTGCCCGTCATCGCCGGCCAGTCGCCGACCGATATCGCCGCGCGCGCCGTTCAGGCGGCCAAGCTCGGCGGCCACGACGTCGTCATCCTCGATACCGCCGGCCGCACCCATATCGACGAGCCGCTGATGATCGAGATGGCGGAGATCAAGCGCAGGTCCGATCCGCACGAAATCCTGCTCGTCGCCGACGCGCTGACCGGCCAGGACGCCGTCAACCTCGCCCGCAATTTCGACGAGCGCGTCGGCATCACCGGCCTCGTCCTCACCCGCATGGACGGCGACGGGCGCGGCGGCGCGGCGCTCTCCATGCGCGCCGTCACCGGCAAGCCGATCAAGCTGATCGGCGTCGGCGAGAAGATGGGCGAGCTGGAGGAATTCCATCCCCGCCGCGTCGCCGACCGCATCCTCGGCATGGGCGACATCGTCTCGCTGGTCGAGAAGGCGGCGGAGAACATCGACGCCGAGAAGGCGGCCGCCATGGCCGCCAAGATGGCCAAGGGCAAGTTCGACCTCAACGACCTCGCCGACCAGCTCCGCCAGATGCAGAAGATGGGCGGCATGGGCGGCATCATGGGGATGATGCCCGGCATGGCCGGCATGAAGGACAAGATGTCCGCCGCCGGCCTCGACGACAGGCTGTTCGGCCGGCAGATCGCCATCATCAACTCGATGACCAGGGCCGAGCGCGCCAATCCGGACATGCTCAAGCATTCCCGCAAGAAGCGCATCGCCGCCGGCTCCGGCACCGATGCGGCCGACATCAACAAGCTTCTCAAGATGCACCGCCAGATGGCGGACATGATGAAGATGATGGGCGGCAAGAAGGGCGGCATGATGAAGCAGATGATGGGCGGCCTTGCCGGCAAGATGGGCCTCGGCGGCCTTAGCGGCGGCATGCCCGATCTCTCCAGCATGGATCCCAAGCAGCTCGAGGCGCTCGCCAAGCAGGCGGAAGCGGCCGGCATCAAGCCGGGCAGCCTGCCGGGTCTTGGCGGCGGCGGTCTTCGCCTGCCCGGTCTCGGCGGCGGCCTTCCCGGCCTGCCGAAGAAGAAGTGAGGGGCCCGGGCATGGCGGTCGATCCGAAGGTCAGGCAGCAACTGGGAGAATATAGGCAGTCGATCGACAATATCGACGCTGCCCTTGTGCATATGCTCGCCGAGCGCTTCCGCTGCACCAAGGCGGTGGGCGTGCTGAAAGCGACGCATGAACTGCCGCCGGCCGATCCGGCGCGCGAGGAATACCAGATCGAACGCCTCCGCCGCCTGGCGAAGGACGCCAATCTGGACCCGGATTTCGCGGAGAAGTTCCTGAACTTCATCATCCGCGAGGTGATCCGGCACCATGAAGCCATTGCCGCCGAGCACGGCGGTACAAACCACACCGCTTGAACAGCGGCCATCTACCCAAGGAGAAATGACATGTCCCTGAAGATTCGTCTCGCCCGCGGCGGTTCCAAGAAGCGCCCCTACTACCAGATCGTCGTCGCCGACGCCCGTAGCCCTCGCGACGGCCGCTTCCTCGACAAGCTCGGCGCCTGGAACCCGATGCTCAGCAAGGACGACGCGGGCCGCGTGCAGATCGACGCCGACCGCGCCAAGGAATGGATCGCCAAGGGCGCCCAGCCGACCGACCGCGTCGCCCGCTTCCTCGACGACGCCGGCGTGCTGAAGCGCGAAGCCCGCAGCAACCCGGAAAAGGCAAAGCCGGGCAAGAAGGCGCTCGAGCGCGCCGCCGAGAAGAAGCAGAAGGCCGAAGACGCCGCCGCTGCCGCCGCCGGCGAATAAGCCGCCGCGACCGATCGCGGAGACGGGCGGCGTGCCTCATGCCGCCCGTTTTCATTTGGAGCCGCTTTCCCAACGCACGGGACCGAACCATGGCGAAACTGGAAAACCCCGTCCTCATGGGCAGCGTCGGCGCGGCGCAGGGCCTGCGCGGCGAGGTCCGCGTGAAATCCTACACCATCGATCCGACCTCCATCGGCGACTACGGCCACCTGCACACCGAGGACGGCCGGTCCTTCGAGGTGCTGGAGGTGCGCGAGGCGAAGAACGTGGTGGTCGTGCGCTTTCGCGGCGTCAACGACCGCAACGCCGCCGAGGCGCTGAACGGGCTGGAGCTCTATATCGAGCGCGACAACCTGCCGGACGAGGAGCTGGACGAGGACGAATTCTTCTATGCCGATCTCGAAGGGCTGGAGGCCGTCGACACGACCGGCCGCAGCCACGGCACCGTCACGGGCATCTTCGATTTCGGCGCGGGCGACCTGCTTGAGCTCAAGGGGCCGGGCAAGCGTCCCGTGCTCATCCCCTTCTCCGAAGCCGCCGTGCTGGAGATCGACCTGGAAGGCGGGCGCCTGCTGATCGACGCCGTCGCCGCCGGCCTCGTCGACGACGAGAAGGCCAAGGACAGAGAGGGGCCCGGCAGCCGTCGCCGCCGTCCGCCGCAGGGCGAGGGGGAGTGACGTGGCTTTCCGCGCCACCATCCTGACGCTCTACCCGGACATGTTCCCGGGCTTCCTCGGCCAGTCGCTGTCCGGCAAGGCGCTGGAGCGGGGCGACTGGTCGCTCGACTGCGTGCAGATCCGCGACTTCACCACCGACCGCCACCGAACCGTCGACGACACGCCGGCCGGCGGCGGGGCGGGCATGGTGCTGAAGCCGGACGTGCTGGCGAAGGCCATCGACCATGCCTCGGAAGGCGACGGCCGCCCGCGCCTTTTGATGAGCCCGCGCGGAAAACCGCTGACCCAGCAGCGCGTGCGCGCGCTTGCGGCCGGCGAGGGCGTCATCGTCGTCTGCGGCCGGTTCGAGGGCGTCGACCAGCGCGTCATCGACGGGCGGCAGCTCGAGGAGGTCTCCATCGGCGACTATATCCTGTCCGGCGGCGAGCCGGCGGCGATGATCCTCATCGATGCCATCGTGCGCATCCTGCCGGGCGTGATGGGCAATGCGCTGTCCGGCGAGCACGAGAGCTTCGAGGGCGGGCTGCTGGAGCATCCGCATTATACCCGCCCGCAGGTCTGGGAGGGACGGGAGATCCCAGGCGTCCTCACCTCGGGCAATCACGCGGCCATCGACCGGTGGCGGCGCGAGGAGGCGGAGAAGCTGACGCGCGAGCGCCGGCCGGACCTGCTTGCCGCTCAGTCCGTCACGAAATAATAGGCCGTCAGCGCCAGGCCGACCGAGACCACCAGGGCGCGGATGACCGGCTGCGGCACGCGCCGCGCCGCCCAGACGCCGGACCAGCCGCCGAGCGCGGCCGCCGGCACCATGACGGCGGCCTGCGGCCAGCCGACCACGCCGCCGCTGGCGAAGACGACGATGGCCATGGCGGCGATGACGACGGCGACGAAGTTCTTCAGCGCGTTCAGCCGGTGGTAGTCGCCGCCCTTGGTGAGGCCGAGCACGGCGAGCGTCATGATGCCCATGCCCGCGCCGAAGAAGCCGCCATAGATCGAGGTGACGGCCTGCGCGGCGAGGCCAAGGGTCGAGATCGGCTTTTCAGGGCTCAGCGTCTTCGGCTTGAGATAGGGGCCGGCCGCGAAGATCGCGGTCGCCGCCAGCAGCAGCCAGGGCACCAGCGCGCGGAACGAGGGATTGGAGAGCGAGAGCAGCAGCAGCGCCCCGGCGAGGCCGCCGACCAGCGACAGGCCGCCGAGCAGCAGCGCTTCCTTCCAGTCGGCGCGGATTTCCTTGGCATAGGCGAGCGTCGAGGTGACGTAGCCGGGAAACTGCGTGATCGATGAGGTGGCATTGGCCATGATCGGCGGCAGGCCGACCAGCGACATCGCCCCGAAGGTGAGGAACGTGCCGCCGCCGGCGATGGCGTTCACCACGCCGGACAGGAAGCCGGCGGCAAACAGAAAGACGACCTCGAAAACGCTCATGATGCTCCCCGGACGGCGGCTGGAGCCGTGTCCACTCCCCAATGGCGTGATAGCGTGGCGCCGGAAGGGCGGCAAGGTCCGAAAACCGGCCGGTTGCGGGCGGATTCTTTCCTGCGGGGGATGACAAGCCGGCCCGATTGGTGTATTGGCCCGCACGGATTTGGGATTACCCAGCCGACCTGCAAGCAAAGAATGGCGAATCCGCTCCGTCCGGCAACGGACAACCTGACGAGGCATGGCCTCATAGGTGACCGTCGAGCGCTCTGGCTGTTTCAGAAGAACCGAAGGTTAGACCGATGAACATCATCCAGCAGCTCGAGGCCGAACAGGCCGCCAAGATCGAAGCCAAGCGCCAGCTCCCGGAATTCTCCCCGGGCGATACCGTCCGCGTCAACGTGCGCGTCACGGAAGGCACCCGTACCCGCGTCCAGGCCTATGAAGGCGTCTGCATCGCCCGTTCCGGCGGCGGCATCAACGAGAGCTTCACCGTCCGCAAGATTTCCTACGGCGAAGGCGTCGAGCGCGTCTTCCCCGTCTACTCGCCGCTCGTCGAGAGCGTCGACGTCGTGCGCCGCGGCAAGGTCCGCCGCGCCAAGCTCTACTACCTGCGCGATCGTCGCGGCAAGTCGGCCCGTATCGTCGAGAACACCGGCACGCGCGCCCGCAAGCTGAACGACGCCGAGCGCCAGGCGATCGCCGAGGAAAAGGCACGTCTCGAAGCCGAGAAGGTCGCAGCAGCCCAGGCGCTCGCCGCCGAGAAGGCCGCAGCGGAAGCCGCCGAAGCCGCCAAGGCTGCGGAAGCCGCCGCCGAATAATCCGGCAGCGCAGCAGAATATCCAAGCCGTCGGCATCCTGCCGGCGGCTTTTGCGTTTTACGGAAAGCCCTTTGCGCGCAAGCCCCGTGCTTGCCTGCCGCCCTGCAATCGTGAGAGTGTTCCGCCGCCACGATTTCAGGAGCCTATCTCGATGTTTTCCCGCCGCGCCGTTCTTGCAGGCCTTGCCGCCGCCGCCCTCATGCCCGCCGTCGCCCTCGCATCCGACCTGCCCGACCTTGCCGGCCGGACCGTCGTGGTCGTCACGGAGAACGCCTATCCGCCGCTGCAGTTCGTCGATCCCAAGAGCGGCGAGCAGATCGGCTGGGAATACGACGCGATGAACGAGATCGCCAAGCGCCTCAACTTCAAGGTCGAATACCAGAACGTGAGCTGGGACGCGATGATCCAGGCCGTCTCCGACGACCAGTACAACATCGGCATGACCGGCATCACCATCAAGGACGACCGCAAGGAGAAGGTCGACTTCTCCGATCCCTATATGCGCTCGCAGCAGTTCATGCTGGTGCGCGCCGACGAGACGCGCTTTTCCGACGCGAAATCCTTCGGGGAATTCAAGGACGGCCTGATCGCCGCCCAGCCGGGCACCTCGCCCTTCTACACTGCCGTATACGAGATCCTCGACGGCAACGAGCAGAACCCGCGCATCAAGCTGTTCGAGACTTTCGGCGCGACGGTGCAGGCGCTGCAGGCCGGCGACGTTGATCTCGTTCTGACCGACAGCGTCGCGGCCAAGGGCTATGTCGACGCTTCCGGCGGCAAGCTTAAGGTGGTCGGCGGGCCGCTCGGCACGGAGGATTTCGGCTTCATCTTCCCGAAGGGCTCCGATCTCGTCGCGCCGGTCAACGCCGCCATCGCGTCCCTCAAGGCCGACGGCACGCTCGACGCGCTCGATAAGAAGTGGTTCCTCGACTACAAGATGGGCCAGTGACCGGCAGCCATGGCTCCCGTCTCGCCTGACGCGGGCAAGGGCGACTATCCCTGGTGGCTGGTCGCGCTTGCCGCGATCGCGCTGGCGCTGGCTGGCGTGATCGTCGCCAACGATCTCTACCGGCAGGTCTTCGGCGTCGTGCTGAAGGGGCTGTGGGTGACGGTCTTCGTGACCCTCGTCGCCTTCCTGCTCGCCACGTTGCTGGGCCTTGCCGTCGCGCTGATGGCGCTTTCGCACAGCAAGGCGCTGCGCCAGGTCGCCCGCTTCTACACGGAGGTCATCCGTGGCGTGCCGATCCTCGTCCTGCTCTTCTACATCGCCTTCGTCGGCGCGCCGGCGCTGGTGGCGGCGGTCAACCTCGCCATGAGCCCGCTCGTTTCCGCCGGCCTGGCGGAGCCGATGCAGGTGCGCGACCTCTCCTTGATGTGGCGGGCGATCATCGCGCTGACGATCGGCTATTCCGCCTTCATCGCCGAGGTTTTCCGCGCCGGCATCCAGTCGGTCGACAAGGGGCAGACGGAGGCGGCGAAGGCGCTCGGCCTGTCGCGCTTCCAGCGCTTCCGCCTCGTCGTCTTCCCGCAGGCGATCCGCGTCATCCTGCCGCCGCTCGGCAACGACTTCGTGGCGATGGTGAAGGATTCATCGCTCGTCTCCGTGCTCGGCGTCGCCGACATCACGCAGATGGGCAAGGTCTACGCCTCCGGCTCGTTCCGCTTCTTCGAGACCTATTCCATCGTCGCCTATGTCTACCTGATCCTCACCATCGGCCTGTCGCTCGGCCTCCGGGCGCTGGAAAGGCGGCTTCGGCGCGACGGCGCGCATTGATTCTTCGTGGATTGCCGAAGCCGGCAAAAATCGCTATATGCGGGGCATGGAATCCAAGTTCGGATGCACGGAAAAGCATGTCGTCGTGCTGCAGGATCACAAGCGCCTGCCGGCACGCTTCTTTGCGCGTGTCTTCGGGGCGCTCATCAGCCGCCTATCCTGATCGTCAGTTTTTTAAGGACGCGATCCCGCCAGCCGCGCGCTGCGGATTTCAAGAACCCATGAACATGCCAGCGGATGAACAGCCATGAGCGCACCCCGTACCCTCTACGACAAGATCTTCGACGACCACATCGTCAGCCGCCAGGAAGACGGCACCTGTCTTCTCTACATCGACCGTCACCTCGTCCATGAGGTGACGTCTCCCCAGGCCTTCGAGGGCCTGCGCATGGCCGGCCGCAAGGTCCGCGCGCCGGAGAAGACGCTCGCCGTCGTCGACCACAACGTCCCCACCTCGCCGGATCGCCACCAGGGCATCAAGAACGAGGAGAGCCGCATCCAGGTCGAGGCGCTCGCCAACAATGCCGCGGAATTCGGCGTCGAATACTATTCGGAAAAGGACGTGCGGCAGGGCATCGTGCATATCGTCGGGCCGGAGCAGGGCTTCACCCTGCCGGGCATGACCATCGTGTGCGGTGACAGCCACACCTCCACGCACGGCGCCTTCGGCGCGCTGGCGCACGGCATCGGCACGTCGGAGGTCGAGCATGTCCTCGCCACCCAGACGCTGATCCAGAAGAAGGCCAAGAACATGCTGGTTCGCGTCGACGGCCAGCTCCCGGAAGGCGTCACCGCCAAGGACATCATCCTCGCCATCATCGGCGAGATCGGCACGGCCGGCGGCACCGGCCACGTCATCGAGTTCGCCGGCGAGGCGATCCGCTCGCTGTCGATGGAAGGCCGCATGACGATCTGCAACATGACGATCGAAGGCGGCGCGCGCGCCGGCCTCATCGCGCCCGACGAGAAGACCTTCGACTATATCAAGGACAAGCCGCGCGCGCCCAAGGGCAAGGCGCTGGAAATGGCGCTGGAATACTGGAAGACGCTCTATACGGAGGAAGGCGCGCATTTCGACCGCGTCGTCGTGCTCGACGCCGCCAACCTGCCGCCGATCGTCTCCTGGGGCTCCTCGCCGGAAGACGTCGTCTCCGTCGAGGGCGTCGTGCCGAACCCGGACGATATCGAGGACGAGACCAAGCGCTCCTCCAAGTGGCGCGCGCTCGACTATATGGGCCTGAAGCCGGGCACGAAGATCACCGACATCGCCATCGACCGCGTCTTCATCGGCTCGTGCACCAACGGCCGCATCGAGGATCTGCGCGCCGCCGCCGCGGTCATCGAGGGCAGACAAGTCGCCTCCACCGTCGACGCCATGATCGTCCCGGGCTCCGGCCTCGTGAAGGAGCAGGCCGAGCGTGAGGGTCTCGACAAGATCTTCAAGGAAGCCGGTTTCGACTGGCGCGAGCCGGGCTGCTCGATGTGCCTCGCCATGAACGACGACCGGCTGAAGCCGGGCGAGCGCTGCGCCTCCACCTCGAACCGCAACTTCGAGGGCCGTCAGGGCTTCAAGGGCCGCACGCATCTCGTCTCCCCCGCCATGGCCGCCGCGGCAGCCATTGCCGGCCATTTCGTGGATATCCGCGACTGGCAGTAATCGTCGTCGGCAGGAATGGCCGGGCCCGACCCGGCCATTCCCCCGCGGCACCTTCAGGCGATGAACCGCTCCGGCCGGTAGGGCCCGATATTGATCGTCGTCCGCTCGCCCAGCATCTTCTCCGCCAGCACCCGCCCCGTGATCGGGCCGAGCGTCATGCCGTGATGGGCATGGCCGAAGGCGAACCACAGGCCGGCATGGCGCGGGGCCTTGCCGATGATCGGCATCATGTCCGGCGTGCAGGGGCGCGCGCCCATCCAGGGTTCCGCGTCGCGCCGTTCGGCGAGCGGGAAGAAGTCGCGCGCCACCTTCTCGGCGCGGCGTAGCTGCACGGGGGTCTTGCGCGCGTCGCGCCTTGCGAATTCCGCGCCGGTGGTCAGGCGTATGCCGCGCAGCATCGGGGCGAGGAAATAGCCGCGCTCGGCGTCGAGCACCCAGTTGTTGAGCGTCGCGCCCTCTTCCACGCCGTAATGCATGTGGTAGCCGCGCTTGACGGCGAGCGGGAAGCGGTAGCCGAGCCTGCGCGTCACCGTGTCGGCCCAGGGGCCGAGCGCGACGACGACGTCGCGCGCCTCCAGCGGCCCCTCGGGCGTCGCCACGCGCCAGCCCTCGCCCTCCAGCACATGCTCGATGGTCGCCGCGTCGCCGGATTTCAACTGGCCGCCGAGCGACTGGAAATAGGCGAGGTAGCGCTTCAGCAGGCTCTGCGGGTCGCGGATCGACCAGGGATCGGTCCAGCGCAGGCCGCCGGTCAGCTCGGCGCGGATATGCGGCTCGGCCGCCGCCACTTCCGCGCTCGTCAGCTTCCGGTGGCTGACGCCGAAATTGGCCGAGAGCTTCTCGGCTTCCGCATAGGCCTTGTCGCGCTCCTTCTCCGAGCGGAACACCTTCATCCAGCCGTCCTTGCGGATCAGCTCCTCGGCGCCCGAGGCGGCGATGAGGTCGGCATGCTCGCTGATCGAGTGCTCGATGAGCGGGGCATAGAGATGGGCGATGCTCTGGTGCTGGCGGAAGCCGGAATGCCACCAGTAGCGGGCGAGGAAGGGGATGATGCCGGGGATCGCCGAGGGGTGGTAATGCGCGTCGATCGTGTTGTTCAGCGCATAGCGGAACAGCGCGCCGAAATCGTGCGGGAAGCCGTAGGGGAAGACGCCCTCGCGCTGGATCAGGCCGGCATTGCCGTAGGAGGTCTCCTCCGCCGGGCCGCGGCGGTCGACCAGCACCACGGACTTGCCGCGCCGGGCCAGATGGATCGCCGCCGAAATGCCGACCACGCCCGCGCCGAGAACGATCACATCCGTCTTCATCTTCACTGCCCCGCGAGCTTCAGGAGATTCTCGATCGCCGACCGCTCGAAGCCGCCGATGCCCTCGGAAATGTCGGCCCTGATCGCCGCGGCCACGGCATCCTCGTCGCGCTTGCGCAGCGCCGCGATCGCCTCCTGGTGGCGGTCGACGAAATAGAGCTGGGCGACATGCTCCATGGCGATGCCGAGGAACGGGCCGAGCTGCAGCCAGACGCTCTCCACCATCGGCATGATCACCTGCTCGGGATTGGCGGTGTAGAGCGTGCGGTGGAATTCCTGGTTCAGCAGGAGCGCGGTGGCGTCGTCCTTGCGGGCGATCGCCTCGTCCTGCGCGCGGTCGATCTCGGCGAGCTGGTCGATGCGCCGCTCGGTGATGTGCGGCACGGCCCGGCGGGCGGCGTGCTGCTCCAGCATGGAGCGCAGCGAGACCAGCTCGCTGAACCGGTCGGCCGTCATGCGCGGCACCATGATGCGGCGATTGTCGAGCACGCGCAGCGCGCCTTCCGAGGAGAGGCGGCGCAACGCCTCGCGCACCGGCGTCGGGCTACTCTCCATCGCCTCGGCGATGCCGCGGATGGTCAGCGATTCGCCGGGGCGGATCGAGCCCACCATGATCGCCTGGCGCAGGCGCCGATGCGCATATTCATGCGTCGTCATGCCTTCCGGCCGCTCCAGCGGCTCCAGCGCCAAATTGCCCAAACTCGTCCTCCTCATAGGCTGCTTGATGCTATCCTATGCCTTGTGACAGGTTCTAGCAGCTTGACCCAAGACAAGAAAGTGTGCATATTTTAAAAATGTGATCACAAAAATAATTATGTGATACGGAAGGGGACTCTGGTGAACGACGATTCCAACTGGCTGATCAATGCCGACGGCGTGGAGAGCATCCAGGCCGTCGTCTGCGACCTGAACGGCATCCTGCGCGGCAAGCGCGTGCCGGTGGGGCAGGCGGAAAAGGTGCTGAAAGGCGGCATCCGCATGCCGCTGTCCATCGTCGGCGTCGACGTGTGGGGCGAGGACATCGTCGGCTCCAGCCACGTCTTCGCCTCCGGCGACATGGACGGCATCTGCGCGGCGACCGGCCGCGGCGCGCTGCCGATCAACTGGACGCTGAAGCCTTCCGCCGTCGTGCCGCTCTGGCTGTTCAAGGAGAACGGCGATCCGTTCCTGGCCGATCCGCGCCAGGCGCTCGCCCATATCGTGCGGCAGTATCACGAGCTCGGCCTTCGCCCCGTCGTCGCCTCGGAGATGGAATTCTACCTGATCGACGCCGAGCCGGACCATGCCGAGCCGCCGATCTCGCCCTATACCGGCAAGCGGCTCGATTCCGACGCGATCCTGTCCATCGACGAGCTCGACGATTTCGGCGAGTTCTTCTCCGACGTCTATGCGGAATGCGAGCGGCAGAACGTGCCGGCGGATTCGGCGGTCGCGGAGAACGGCATCGGCCAGTTCGAGATCAACCTGATGCACAGCGACGATCCGCTGAAGGCGGCGGACGACGCGCTGTTCTTCAAGCGCATCATCAAGGGCGTGGCGCGCAAGCACGGCTTTGCCGCCACCTTCATGGCCAAGCCCTACGGCATGCGCTCGGGCAGCGGCATGCACATGCATTTCTCGGTGATCGACGAGGACGGCAACAATGTCTTCGACGACGGCACGGCCGAGGGTTCGGCCGTCATGAAGCACGCCGTCGCCGGCCTGACGCGCGGCATGGCGGAATCGACCCTGCTCTTCGCCCCGCACTATAATTCCTACCGCCGGCTGCGCCCCGACACCCACGCCCCCACCTCGATCTCCTGGGGCTACGAGAACCGCACCGCGGCGATCCGCATTCCCGGCGGCAACAACAAGGCGCGGCGCATCGAGCACCGCGTCGCAGGCGCCGACGCCAATCCCTATCTCGTCATGGCCGCCATTCTCGGCGCGGCCCTCGTCGGCATCCGCAACAAGTGGGAGCCGCCGGCGCCGGTGCCGGGCCGGGCCTACCTGTCGCAATTGCCGCGCATCCCCAGCGAATGGGGCTCGGCGGTCACCGCCTTTGAGAACGGCTCGATCGTCTCGGAGATCTTCGATTCCGATCTGCGCTCCATGCTGATCGCCTGCAAGCGGCAGGAGATCGCCGGCTTCGCCGAGCAAGTCACCGACTTCGAATTCAGCGCCTACCTGGAAATCGTCTGATGGCCAACACAGCTTCCTATGCCGGCAACGGCGACTATCCCGACAGCTACTACGCCGCCTCGCGCAACATCATCCGCACGCCGAAGGTGCTGGAGGGCGCGGTCACGGCCGACGTCGCCGTGCTCGGCGCGGGCTATTCCGGCCTGTCCACCGCCATCCACCTCGCCGAGAAGGGCTACAAGGTGGTGATGGTCGAGGGCGCGGGGGTCGGCTGGGGCGCGTCGGGCCGCAACGGCGGCCAGGTCGTCAACGGCCTCAATGCCAGCCTCGACACGATCAGGCGCCGTTACGGCGATCAGGCCGGGGCCTTCGTCGGGGGGCTGGTGCAGGAGGGCGGCAGGATCATCCGCCGCCTCGTCTCGCAATACGAAATCGACTGCGACCTGAAGGACGGCAGCATCTACGCCGCCTATACGCCCGCCCACATGAAGGAGCTGGAGCACAAGAAGGCGCTGTGGAAGCGCTACGGCATGGACGACCACCAGATGCTGGACAAGGCCGCCATGCGCAGGCTGGTGAACACCGACGCCTATATCGGCGGCATGCTCGACACGACCGGCGGCCACATGCACCCGCTCAATCTCACCCTCGGCGAGGCGAAGGCGCTGGAATCGCTCGGCGGCGTGATCTACGAGCAGTCGCCCGTCATCCGCGTCGAGCACGAGGCGGAAAAGCCGGTGATCCATACGGCCAAGGGCAGCGTGACGGCTAACACCGCCGTCCTCTGCGGCAACGCCTATCTCGGCCATGTCGTGCCGAAGCTCGTCTCGCGCGTCATGCCGGTCTCGACCCAGATGGTCGCCACCGAGCCGCTCGGCGAGCGGGCCGATGCGCTGATCCCCAGCGACATGTGCGTGGAGGACGTGCGCTATATCCTCGACTATTTCCGCCTGTCGGCCGACAAGCGCATGATCTTCGGCGGCGGCACCGTCTACGGCGGCACCGACCCGGCGGACGTGCGGGCGAAGATCCGCCCGAATCTCGAGAAGGTCTTCCCCTCGCTGAAGGGCGTGAAGATCGACTATGCCTGGAGCGGCAATTTCGCGCTGTCCTTCTCGCGCGTGCCGCAGATGGGCAAGATCGGCCGGAACACCTATTTCGCCCACGGCTATAGCGGCCACGGCGTCACCGGCTCGCATCTCTTCGGCAAGATCCTCAGCGAGGCGATCCACGGCGATCTCTCCCGCTTCAGCCAGTTCGAGAAGCTGCCCTGGATTCCCTTCCCGGGCGGGCGGATGTTCCGCGCGCAATATTCCACCATCGGCTCCTGGTGGTATCAGTTCAAGGACGCCTTCGGCCTTTGAGGGAAACGCCCGGCTTTCGCCGGGCGTTTGCTTTTGAGCGGGGCCTCAGTGCCTGGCCGGCAGGCGCGGCAGGAAGATCGTCAGGATGCCGAGGACCGGCATGTAGGAGCAGAGCTGGTAGACGTAGTCGATGCCGTGGCGGTCGGCGACGCCGCCGAGCAGGG
>JBDHSZ010000094.1:0-13764 GCA_039812945.1 Shinella sp.
GGGGCCGGCCGCGCTCGGCCTCGGCGCCGCAGGCCTTGCCACCCCGGCGCGCGCCGCCGAAGCCGACGGTTCCGTCGCGCCCGGCAAGCTGGACGACTATTACGGCTTCTGGTCCTCCGGCCAGACCGGCGAGATGCGCATCCTCGGCATCCCCTCGATGCGCGAACTGATGCGCGTTCCGGTGTTCAACCGCTGCTCGGCCACCGGCTGGGGCCAGACGAACGAATCGATCCGCATCCACCAGCGCACGATGACGGAGAAGACCAAGAAGCAGCTCGCCGCCAACGGCAAGCACATCCACGACAACGGCGACCTGCACCACGTCCACATGTCCTTCACCGAGGGCAAGTACGACGGCCGCTATCTCTTCATGAACGACAAGGCCAACACGCGCGTCGCGCGCGTGCGCTGCGACGTGATGAAGACCGACGCCATCCTGGAGATCCCGAACGCCAAGGGCATCCACGGCATGCGCCCGCAGAAGTGGCCGCGCTCGAACTACGTCTTCTGCAACGGCGAGGACGAGGCCCCGCTCAACAATGACGGCTCGACCATGACGGACGTGTCGACCTATGTGAACATCTTCACCGCGGTCGACGCCGACAAGTGGGAGGTGGCATGGCAGGTGCAGGTCTCGGGCAACCTCGACAACTGCGACGCCGACTACGAGGGCAAATGGGCGTTCTCCACGTCCTACAACTCGGAAATGGGCATGACGCTGGAGGAGATGACCAAGTCCGAGATGGACCATGTCGTCGTCTTCAACCTCGCCGAGATCGAGAAGGCCATCGCCGCCGGCCAGTACGAGGAGATCAACGGCGTCAAGGTGCTGGACGGGCGCAAGCAGGCCAAGTCGCAGTTCACCCGCTACATCCCGATCGCCAACAACCCGCACGGCTGCAACATGGCCCCGGACAGGAAGCACCTGTGCGTGGGCGGCAAGCTCTCGCCGACCGTCACCGTGCTCGACGTGACGAAGTTCGACGCCCTGTTCAACGACAACGCCGAGCCGCGCAGCGCCGTGGTGGCCGAGCCGGAGCTGGGCCTCGGCCCGCTGCACACCGCCTTCGACGGGCGCGGCAACGCCTATACCTCGCTGTTCCTCGACAGCCAGGTGGTCAAGTGGAACATCGACGAGGCGATCCGCGCCTATGCCGGCGAGAAGATCAATCCGATCAAGGACAAGCTCGACGTGCAGTACCAGCCCGGCCACCTCAAGACGGTGATGGGCGAGACGCTGGACGCGGCCAACGACTGGCTGGTGTGCCTGTGCAAGTTCTCCAAGGACCGCTTCCTCAATGTCGGCCCGATGAAGCCGGAGAACGACCAGCTCATCGACATCTCCGGCGACAAGATGAAGCTGGTGCATGACGGCCCGAACTTCGCCGAGCCGCATGACGCCATCGCCGTGTCGCCGGCGATCATGTCGAACATCAAGTCGGTCTGGGAGCGCAACGACCCGATGTGGGCCGAGACGCGCAAGCAGGCCGAGGCCGACGGCGTCGACATCGACGAGTGGACCGACGCGGTGATCCGCGACGGCAACAAGGTGCGCGTCTACATGACCTCGGTGGCGCCGAGCTTCAGCCAGACGAGCTTCACGGTCAAGGAGGGCGACGAGGTCACGGTCATCGTCACCAATCTCGACGAGATCGACGACCTGACGCACGGCTTCACCATGGGCAACCATGGCGTGGCGATGGAGATCAGCCCGCAGATGACGAGCTCCGTCACCTTCGTCGCGGCCAATCCGGGCGTCTACTGGTACTATTGCCAGTGGTTCTGCCATGCCCTGCACATGGAAATGCGCGGCCGCATGTTCGTCGAGCCGAAGGACGCCTGAGCCATGCGCCTGCCCGCTCTCCTGATCGGCCTTCTTCTCGCCTCGCCGCTCGCCGCGGCGGAGCGCGCGGTCGCGCCGGGGGCGGGCAGCCTCGCGGCGGCCGTCGCCGGGGCGGCGCCCGGCGATGTGCTGACGCTGGGCGAGGGGACCTATTCGGGCCCCCTCGCCATCGACCGGCCGCTCACCATCAAAGGCCCGCGCGGCGCGGTGGTGGACGGGGGCGGCACCGGCTCCGTCGTGACGATCGCCGCGCCGGACGTGACGCTGAGCGGCTTCACCGTCACCGGCTCCGGCCATGTCAACCAGGACCTCGACGCCGGCGTGAAGATCCTCGAGGGCGCCGACCGGGCGCGCATCGAGAAGCTGCTCGTCACCGGCAACATGCACGGCATCGACGTGCATGGCGGGCGCGACGCCGCCGTGGTCGGCAACGAGATCGTCGGCACGGACGACCCGCGCATGAACGAGCGCGGCAACGGCATCTATGTGTGGAACAGCCCCGGCACGCTCCTCGACGGCAACCATATCCGCTACGGCCGCGACGGCATATTCTCCAACACCAGCGCCGACAGCATCTATCGCGGCAACGTCATGCGCGACCTGCGCTTCGCCGTGCATTTCATGTATACCCGCAACACCGAGGTGTCGGGCAACGTGTCGATCGGCAACCATCTCGGCTTCGCCATCATGTTCTCCGACCGCACGAAGGTGCTGAACAATCTCAGCCTCGGCGACCGCGAGCACGGCCTGATGCTGAACTACGCCAACAAGGCCGACGTGACCGGCAACCTGGTGCGCGGCGGCACGAAGAAATGCCTCTTCATCTACAATGCCCACAAGAACCTCATCTGGGACAACCGCTTCGAGGGCTGCGGCATCGGCATCCATTTCACCGCCGGCTCGGAGAAGAACGTGCTCACCGGCAACGCCTTCGTCGCCAATCGCGAGCAGGTGAAATATGTCGGCTCGCGCAACATGGAATGGAGCCATGAGGGCAGGGGCAATTTCTGGTCCGACCACCCGGCCTTCGACCTCAACGGCGACGGCATCGCCGACAGCTTCTACCGCCCCAACGACCTGATGGACCAGATCCTCTGGTCGCAGCCGGCCGCCAGCCTGCTGATCGGCTCGCCCGCCGTGCAGCTCGTGCGCTGGAGCCAGCGGGACTTTCCCGCCACGCTCCCCGGCGGCGTGCGCGACAGCGCGCCGCTGATGCGGCCCCTGACCATATCCGTCCCGCCCGAAATCCTCGGCTATGAGACCGAGGCCGCCGGCCGCTGGGCCGAAGGAAATTATGATGACACCGACCCTGACAATCTCTCGGCTCACTAAGCGCTTCGGCGAGGTGGAGGCGCTGAAGGCCGTTTCGCTGACGCTCGAGGCGGGGAAACGCGCGGCCCTGCTCGGCCATAACGGGGCGGGCAAGTCGACGATGATGAAGATCATCCTCGGCCTCATCCCCTATGACGGCGGCGAGGTCTCGGTCTGCGGCGCCGCGCCCGGCTCGCCCTCGGCGCGCGCCGAGGTCGCCTACCTGCCGGAGAACGTCGCCTTCCATCCGGCCCTGACGGGCGAGGAGCAGCTTCGCCACTATCTCGCTCTGCGCGGGCAAAGCCCGCGCCAGGCCATGGGGCTCCTCGAGCGCGTCGGCCTCGCCCATGCCGCGCGGCGGCGCATCGGCACCTATTCCAAGGGCATGCGCCAGCGCGTCGGCCTTGCCCAGACGCTGATCGGCAAGCCGCGCCTGCTCGTGCTGGACGAGCCGACCTCCGGCCTCGACCCGGTGTCGCGGCGCGACTTCTACGACCTGCTCGACGGCCTTTCCGCCGAGGGGACGGCGATCCTGCTCTCCTCCCATGTGCTGACCGAGGTGGAGGCGCGCACCGACCGCATCCTCATCCTGTCGGGCGGCGCGCTGGTGGCGGAAGGCACGCTCGCCGACCTCCGCGCCCGCGCCGCGCTGCCCGTCGGCCTGCTGGTGCGGCCCGCCTGCGGCCATGCGGCGGCGCTGTCGGCGGCCTTTGCCGGAGCTGCCGCCGGGCCGGACGGGCTCATCCGCCTTTCCTGCGCGCAGGCCGAGAAGCTGCCGCTGCTCGCCCGCGTCTCGGCGCTCGGCGAGGCGGTCGCCGACCTCGACGTCATCCCGCCGAGCCTGGAGGACATCTACAGCCATTTCAGCCGGAGGGACGGGCAATGAGCCGCATCCTCGCCACCGCGGTCTCGGAATTCCGCATCGCCTTCCGCAACCGCTGGGTCTCCATCGCCACCGGCATGATGGTGCTGTTCGCGCTGGTGCTGGCCGCCGCCGGCGCGGCCCCGACCGGCGATGTCGGCGTCGATCGGCTCTCCGTGACGGTCGCCTCGCTCACCTCGCTCGCCGTCTACCTCGTGCCGCTGCTGGCGCTCCTAATGAGCTTCGACGCGGTGGCCGGCGAGGTGGAGCGCGGCACGCTGCCGCTGCTGCTCACCTATCCCGTCTCGCGCCTTCAGATCCTGCTCGGCAAGCTCGCCGCCCATCTCGCCATCCTCGCGCTCGCCGTGACGCTCGGCTACGGCGCGGCGGCGCTGGTGGCCGTGTGGACCGATCCGGCGGCGGTCGCCGGCCTCGGCTCGCTGTGGCGGCTGATCTGGTCCTCGGTGCTGCTGGGCGCGACCTTCCTCGGCGCGGGCTACGCGCTGTCGGCGATGGCGCGCCGGCCTTCCGGCGCGGCGGGCCTTGCCATCGCGCTCTGGCTGGTGGCCGTGGTGCTCTACGATCTCGCGCTTCTCGCGCTGATCGTCACCGACGGGGGCGGGGCCTTCACCACGCAGGCCCTTCCGGTGGCGCTACTCGCCAATCCCGCCGACGCCTTCCGCGTCTTCAATCTCTCGGCGGCCGAGGCCGTGGCGGCGGCCGGCGGCATCGGCGGGGCGGCGGGCGCGATCCCGCTCTGGCAATCGGCCGCCTCGCTCCTCCTCTGGCCGCTCGCCGCCATCGCCCTTGCCGTCGCGGCCTTCAGGAAGGTGACGCCATGAGGACGCTCCTTCGCCCCGTCCTGCTCGCCGCGATGCTCGCGCTGCTTTCCGCCTGCAAGGAGGACGTCGCGCAGAACACCGCGCCGCAGGACATGAACGCCGAGACCCTCGGCCACTATTGCCAGATGAACCTCCTGGAGCATCCCGGCCCCAAGGCGCAGGTCTTCCTGGAGGGCTATCCCGCGCCGCTGTTCTTCAGCCAGGTGCGCGACGCCATCGCCTATATGCGCGGTCCGGAGCAGGTCGCGCCGATCCTCGCCGTCTATGTCAACGACATGGGCCGGCCGGGCGCGACATGGGACAGACCCGGCGAGGGCAACTGGATCGCCGCCGATCAGGCGGTCTATGTCGTCGGCTCGGCCCGCGAGGGCGGCATGGGCGCGCCGGAGACGGTGCCTTTCTCCAGCCGCGAGAGCGCGAACATCTTCACCCTCGCCGAGGGCGGCCGCGTGCTGACGCTGGCCGAGATCACGGACGACATGGTTCTCGCGCCGGTCGAGGCGGACGGGGACCCCGAAGCAGACGACGACGATTTCAGCGGCCGCTTGCGCGCCCTGCCCAACAAAGCCGGAGGTTGAACCATGGCCCTGACCCGCCGCCGCCTGATCGCGATTTCCGCGACTCTCGCCGTCCTTCCCGCCGCCGCCCGCGCCGCGGCGCCGACCGCCCATCGCTGGACGGGGCAGGCGCTCGGCGCGCGCGCCTCGATCCGGCTCGCCCATCCCGACGGCGAGGCCATCGCCGGCCGCGTCATGGCCGAGATCGACCGGCTGGAGGATATCCTCAGCCTCTACCGGACGGACAGCGCGCTGTCGCGGCTGAACCGTGACGGCCGTCTCGACGTCCCGCCTTTCGAGCTGCTGGAATGCCTGTCGCTGGCCGGCGCGGTGCACGCGGCGAGCGACGGGCGCTTCGACCCGACCGTCCAGCCGCTCTGGGCGCTCTGGGCGGAGGCCGCCGCCAAGGGGACACGCCCCAATGCGAAGGCCATCGCCGAGGCGCGCGGCCGGACCGGCTGGATGAAGATGCGGCTCGATGCCGAGGAAATCACCCTTCGCCCCGGCATGGCGCTGACGCTGAACGGCATCGGCCAGGGCTATGTCGCCGACCGCGTCGCCGCGCTGCTGGAGGCCGAGGGCCTCACCGACATCCTGATCGACACCGGCGAGCTCAGCGCGCTCGGCGGCCGGCCGGAGGGCGGCGACTGGCCGGTGACGCTGGAGACCGGCGAGCGCCTCGGCCTGCGCCAGCGCGCGCTGGCCACCTCCGCCCCGCTCGGCACGACCTTCGACCAGGCCGGCAGGGACGGCCATATCCTCGACCCCGAAACCGGCCTGCCGGCCCCCGCCAAATGGCGCGCCGTCTCCATCTCCGCCCCCTCCGCCGCCATCGCCGACGCGCTGGCGACCGCCGCCTGCCTGATGCCGGACGCCGGCGCCGTGCAGGCGATGATCGACGGCTTCAAGGGTGCGCGGCTGGAGAACAGCCTGTAAGGGGGCCTGCGCGCGCCGCAACTCTCCGGCAGCCCTCACTCCATCCTCCATCCTCCATCGTCATCCTCGGCCTCGTGCCGAGGATCTGCCAGCGCATAGGAAAATCGCGACGGCGCAGATGCTCGGGACAGGGCCGAGCATGACGGAAGAGAGGTTCAGCAGTCTGAGGGACGGCTTACGTTTCCGTTTCCTCCACGAGCCGCTTGCCGTGAATCGCCATCATGCGCTCCTCGTTGGCGGGGATGACGACGCTGCGGAAAGGTCCGAGAAAAGCGAGGCGGGCGAGGATCGCCTCGCGCACCGGCGCGGCGTTCTCGCCGATGCCGCCGGTGAAGACGAAGGCGTCCAGCCCGCCCATGGACACCGCCATCGCCGCGGCGTGCTGCGCCGTCTTCAGCGCGAAATAGTCGAGCGCGAAGGCGGCGCGCGGGTCGTCGCTCTCGAGCAGAGTCTTGACGTCGTTGCTGATGCCGGAAAGGCCCTTCAGGCCGGAGCGCTCGTAGAGCGCGCGCTCCACCTCGTCCACGGTCATGCCGAGATCGCGCAGCATGTAGGTCACCGCCCCCGGATCAATGGAGCCGGTGCGCGAGCCCATCGGCAGGCCGTCCAGCGCGGTCATGCCCATGGTCGTGTCGATGCTTCTTCCGTTCGACATGGCGCAGAGGCTCGCGCCGTTGCCGAGATGGCCCACCACCACCTTGCCGCGATGAAGGTCGGGGTGGTCCCGTTCGAGCATGCGGGCGATCCACTCGTAGGAGATGCCGTGGAAGCCGTAGCGGCGGATGCCCCGGTCGTAGAAATCCCGCTCCAGCGCGAAGACGCGCATGAGCGGCGCATGGCCGGCATGGAAGGCGGTGTCGAAGCAGGCGATGTCCGGCGCGTCCGACAGCCGGCCGGAGGCCGCGATGCCCGCGAGGTTATAGGGCTGGTGCAGCGGCGCGAGAGGGGAGAGCGCCGCGAGCCGCGACAATATCTCCGGCGTGACGACGACGGGCCGCACGAAATCCGCGCCGCCATGCACGATGCGGTGGACCTTCGCGGCCATGCGCCAGCCGTCGTCGTAGCGGTCGATGAGGTCGATGACCGCGCCCATGGCGGCATCGTGGCCGTCCGCCGGGAGCGGCTGGTCGACCGCCGCGCCGGTCTCCTCCATCCGCGCGCTGAGCCGCGACCCGGTCCCGATGCCGGTCACCTTGCCCTTGGCGAGCCGCTCCAGCCCGGCAAGGCCGAAGACCTCGAATTTCAGGCTCGACGAGCCGGTGTTGAGGACGAGCAGGACGTCGCTCATTTGAGCCGGCCCCTGGCGCGCGCATCGGCGATCAGGCTGGCGAGCGCGGCGGAGAGCAGGCGCGTGCGCTCGTCGTCGGCCCGGCTCGTCAGGACCACCGGCACGCGCGCGCCGAGCACGATGCCGGCCGCCTCCGCGCCGCCGAGGAAGGTGAGCTGCTTGGCCAGCATGTTGCCGGCCTCGATGTCCGGGACGAGGAGTATATCGGCGTCGCCGGCGACGGGCGAGACGATGCCCTTGTCCCGCGCAGCCGCGGGGCTGATGGCATTGTCGAAGGCGAGCGGCCCGTCGATCAGGCAATCGGTGATCTGGCGGCGGTCGGCCATCTTGCAGAGGGCGGCGGCGTCGAGCGTCGCCTGCATCTTGGGATTGACCGTCTCCACGGCGGCGAGGACGGCGACCTTCGGCGGCCGTCCATCGCCGAAGACGGTGCGCCAGAGGTCGACGGCGTTCTGGACGATATCCGCCTTGGCGGGAAGGTCCGGCAGGATGTTGACGGCGGCGTCGGTAATGATGAAAGGCTTCGGATAGGTCGAAATGCTCATCAGGTAGCAATGGGATATGCGCCGTTCCGTGCGCACGCCCGCATCGGCCCTGATGATCGCGCCGAGCAGCTCGTCCGTGTGGAGCGAGCCCTTGGTGATGGCGTCGACATGGCGGCCTGCCGCCAGCTCCGCCGCCTTGGCGGCGGCGGCGTGGCTGTGCTCGGTGTCGACGATCTCCCATCCGGCGATATCGACCGCCGCCTCCTTGGCCGCGGCGGTTATCCGCGCCGCCGGGCCGATGAGGACGGGCACGACGAGGCCCGCGCGCACCGCCTCGTCCGCGGCGGCGACGACGTTGGGCTTCACCGGATGCACGATGGCGGTGCGGGTCGGCGGCAGGTTGCGGCAGAGGTCGAGGATTGCGTCTGTCTGCTGGCTCATGGGCTGCTACTCTCGGAAGGGTTCCGGCGGACCATAGACGATTTGCGCGCTCGCGCCATGACTTCGCGCCATGACATGGATGCGGTTCGACCGAGACTGTAAACCAATTGCTTACATCAGTGCTTTAGGCTTCTCCACCCAGGAGTGACAACGTCGTCATCGCGAGTATCGAGTATATGACCATGCCCGAAGCCGCAGAGCCTCGCTCCCTTGCCCTCGACGAGCCTGAATCCGGCAGGCCCGGCGGGGAGGTCGATTTCTGGATGAACTGCGTCGGCGCGCCGCTGGTCCTCGTGGAGAAGCAGGCCCTGACCGTGCGCCGCGCCAACCAGAGCGCCGCCGTGCTGTTCGGTGTCGGCCTCGAAGCGTTCGGCCAATGCCCGCTGGAGGCGCTCGTCGGCCCGGAAGCGACGCTCATGCTCGGCCAGATATGGAATGTCGCGCCCGTCGGCGTGCCGGGCGAGCCGTTCCTCATCCGTGCGATGGTGCAGGGCGAGGAACGGGTGCTCATGGTGCGCGTCACCAGGATCGCGGTCGAGGAGGAGGGGCTTCGCCTCTTCACCTTCATGGATGCGCCGCCCCAGGGCTCCGTCACGCTTGCCGGCTGGCAGGAGCACATGCTCTCCCTGCTGAACTGGCTGCCCTTCGGCTTCGAGATCGCCAGCGCCGACGACCAGATCCAGTTCGCCAACTCGACCTTCAAGGACCTGTTCGGCTATTCGCAGGACGACATCACCAATATCGAGGACTGGTGGCGGCTTGCCTATCCCGATCCGGACTACCGCGATTTCGCCCGCTCGCAATGGTATACGGCGATCGCCGAGGCCCGCGCCGAGAACCGCGAGATGATACCGTTCGACCTCGACGTGACGACGGCGAGCGGGGCGCAGCGGACGATCCAGTTCCGCCACCGCACGATCGGCAACTTCAACGTCAACCTCTACATCGACGTCACGCGGGAGCGCAGCTATGCCCGCGAACTCAAGGTCCTGGCGGACACCGACCCGCTGACGGGCGCCATGAACCGCCGGCGCTTCTTCGAGGAGGCCGAGCGCCTGCATGCCGAGGGCGTGAGGAGCGGAGAGCCGACCGCCTTCGTGATGCTGGACATCGATCACTTCAAGGTCATCAACGATCGGTACGGGCACGGCGCGGGCGATCTGGTGCTGACGGAATTCACCGGGCGCTGCCGCGCCGCCCTCGGCCCCGGCGGCTGCTTCGGCCGGATGGGCGGCGAAGAATTCGCCGCCGTGCTGCGGACGGGGGATCGCGGCGCGCTGCATGCCGTCGCGGAAAAGATTCGCCGGGCGATCGGCACGCAGCCCTTCCTCATCGGCGGGGAGGCGCGGCAGGTCACCGTCAGCGCCGGCGGCGCGATCTGCGAGCAGGGCGAGACGGTCGGCTCCGCCATCTCCCGCGCCGACAACGCCCTTTACGATGCGAAGAAGGCGGGACGGGACCGCGTCTTCATCGCCTAGCGCGAGGCAATCCCGTTGCCGTTCCCCCGCCGCCTTGTGCTATCGAAAGCGGCTTTCTATGGTGCGACGGAACCAGGCACCGGCATTCGGTGGCAGTCCCCCGGCACGATGAAACAGACGCGCGCCATCGGAAAAGAACCTTCTTCGCGGCGAGACGGTCGTTGCCGGATGCCGCGGCTTTATCCCGCCGCCGGAAGGATATCGCTTTCCGGCGCGAGGGCTGCTCCGGCGAGGGCGGTGGCTTTGCGGGCGTCGACCGGCCGGCCGAGCAGATAGCCCTGCGCGGTTCCGCAGCCGTAATCGACCAGAGTGGTAAGCTGGTCTTCGTTCTCCACCCCTTCACCCGTGGTCGAGATCGCCATTTCCCTCGCCATGGTGGTGATGGCGCGCACCACGGCGGCCGCGCCGGGATCGGTGTGGGAGGCGCTGATGAAACTGCGATCGATCTTGATGCGGTCGAGCTCGAATTCGCGCAGGTGCACCAGCGACGAATAGCCGGTGCCGAAATCGTCCATGGCGATCCTGACCCCGAGCGCCCGCAGAGCCGAAAGCGTCAGCATGATCTGCTCGCAGTTCTCGACCATCGCCGTTTCGGTCACCTCGATCTCGACGCGCCGCGGCGTGAGGGCGTGACGGCCCAGGGCATCGGTGATCTGGCGCAGCAGATCGACCGAACGAAGCTGGACCGGGGAAACGTTGATGGACACATAGAGATCGTCAGGCCAGAGCGAGGCCTGCCGGCAGGCCTCGTCGATCACCCAGGTCCCGATGTCGTTGATCGCGCCGCATTGCTCGGCGATCGGGATGAACTCGGCCGGCGACACCATGCCGCGATCCGGATGATTCCAGCGGATCAGCGCCTCGAAGCCGACGAGCTTGCGGTCCGGGAGCGCGAAGAGCGGCTGATAATGCAATTCGAACTGGCCGGCCTTCACGGCCAGCGCCAGGTCGTTTTCAAGCAGGCTGCGCTGCTCCGCCTCCTCGATCATGCCGTCGCGATAGAATTCGGCGCGTCCGCGCCCGCCATCCTTGGCCTCGTAGAGCGCGAGATCGGCCATGCGCTGGACGAATTCGGGATCATCGCCCTGGCCGGCCATCGCGATGCCGATGCTGAGGCCGACCGTGACCTCCTGGTCGCCGATCTGGAACGGGCGGGCGAAGGCGGCGATCATGCGGTCCGCCGCAGCGCGGGCCTCGCTCTGCGTCAGCCTGCCGAGCAGGGCCATTTCGTCGCCGCCGAGGCGGAACAAGATGTCGGACGGACGGCAATTGTCGCGCAGCCGGCGCGCGGCCTCGACCAGCAGCTTGTCGCCGACCGCATGGCCGAGCGTGTCGTTGACGGCCTTGAAGCGGTCGAGATCGAGCATCAGCATGACGAAGGGACCGCTCCTCGACAGCGCCGCGATCTGTTCGGAGAAGCTGCGGCGGTTCGGCAGGCCGGTCAGGGCGTCGTGCTGGGCGAGGTGGACCACCTGGGCCTGGGCCTGCATGGTCACCGTGATATCGGCCATGACGCCGCGATATCCGACCTTCGCACCGGTTTCACCGGTGATCGGACGGCCGGAAACCGACCACCAGCGCGGGGTGCCGGCAACGGCGCCGGGGACGACGAGATCGCGGAACGAACGGTTGTTGGCGAGGTGGTCGGCAAGCGCCGCGACCGCCTCGGCATTTCCCGGGATGCCGCCGGCCGCGAGCAATTCCCCGAATTCGTGCTGCATGAGCGCGGCGGGGTCGCGGGAGAACGCCTCGGAGAAGCGCGACGACGGATTGACGATCCGCCCTTGCGTGTCGATCTGCCACAACCAGTCGCTCGACTGTTCCTCATGGTCCTTGAGCAGCAGGCCGATCACGTCGGCTTGCTGCCTGAGGCTTGCTCCCTGCGCGGCCAGTTCCAGTTGCTGGCGCAGGCCGTGCTCGAAATTCTTGGCGTAGCGATAAATGGTGTCGAGGGCGATGAACACCGTGACGACGAAAAGCAGCGTGAGGCTGAGTCGGTCCCGGATGGGCCCGGCCATGACCAGGCAGATGAGCCAGACCGGGATATTGACGACCGTATAGCTGTTGGCCACCGAAAGGGTCGGCGCCAGCACCATGGCCCCGCCCCACATGCTGCTGACGATCAGCATGATCATGAAGGCGCTGATGAAACCCTCGCTTTGCAGCGCGATCCAGGCCGGCCCGATCGTCATGGCGGCCGATACGAAACCGGCGACGACGATCAGCAGTCTCTCATAGCCGATATCGACGGGACGGACCGGGCCGAGCGCCGTGCGCAGCGCGAGCGCAATCCGCGCCGAGACGACGACGAAGACGAACGGACCCCACAGGTTCAGCACGTTCGACCATTGATCATAGGCGACATAGATGGCGAGGCCCGCAGCCAGCAGATAGCCGGTCAGCGACTTCCAGACATTGGTTTCCATCGCGTGAATCTGGCTTCCGCGAATTCTCGCATCGACGTCGATTTCGTTACGATCCATGCTGCCCGGCTCCTCTGCTACCGGAGGGTGTAGCGCGATACCTTAAAGAATCGCTGAATCGCCGCAGCCCGGTATTGCGAAATCTCGAGGCTCCCGGCGCCGTTCCATTTGTGAGCTCAAGCCGAGATGCGACTTGCGGGCTCGTTGATCCTATCCTCCCGATCGCCTCTGCGCGAGCAGCTTCTGGCGGAAGACCTCGGCCGGCGTCTTGTATCCGAGGCACTTGCGCGGCGTCGTGTTCAGCCGGCCGCAGATTTCCTTCAGGTCTTGGTCGGTGATGGAGAGCGGATCGACATCCCTCGAAAGCCATTTCCTGGCCCGGCCGTTGGTGTTCTCGACGGTGCCTTTCTGCCAGGGTGATTGCGGATCGCAGAACCAGGTCGCGGAACCGATCCCGGCTTGCAGGTAGGGCCAGTCCGTGAACTCCATCCCGCGGTCGAAGGTAATCGAGCGGCGTGCGCGATGGGGCAGGGCCTGCAGCACGCCGACGAGCCGCTCCATGATCGGCCGCGACTGCCGGTCGTTGTTGTGCAGGAGAACGGCGAAGCGGCTGACGCGTTCGACCAGCGATGTCACATTCGCCTTGCCGAATTTCTGGCGGAACTGGATGAGGTCGCATTCCCAGTGTCCGAACTGCTTGCGATCGGCCACCACGTCCGGGCGGCGCAGGATGTTGAGTTCCGGGCTGAAGCGCTGGCCATGCCGGCGTCTGGCATGGCGCGGCCGCCGTCGTGCACGATGTTCCGGCAGGTGTCTCCAGAGCTTGATGGCATGTCCGTCCGCCGAATAGGCGAACTTGTAGATCGTCTCATGGCTGACGGAGATCGGATGGCGTTCCAGCCGCATTCGGCCCGCGATCTGCTGCGGCGACCAGCCATGCACGATCCGCTCGATGACGGACTGACGGATATGCGAGAAGCGGACGAGCTTCCTGAGCTTGGTCCGACGCTCGCAGGCCATGTCATGCGCCGCCACGCAATGGTAGCCGCTGAGATCTGGCCACTCCTTGTCGATGTAGATGTTGCGCCGGACCTCGCGGAAAATCGTCGAGCGATGACGTCCAAGCTTCTCCGCGATAACGTCGATGCTCAAGCCGGCCTGGCGCCAGCGGGCGATCCTGCGGCGTTCGTTCAAGTCCAGATGGGAGTAGGTGCGTTTCATGGCAGCGTCCTTGCGACTGATAACCAATTGGCATCATTTGCAAGTCGCACTTCAAACTTGAACCCACCCCCGCTACA
>JBDHSZ010000095.1:0-13628 GCA_039812945.1 Shinella sp.
CCGGGCTTGAACGTATAGGGGCCGACGGTGAAGGTGGCGTCCTCGCTGCTCTCGTGCTGGCGAAGCTGCGCGCGGATGCGCGCGAGCAGCACGGCGAAGCGGAAGGGCTTCGTCACATAGTCGTTCGCGCCGGCCTCGAGGCCGAGGATCGTGTCCGAATCGGTGTCGTGGCCGGTCAGCATGATGATCGGCGCCTTGAAGCCGCCCTTGCGCAGGAGCTTCACCGCCTCGCGCCCGTCCATGTCGGGCAGGCCGACATCCATGATGAGCAGGTCGATCTGGCTGGAACGCGCCGTCTGGATGCCCTTGCCGGCGGTCGATTCCTCGAGCGTGGAGAACTCCTCGTAGAGCGAAAGCTGCTCGACGAGCGTCTCGCGAAGATCGTTGTCGTCATCGACAAGAAGGATGGTGCGGGATGTCATGCTTTACCTCTCGGCATTCCTCTGGAAAGTAAGGGAACTGGCGCTTTTGGCAAGCCCGCCTGTGGCTTAGCCGATCGAGTTGCCGCATGGCGCGAATATGGCGGACGGGCATGAAGCGGATCACATCTCCTGAACATTGCGTGAAGACCATCCTCGTGCGCCCCGCGCCGGGCAGAAAGAGCCGCGCCATCGTGCAGGTCGGCCCCCTGCGCCTGCCCGCCGCCATCGGCCGCTCCGGGCGGACAAGCCGCAAGCGCGAGGGCGACGGCGCGACGCCGATCGCCGCCATGCCGCTTCTCTCCGGCTTCCTGCGCGGCGACCGCGTCCTTGCCGCGAAGACCGGCCTGCCGCTGAGACGCATCCGCCCCACCATGCTGTGGTGCGACGAGCCGCGCCATCCGAGCTACAACCGCCTCGTCCGCGCCCCCTTCGCGCCGAGCCACGAGGAGATGCGCCGCGCCGACGCGCTCTACGACATCTGCCTCGTGCTCGACTGGAACGTGACGTCGCGCCGGCGCGATGCCGGCTCGGCGATCTTCCTCCACCTCATCCGCCCCGGCTACGAGCCGACGGCCGGCTGCATCGCGCTTGCCCGGCGCGACATGCTGCGCATCCTGCCGCATCTGCGGCGCGGAACGGTCGTGCGCGTTCTCTGACGGGCGGCGGTCACTCGCCGATGATCTTGAATTTCTCGCCGGGACGCACCGTGCTGGTCGCGGTCATGGCGTTGATCAGACGGAAGAGGTCGAGCTTGCGGCCGGTGCCCATCATGCGGCCGGCGAGCGAGGCGACGGTGTCGCCGGGACGCGCCGTGATAACGCGCACGCGCAGCGGCTTCAGCTCGGCCACCTCGGGCGGCGTCAGCTTGCGGAACGAGCCCCTGAGGATCGCCGCCGTCGGCTCCAGCGCCTTGGAGCCCGCCGGCACCGCCGTCAGGAAGCGATAGATCTGCTTGTCGATGCGCACGACGGTGACGTCGAACTCCCAGCGGTCGGCCGCCGCCCTGGCGGTCGCCGCCTGCAGGCCGTTGATGGTGATCGGGCGGATGGTCTCGGGCCTGAGGCCCGTCACCCAGCCGCTGGAGATGTAGTTGACGAGGTCCTGGCCGCGGCTGTCGGCGACGCCGTCGAAGCGGATCGCCACGTCGCCGGGGCCGGTCGCCAGCACCGCATCGGCCTTGTTGTCGATCTGGAAGCCGGCCGGCACGTCGAAGCGGATGCCGAGCTTGCCGTGCAGGAAGGTCTGGCCGCGCACATAGCCCTCTTCCGGCGCATCGCCGTAGAGCAGCCCGTCGATACCGGCGAGATAGTAGTCGCGGCCGCGGTCGCCGACCGAGCCCTCCGCCCCGAAGGCGCGGGCATGCAGGCGCGCCAGCTCCACGCGCTGCGGCGCGTTGGGATGGCTCGACAGGAAGTCGAGGCTCTGGTCCGCTTCCGGATCGACCGCGGTGAAGCGGGCATAGCCGGCCATGGAATCGAGGAAGCGCGCGGCGGCATAGGGATCGTAGCCCGCCTCGCCCAGCATGCGCACGCCGATCACGTCGGCCTGGAGCTCCTGGTTGCGCGAGAAGGCGGCGAGACGCAGCTTGCCGCGCGCCAGCGCCTGCTTGCCGGCGATGTTGCTGTCGAGCACCTCGGCGACGACGCGGCTGGCGATGACTTCGGCCTCTTCCTTCTTCTGCCGCTCGATGCCGTGATTGGCGGTGACATGCGCCATCTCGTGCGACAGCACGGCCGCCACTTCCGAGGCGTCGTTGGCAAGCGCCAGAAGCCCGCGCGTCACATAGAGATAGCCGCCCGGCAGGGCGAAGGCGTTGATGGCCGGCGAATTGAGGATGGTGATGCGGTAGGACTGGTTCGGGTTCTCCGAGACGGCCGTCAGCGCGCCGGTGATGCGGGCGACGAGGCGCTCGGTCTTGGCGTCCTTGTATTCGCCGCCGTAGCTCGCCACGATGCGCGGATGCTCACGGGCGCCCATCTGGGCGCGCGGGTCGTTCTTCTGCACCTCATCGACGATCTGCGGATTGGAGGACGGCGAGATGGTCGGCTCGTAGCTCTGCTCGATGAGCGACTGGCAGCCGGCCAGCAGCGTGCCGGCAAGCAGCAAGGCCACGACGGGCCTTGCGACCCCGCGTCCGGATACCGTTGCAGCTTCCTGCGTCGCTTTCGCCATGTGTCTTGCCCAAGCCCCTTGATGGGTCCGCGCCCGCGCCGCAGCCCTCGGCTGCGCAGCGAACGCGCATTTTCGCGCCTTCGAACGGATGAGATAGACGCGCCATACCCGGCCGGCAACTCCCGATTCGACAAACGGTTTTCCTGTGGCTCCGGTGACACAGGGGGGCGTCCAAATTGTGGCGCACGCGCCGGTGGAATAGCCCCGCCCCATGCTAACTGCCGGAACGGCCGAGGAATTTCGCAATGGCCGGCGGATCGAGGCGCGACAGGAAATCCTCGACCGCCGCATCGAGCAGGATCCGGCCCGCCTCCAGGAACAGCACCCGCCCGGCAAGCCGGCCGATATCCTCCGGCTGGTGGGTGATGAAGAGCAGCGTGCTCTTCGTCTCCGCGTGAAGCTCGGCGAGAAGGCCGGCCATGTCCGCCCGCATGGCCGGATCGAGCGCGGCGAAGGGCTCGTCGAGCAGCAGGATCGGCCGGCGGCGCACCAGCGCACGGGCGAGCGCCACCCGCTGCCGCTCGCCGCCGGAAAGCGAGCCCGGCAGGCGCTTCTCGTATCCGGCAAGGCCGACGCGGGCGAGCGCGTCGCTGACGCGCCTGCGGCCCGCCGCGTCGAGCCTCAGGCCCGGATCGATGCCGAGGCCGATATTGTCGGCGGCGGAAAGGTGGGCGAAGAGGTTGTTGTCCTGGAAGACGATGGAGACGGGGCGATCCGCCGGATCGCGGCCGGCCATGTCCTCGCCGAACAGCGTGACGCTGCCGCTCGCGGGCTTCTCGAAGCCGGCGATGACGTTGAAGAGCGTCGACTTGCCCGCGCCCGAGGGGCCGGCGACGGCGACGGCGGAACCGGCGGGGATGGCGCAGTCGAAGGCGAGCCGCTTCTCGCCGAAGCGCACGCTGACATCTTCAAGGCGGATAGCGGGATCAGGCATCGGGGCGCGGTCTTTCGGTCGGGCGCTCGGCGGCGGTGGAGGGCAGCGTCAGCAGCAGGCACAATACGCCGAGGATCAGCGCGATGCCCGCGGCATCCGCCGTGCGGTAGCTCGCCATGCGGGAATAGAGCAGCCAGGGCAGCGTGACGAAGCCCTCCGCCCCGAAGATCGCGACCGCGCCGAGATCGCCGAGCGACAGCGCCATGGCGAAGGCGAAGGCGGTGAGGAACGGCCTCTTCAGCGCCGGCCAGTCGATGTGCAGGAAGCGCCGCCAGCCGGTGACGCCGAGGCTGAGGGCAAGGCGCGCGGTGCGCGAAAGATGCGTGCGATAGGCCGGCTCCAGCACCCGCACGACAAAGGGCAGCGCCATCAGCGCATTGAGCGCGGTGACGACGAAGGGCGCGAAACGCCCCGTCTCGCCGAGGACGCGCAGCATCAGGAACCAGCCGGTGGCGACGACGACCGGCGGCACCAGCAGGATCAGCGAGCCGACGGCCGGCAAGGCCCCGCCCATCAGCCGCGTGGCGGCCCCGGCATCGCCGCTCTCGGCAAGGCGCGGCACCAGCACGACGGGAAGGGCGATGGCGATACTGAGCACCGCCGATGCGAGGGAGATGGCGAGGCTGGTGGCGAGCGCCCGATGCAGCATCGGATCGGCCGCCAGCCTGCCGAAATCGGCGGCAAGCCCGGAGACGAGGGTGGCGGCGAGCGGGGCGGCGGTGAAGAGCGTGAACAGCAGGAGGACGAGACCGTCCGAAAGACGCCGCCGGCGGCCGTCGAAGCGGCGGATGGCGCGGCCGGCGGTCATGCCTTCCTCGGGCGGGCGGCCGAACAGCGAGAGGAGCCAGAGCAGCGCCGCCGTCACCGCGATCTGCAGGAAGGCGAGCAGCACGGCGCGCTCGGGATCGAAATCGAAGCGCAGCGCCTGGTAGATCGCCACCTCGATGGTGGTGGCCGCCGGCCCGCCGCCGAGCGTCAGGACGATGGTGAAGCTCGTGGCGCAGAGCATGAAGACGAGGCCGGCGATGCCGGGCAGCACGCGGCGGATCACCGGCCATTCGATGAGCCGGAAGACCGCGCCGCCCCCCATGCCGAGATTGGCCGAGGACAGCCAGTATTCCGGCGGGATGCGGTCGAGCGCGGCGAGCAGGAAGCGCGCGGCGAGCGGCAGGTTGAAGAAGACATGGGCGATGAGGATGCCGGCGAGCCCGTAGACGCTGACCGAATTCTGCAGCCCGGCAAGGCGCAGCAGATCGTTGACGACACCCTGCCGGCCCCAGATCTCGATAACGCCGAGCGCGGCGACCAGCGCCGGCAGGCCGAGCGGCACGACGGAGAGCCGGATGATCCAGACGCGGCCGGGAAAGCCCCGCTGGCGCGCCAGCGCGCGGGCGACGGGGATGGCGAGGACGACGGAGAGCAGCGTCGAAAGCGCCGCCTGCACCAGCGTGAAGCGCGCGACGCGGCCGATATAGGCGTCGAGCAGCGGCCCGCCGCCGCTGGCGCCCGCATGGCCGAGCAGCACGGCGATCGCCGCGCCGACGAAGACGACGACGCCGCCGAGGGCAAGGCCCCCGGCGATATCCAGCATCCGTCGTTCGGCGCGGGCGAAAAGCATGCTACTTGGCGCTCATCGCGCCGAGCCATTCGTCGATCCAGGCCTTGCGGCTGGCCGCGACCTCGTCGGACGGAATGAGGAAGGTTTTTTCCGGCTTGACCAGCGCATCGAAGGCGGCGGGCAGCGGATCGCGGGTTTTCGCGGCCGGCATCATCCAGTTGGTTTCCGGGATGATCGACTGGAAATCCGGCCCCGTCATGAAGGTGAGGAACTGGCGGGCGAGATCCTTGTCGTCGGAGGTGCGCGTCAGGCCGGCGACCTCGATCTGGATATAGTGGCCCTCCGAGAAGGCGGCCGCCTTGTAGCGCTCGGTGCCTTCCGCGATCACGTGATAGGCCGGCGACGTGGTGTAGGACAGCACCATCGGCGCCTCGCCCTTGGTGAAGAGGCCGTAGGCCTCCGACCAGCCGGGCGTGACGGTCAGCACGCGGTTCTTGAGCTTCGCCCAGGCTTCCGCGGACTTGTCGCCATAGACCGACTTGACCCAGAGCAAGAGGCCGAGGCCGGGCGTCGAGGTGCGCGGGTCCTCGATGACGATCTTCTGCGAGGCGTCGCCCTCGACCAGCTCCTTGAGGCTCGCCGGCGGCGTCTTCAGGGTCTCGCTGTCATAGACCACGGCGAAATGGCCGTAGTCATAGGGCAGGAACGTATCGTCGGAGAAGCCGCCCGGCACCGTCAGGCCTTCCGGCGCAAGGCCGTGCGGCTCGAAGAGCCCGGTCGCCTTGGCTTCCGCGATGAGGTTGGTGTCGAGGCCGAGCACGAGGTCGGCCTTCGTCCCCTCGCCTTCCAGCTTGAGGCGGGTCAGGAGCTCCACGCCGTCGGCGACGCCGACCCATTCGACCTTGCAGCCGCAGGTCTTCTCGAACTCCGCCTTCACCTTCGGGCCCGGCCCCCATTCGGCGACGAAGCTCTCATAGGTGTAGACGGTCAGCGTCTTCTCCTGCGCGAGCGCCGAAGACGCGAGGGATACGGCGAGCGCCGCGATGGAAGAAAGAAATGCCGTGCGCATCAGCGCCTCCTTGTCTGGTCACAAACGGGAATAGGGCGCTGGAATGAGCCGTCTAATCCCTCCGCCGGTACGAGCCGGATCAGGTTCTTCGGGTTGGCGAACGCCTCTCAGCCGGCAGGTAAAAACCTGCGAGCACCCCGTTAGAGCGACAGAAGGCATAATCCCCCGCGCTTCGGCGCGCAAGAGGTGCAGGTGGAAAGTCTGAAAACCCCCTCTGCCTGCCGGCATCTCCCCCACGAGGGGGGAGAAGGAGGAGGCTTGCTCCCCGTTCCGATTTTCATACCCAGGGCGTGGCAGGGTAAGCCCCTCCCCCTTGCGGGGAGGGGTTGGGGAGGGGTCTCTTCACCCCGCCGCAGCGGGCGCGCCAAGGGCCTTCTCGATGGCCGGATAGAGCCCTTCCTTCAGGCTCTTCTCGTCGAAGGGGCCGACCTTCTTGTAGAGGATCGTGCCGTCGGGGCCGACGAGATAGGATTCCGGGATGCCGTAGACGCCCCAGTCGATCGCCATCTTGCCGACGGGATCGAGGCCGATGGCGAAGAAGGGATTGCCGAGCTCGCCGAGGAAGCGCAGCGCGTTCTCGCTGCCGTCCTTGTAGTTGACGCCGACCACGGTGAGGCGCGGGTCCTTCGACAGCGCCAGGATGACCGGATGCTCCTGCCGGCACGGCACGCACCAGGAGGCCCAGAAATTGACGAGCGTCAGCTTGCCTTTGGCGCTTTCCGCCGTCAGCGCCGGCACCGGCGCGCCGTCCTTCGTGGCCCCGGCGAGTGGTTCGAGGTCGCGCCAGGGCGCCTTGGTGCCGATGAGGGCGGAGGGGATCTCGGAAATATCGCGGCCGGAATTGAGCTGCGTCCAGAAGATCAGCGCGAGGCCGAGGAAGATCGCCAGCGGCAGGGCGGCGAGGATCAGGCGCGTGCGCCTGCCCGCGCCTTCGCTATCCGTCTCGCTCATCGCGCGTCCTCGCTGCGGGCGGAGCGGCGGCGGATGCCGGCGGCCTCCAGCGCGCCCAGCTCGCGGCGGCGGGCGCGATGGTCGAGCCACACCCAGAGCACGAGGCCGAGGGCGACGGCGAAGGCGGCGGCATAGGAGATCGCGACATAGAAGGCGTGGGTCATGCGGCCCCTCCCGCGCGCCCGGCCGAGCGGGCGGCATGGCGGCGCAGCACGGATATGCGCCGGCGCAGGATCTCGTTGCGCATGGCGAGGATATGCAGCGTGAAGAACAGCATGGTGAAGGCGACGGCCATGACGAGGAGCGGCCAGAGGAATTCCGGGTCGATGGTCGGGCCGTCCATGCGCATCACGCTTGCCGGCTGGTGCAGCGTGTTCCACCACTCGACGGAGAATTTGATGATCGGGATGTTGACGAAGCCGACGAGGATCAAGACGGCGCTGACCTTGGCGGCGCGCGTCGGGTCGTCCATGGCGCGGCCGAGCGCGATCAGGCCGAGATACATCAGGAACAGCACGAAGACCGAGGTGAGCCGCGCATCCCACACCCACCAGGTCCCCCACATCGGCTTGCCCCAGAGCGAGCCGGTGATGAGCGCGACCAGCGTGAAACAGGCGCCGATGGGCGCGGCCGCCTTGGCCGAGACGTCGGCGAGCGGATGGCGCCAGACGAGCGTTCCGAGCGCCGACAGCGCCATCACCGAATAGCACATCATGGAGAGCCAGGCGGCCGGCACATGCACATACATGATGCGCACCGTCTCGCCCTGCTGGTAATCGCCCGTCGTCGTGAAGGAGAGGTAGAGCCCTAGCGCGAACAGACAGAGCGTCAGCCCGGCCAACCATGGCCAGACGATGGCGACCAGCGCCAGGAACCGCGTGGGATTGGCGAGGTCGCTGAATTTTCGGATGGCAAGGCTCGGTTCGCTCATGATGGTTCTTTAACGCGGAAGCACCCGGTCTTCAATTGATCTGCCGCAATCACTTTCGCGTCAGTCGCTCGAAAGACGAAGCGCCGCGGCCGCCGCGACGGGACCGATGACGGCGAAGGCGAGGTTGAGGGCGACGAGGTTGAGGAAGGGCGGCAGGAAGGGCGCGGGGTCCTGGATCGCCGCATAGACCGCGCTCACCCCGAAGATCAGCACGGGAATGGCGAGCGGCAGCACGAGGATCGAGACCAGCAGGCCGCCGCGCGGCAGCGCCACGGCCACCGCCGCGCCCGCCGCGCCGATGAAGGTGATGGCGGGCGTGCCGGCGAGCAGCGTCAGCGTCGTCGCGCCGATGGCGGTCTCGTCCATGTTCATGAACAGGCCGAGCAGCGGCGCGGCGAGGACGAGCGGCAGGCCGGTGGCGAGCCAGTGGGAAACGCACTTGACGAAGACCGTCAGCACCAGCGGCGTCTCCTGCATGAGGAGCAGGTCGAGCGAACCGTCCTCGCGCTCGGCCTGGAACAGCCGGTCGAGGCCGAGCAGCGCGGCGAGCAGCGCGCCGATCCACAGGATGGCCGGGCCGATGCGGGCGAGGAGATTGAGGTCCGGCCCGACGCCGAAGGGGATGACGGCGACGACCGTCATGAAGAAGAGGACGCCGACCAGCGCGCCGCCGCCGGCGCGCACGGAGAGTTTGAGGTCGCGGAAGAGGAGGGCGATCATGCGCGGGCCTCCGGGCAAGCCATTGCCGCTTGTCCCCTTCTCCCCGCTGGGGAGAAGGGGAACGGATGCGACGGGTTCATTCCAAAAGCGATATCATCGTCAAGGAGATGCCCAGCAGGGCAGAGGGGGGTAGCCACGCGCGCATCCATCACCACACCTCCTCCATAACCCCGGCAAACCCCTTCAACCGCAACTCCTTCACCCCTTCCAGCCCGAGCGGCTGGTGCGTCGCGGCGATCGCGATGCCGCCGCGCGAAAGGTGGGCGGTGACGAGGCCGGCGAACATCGTCTCGGCGGCGGCGTCGAGCGCCGCGGTCGGCTCGTCGAGGATCCAGACGGGACGCCAGGCGACGAGCAGCTTGGCCATGGCCATGCGGCGCTGCTGGCCGGCGGAGAGATAGCCGAAGGGAAGATGGGCGATGTCGCCGAGGCCGACCGCCTCCACCGCCTCGCCAAGGCTCACGCCCGCGCCGCCGGCAAAATCGCCGAAGAAGGATTTCCAGAAGGCCAGATTCTCCTCGACGGTCAGTTCCCGCTTCATCGCGTTGCGATGGCCGAGATAATGCGCGGCCTCGCCGAGCTGCCCCACCGGTTGCGCCGCAGCAAGGAGTTTCGCAGTCCCCGAATGGGCCGGCAGAAGGCCCGCCAGCACCCGCAGCAGCGTCGACTTGCCGGAGCCGTTCGGACCCTTGACGACAAGCGCCTCGCCGCCGGCGATTTCAAAGGAAATATCTTGGAAAATCAGGTCTTCGCCGCGCTTGGCGCTCAATCCCTCGGCGACGAACCGCATGGTGCTTCACTTTCCCCTACGACCTTGGTCGCAATGCAAAAAAATTGTCCCGATTCACCCTCGGGCGGTCTGGATCGTTTCTTAGAAATTATCTATAACGCCCGCAACACGCCAGCGGTCGGCGTGAATTTCATCCAAGCGCCGAACACGGGAATGATTTCCGCGTACGGACAGCGGAAATGACCGCACCCGCATCCCATACGCGCCTCACCGGCGCACGGGCGTTCGTACGTCAGCTTTCTGGCGCCAGACGAGACGGGGTAAAAGATGTCCAAATCCCTAGACAGTTTCAATTGTCGTTCGACCCTTACGGTGAACGGCGTCGACTATGTGTATTACAGCCTCCCCAAGGCCGAGGCGAACGGCCTTGCCGGCGTCTCTAGGCTCCCCTACTCGATGAAGGTGCTTCTTGAGAACCTGCTGCGCTTCGAGGACGGCCGCTCCGTCACGAAGGAGCACATCCTTTCCGTCGCCGAATGGCTGACGAACAAGGGCACGGTCGAGAACGAGATCGCCTATCGCCCGGCGCGCGTGCTGATGCAGGACTTCACCGGCGTTCCCGCCGTGGTCGACCTTGCGGCGATGCGCGACGCGATGGTCTCGCTCGGCGGCGACCCGGAGAAGATCAACCCGCTCGTTCCCGTCGATCTCGTCATCGACCACTCGGTCATCGTCGACGAATTCGGCACGCCGACCGCCTTCGCCCGCAACGTCGAGCTCGAATACCAGCGCAACGGCGAGCGCTACCGCTTCCTGAAATGGGGCCAGCAGGCGTTCAAGAACTTCCGCGTCGTGCCGCCCGGCACCGGCATCTGTCACCAGGTCAATCTGGAATATCTGGGCCAGACCGTTTGGACCAAGGAAGAAGACGGCGAGATCGTCGCCTACCCGGATACCTGTGTCGGCACGGACAGCCACACGACCATGATCAACGGCCTCGGCGTTCTCGGCTGGGGCGTGGGCGGCATCGAGGCGGAAGCCGCCATGCTCGGCCAGCCGGTCTCCATGCTGCTGCCGGAAGTCATCGGCTTCAAGCTGACCGGCAAGCTCAAGGAAGGCGTCACGGCGACCGACCTCGTGCTGATGGTCGTGCAGATGCTGCGCAAGAAGGGCGTCGTCTCGAAGTTCGTCGAATTCTTCGGCCCCGGCCTCGACAACATGACGCTCGCCGACCGCGCGACGATCGGCAATATGGGCCCGGAATACGGCGCGACCTGCGGCTTCTTCCCGGTCGACGGCGAGACCGTCAACTACCTCACCATGTCCGGCCGCGAGGAGCAGCGCATCGCCCTCGTCGAAGCTTACTCCAAGGCCCAGGGCATGTGGCGTGACGGCGACGGCTCCGACCTCGTCTTCACCGACACGCTCGAGCTCGACCTCGGCGACGTGGTCCCGGCCATGGCCGGCCCGAAGCGCCCGGAAGGCCGCATCCCGCTGGAGAACATCGCCTCCGGCTTCGCCGCGTCGATGGACAACGACTACAAGAAGCCCGGCCAGCTTTCCAACCGCTACCCCGTCGAGGGCACGGACTACGATCTCGGCCATGGCGACGTCGCCATCGCCGCCATCACCTCCTGCACCAACACGTCCAACCCGTCTGTGCTGATCGCCGCCGGCCTTCTCGCCCGCAACGCGGTCGCCAAGGGCCTGAAGACCAAGCCCTGGGTCAAGACCTCGCTCGCGCCCGGATCGCAGGTCGTCGGCGAATACCTCGCCAAGTCCGGCCTGCAGGCCGATCTCGACAAGCTCGGCTTCAACCTCGTCGGCTTCGGCTGCACGACCTGCATCGGCAATTCCGGCCCGCTGCCGGCGCCGATCTCCAAGACGATCAACGACAAGGGCCTGATCGCCGCCGGCGTCCTCTCGGGCAACCGCAACTTCGAAGGCCGCATCTCGCCGGACGTGCAGGCGAACTACCTCGCCTCCCCGCCGCTCGTCGTCGCCTATGCGCTCGCCGGTTCCGTCCAGAAGGACCTCACCAAGGAGCCGCTCGGCGAGGACCGGGACGGCAACCCGGTCTATCTCAAGGACATCTGGCCGACCTCGCAGGAAATCCAGGAGTTCATCCTGAAATACGTCACCCGCGCGCTCTACGCCGCGAAATACGCCGACGTGTTCAAGGGCGACGCGAACTGGCAGGCCGTGCAGGTGCCGGCGGGCCAGACCTATGCCTGGGACGACAAGTCGACCTATGTGCAGAACCCGCCCTATTTCGTCGGCATGGGCAAGACCGGCTCGGGCCTGAAGAACATCGACGGCGCGCGCGTCCTCGGCCTCTTCGGCGACAAGATCACCACCGACCACATCTCGCCGGCCGGTTCGATCAAGGCGGCCTCGCCGGCCGGCGCGTATCTCACGGGCAACGGCGTCGCGGTGGCGGACTTCAACCAGTACGGCACGCGGCGCGGCAACCATGAGGTCATGATGCGCGGCACCTTCGCCAATATCCGCATCCGCAACCACATGCTCGGCCCGAACGGCAAGGAAGGCGGCTACACGATCCACTATCCGTCCAAGGAAGAGATGTCGATCTACGACGCGGCCATGAAGTACAAGGAAGAGGGCGTTCCGCTCGTCATCTTCGCCGGCGTCGAATACGGCAACGGCTCCTCGCGCGACTGGGCGGCCAAGGGCACCAACCTGCTCGGCGTCAAGGCCGTGATCGCCCAGTCCTTCGAGCGCATCCACCGCTCCAACCTCGTCGGCATGGGCGTCGTGCCCTTCGTCTTCGAGGACGGCACGACCTGGGCCTCGCTGGACCTGAAGGGTGACGAAATCGTCACCATCGACGGGCTGGAAGGCGACATCAAGCCGCGCGAGAAGAAGATCGCCAGGATCGCCTATTCCGACGGCACGGTGAAGGAGGTTCCGCTCCTCTGCCGCATCGATACGCTGGACGAGGTGACCTACATGAACAATGGCGGCATCCTGCAGACCGTTCTGCGCGACCTCGCCGCCTGAGCGGCCTTCGCCTGAAAATGACGTGCCGGGGCCGAAAGCCCCGGCATTTTCGTTTGCCGGGTTGAAAATCTCACTCCATCGTGACTTCCTGTTGAAGCTGCAAGCGCGTATGACGGCCGAAAGGCTGGCCCTTGCCGGCGCTCCATTGGAAATGATCATGCCGAGTCCGACTCTATTGCAATGTCTGGCGATCGTGCTGACGCTCGGAGCCAGTGCCGCCCATGCGCAGCACGCCGTCCAACCCAAGGGTGTCGTCGAGCTTTTCACCAGCCAGGGCTGCTCCTCCTGCCCGCCGGCCGACAAGGTGCTGGAGACCCTGGCGCGCGAGGGCGACGTCGTTGCGCTCGCCTATCACGTCGACTACTGGAACTATCTCGGCTGGGCCGACACGCTCGCCTCCAAGGACAATACCGACCGGCAATATGCCTATGCCCGCATGTTCGGCCGCAACGGCGTCTATACGCCCCAGGCCGTGCTGAACGGCCGCGAGCACATCAACGGCGCGGACCTTTCCGGTATCCGCAGCCGCATCGCCGCGATGCCGGGCGAGGGCAAGGGGCTGGAAGTGCCGGTCGATGTCGCGGTGAAGAATGACGAGCTGCGCATCCATGTCGGGTCGGGCGAGGGCAAGGCCAATATCGTGATCGCCTATTTCGAGCAGCAGCGCACGATCAACATCGACGAGGGCGAGAACCGCGGCAAGACCGTCAACTACTGGCATGCCGTGACCGACATGGAGACGATCGGCATGTGGGAGGGCAAGGAGACCAATCTGGTGCTTCCCGCCGACATGCTGAAGAAGAAAAAGAAGGCCGGAGGCTGCGCGGTGCTGATCCAGCGCATGCAAAGCGCCGATACGCCCGGCGCCATTCTCGGCGCGACGGTACTGACGGGCGAACACGCATCCCGGTGACCGCCTCCGCGATGGGGGAGGTCCGGTCCGGCTTCCTCGAGGGGCTGGGGCTTGAGGGTTCGAAGAAGCACGGACCGGACCGTAACGAAGCTGCCGGCAACGGAATATCAGGGCAGCCTCGAGCGACGCGCGCTCCACCGAACCGGCTTCCCGCACAAGGCGGCGGGCCGGCGCGAGCGGCGACGGGCGGACTTTCCCCTTAAATTT